>CAMBRL010000005.1 GCA_945870105.1 Chitinophaga pinensis
GGATTACAGTCAAGAGAAGACGGCACAGGGACAGGACTTTGTTTTGCAGGGACCTTACAACGTGGGCGGACGAACACGCGCACTGGCGATTGATGTTACCAACGATTATGTGTTGTTTGCCGGAAGCGTTTCGGGTGGTTTATACCGTAGCCATGACGCGGGAACATCGTGGACTAAAGTTACCTCCCCTACCCAATACCTTGGCGTTACCTCCATCGTGCAGGACACCCGCACGGGAAAGACAAACACCTGGTATTACAGCACGGGTGAGGGTTACGGAACCTCTGCCAGTGGCGGTGAGGCATTTTACCTTGGTGACGGAGTATTTAAGTCAACTGATGGCGGTATGAGCTGGAACCCGCTTTCAACTACTGCAGTCGGTAACGCACAAACCTTTACTACCAACTGGCAGGTGATATGGAATATGGCAACGCACCCGAGTACTTCGGAAGACGCGGTGTTTGCAGCCACCTACGGTGCCATCTACAAAAGTGCTGACGGTGGCGATAACTGGACCGCTATGCTCAGCAGTTCGGTTTCGGGCTCTGATTCATACTTCAGTGATGTAGCCGTTGCCTCTACGGGCACGGTGTATGCCACCATGAGCAGTGACGGACAGAAGCGCGGTATCTGGCGCTCCGAAGATGGCACAGCCGGCTTTGTAAACATTACCCCACTCAACTTTTATGATGGCAGCGACACGCTGCACTGGCCCGCAGTGTATGACAGAACGGTTATCGGCATTGACCCTAATGACGAAGATGTGGTTTACTTCTTCTCGCACACTCCGGGCTATGGATTAGCTTCCTTAGACTTCAGGGGCGACACCAACTGGGTCTCCCTTTGGAAATACGAATACCTGAGCGGAAACGGAGACAGCAGCGGAGGCTTCTGGACTGACCTCTCTCTTAACATGCCCTATGACGGAAGCGCATTGGGTAACATTGTGGTGCAGGGTTCTTATGATATGCTGGTGCGCGTTATGCCCGGCAACTCCGACATGGTGTTTTTAGGCGGCACCAACCTCTACCGCTCTATCGATGGCTTTACAACCAACACCAACACTGCGCAGATTGGCGGCTATGGCATTGGCTCTACCTTGCCCTTCTATACCGAGTATCCCGACCACCATCCCGACCAGCATAACATTGCGTTCCTGCCCAGTAATCCTGATGTATTGTACTCGGCATGCGATGGAGGAATGTACAAAACTACCGACTGCCTTGCAGGGAATGTAGCATGGACTTCGCTGAACAGTGGCTACTACACCTCACAGTACTACACGCTGGGCATTGACCACGGAACACCCGGCAGTGATGTAATCACAGGCGGGCTTCAGGACTGGGGCTCGTGGTGGACCAACTCCAGCGACCCGCAGGCAATTTGGACCTTCCCTTCACAAGGCGATGGCTCTTATTGTGCAGTAGAAGATGGTGGCGGAGCCTATTACTTCTCGCGCCAGCAGGGTAAAATGATGAAGGCAACGCTGGACGGAAACGGTAGTGTAACAGCGTTCAGACGGTTTGACCCTATCGGACCCAACAAAGATGATTACCAGTTCATCAATCCCTTTGTGATGGACCCGGTGGATAACAACATCATCTATTTAAGCGTGGGCGAAGACCTGTGGCGCAATGATGACCTTGCTTCTATTCCGCTTGACGGAGCGTGGGACACCATCAGCACGGGATGGAGCCAATACAGCTTTAGTCTTGCCGATACCAACATGAACATTACGGCAATGGCAGTAAGCACGGCAGGTCCGGCACACCGTTTATACTTCGGCACCGACAAGAAGAAGGTTTACAAGATGAATAATGCCAACACCGGAAATCCTACACCAACAGAAATAACCTTCACGGGAATGCCCTCGGCAGGGTATGTAAGTGCCATAGCAGTTGACCCGCGCGATGCCGACAAGGTGATGGTGGTGTTCTCTAATTATAAGGTGTACAGTATTTACTATTCCGAGAACGGAGGTACCAACTGGAAAAAGGTAGCCGGCAACTTAGAGCAAACGCAGAGCGGAAGCGGCAACGGTCCTTCCATACGCACCGCGGCTATCTTGCCGGTGGCTGACGGAACGGTTTATTTAGTTGGCGCCAGCACGGGACTATATGCCACCGACACGATGATAGCCGACAGCACCGTTTGGATACAACAGGGAGCCAACACCATCGGCAACGTGGTGGTTACTGCCCTGGAGACACGCGCCTCTGACGGCTTTACCGTTATAGCTACGCATGGCAACGGACTGTATACTACTAACTATACTTCGGTGGCGGAGGTGGTTGGGGTAAGTGAGTTTAATGTTCAATGTTTAATGTTCAATGTTTTTCCTAACCCGGCTAATGACAATACTACTATTGCATTTGAGTTGCCTGAGAATACTAAAGCGGAACTTGTTATTTATGACGAGATGGGGCGACTGGTTGACAAGGTGCTGAATACGCAATTACCAAAAGGCAAACACAGTATTGCTATCAACACCAGCAACTACCGAAGCGGGGTTTATTATTGTGCGCTTACTACGGATAGGGGAAGGACGGGGAAGACTTTGATTGTTGCGAAGTAATACCGTCATGCTGAACTTGTTTCAGCATCTTAATGCAAGACCCTGAAACAAGTTCAGGGTGACGAGCCTGCGCTGAAAGAGTATAGTGGTATGTTGAAGAGATTCCTCGCTGCGCTCGGAATGACAAGGAGGACAGGAGAAAGTAAAGGGATAGAGCAGGCGCGCTTCGCGCGCCTGCTCTATCCCTTTACTACTTATAATAAGGCTGTCATTCCGAGCAGAGCGAGGAATCTCATGGAATGAAGTAATGACTATGAATAGGAGATTGCTTCGGGTGAAAAACCCTCGCAATGACGTTACCTCACCACCTCCACCTTCTTAGTAACCCTGCCCTCACTGCTTTGCAGCATTAGGTAGTACATACCTGCTGCAAGGTTTAGCTCTATCGTTTTCTTATACATGCCTGCGGCAGCATTTTCAGTATGGGAGTAAACAAGCTGTCCTTGCAGGTTGCGGATTTCGGTTTGGAGGGGAGTGGCGGAGTGGAGGGTGGTTTCCAGGGTAAGCTGAGCGGTGACAGAGTTTAGGTAAAGTGGGTTGGGATAAAGCAGTAGTTCTTTACCTCCACTTATTGTTGTTACAGCATTAACTCCATCCTGAGAAATTCTGACAATAAAATAATCAGTATTATTATTTCCAACTCCCAGCTCACCAACTGCATAGAAGCTGTTATCTTCAAACTGACCCACTTTTTTAATATGGTAATTATTACTGTTGTCAAATATATCGTCAAGTTGCCATTCGGTGTTCCAGTCAGCATTAAGCTTTAATATTCCTGTTCGCAAAGAAAGCAGCAGACCCCCGTCTGCAGTTATCAACATATCATTGAATACAACAGGACCTTGATCAGTGCTGCAATATATCTTACGTTGAACTACTCCACCGTTGGAATTCATTTCCAATATATATGAAAACTCTGCTGCCTGATTAACGCACTCAAATGCATTAAATCCGTTAAAGTGTCCGTTAACAATCAGAACAGGATTGCCCGATGAGTTAACTTCCAAATCATAAATCGTTTCTATTCCGTCATAAAATAATCCTATCCCACGAAGGTCCCTCCACCATATCACCTCTCCGTCTTCGGTATATCTTAGAAGGAAAGATGAATAAGTAGTTCCTTGACCAACCGCAAAATAACCCCCATCCGGGGCTTGCCTTACCCGATAGATTGCAACTATAGTATCCTGCTTATAATCTTTTGCCCAAATAACATCACCATTTTCATCAATCTTGGTAAGTAGCGGATAATGCTTCCATGCAAAGCTGTCAATCCGTGCACCTGCTATCATGTAATTACCATCATCAGTATAACAAATATCATGAGCCTCGCTTGTTACCCTACCATACTCTATTAACTTAGAATAGATGATGCTGCCGGCTTCATCAACCTTCAGTAACCTAATATCACCCGGTATTTGATTGAGCGAACCCTGATAAGAAGCATAGCCTACTGCAAGATAATTGTTATCATAGGTTTTAATTGCTGAGTAGGGTATATCTAATTCGCTTAAGTCACCTTCAACAACGCCCCAATCCTGATTGCCTGCTTCGCTTATTTTTGTGATATAGAATTGTGCATTAATTCCAATCGGAGGAGTATTAGGAAAGCTGCTTGAAGGTCCGACTATTATTAAATCATTAAGCGCATTTGGTATAACCCCTGCTACTTCCTCCCCATAATTACCACCATAGCTTGATTGTAATATATAGCCTTGCTGACAAACTGCTTCGTTAAAGCAGAAGGCAAAGCAAAAAGATAATACTATATAAATAATTTGCTTCATTGTTCTCTTTCTGTTTTCTACCCCAAACCTAACAATTTCCCCCTATAAAACCACCTCCGCCCTAAAAAAGTGCGATTTCGCACACCTGTTTTTCATAAATTTATTTCCCTTTGTAAAAAACTACACCATGAATCTAAGCACTAACCAGCAGAAATTCAAAGCGTTTCTGCTAACACACACCGATCTTACGGAAACGGAAATCAACGAACTGATTGCTAAATCTACTGAACTGCACCTTGCAAAAGGCGAATGCTTTGCCGAAGAAGGCAGGCATTGCAAACAGATTGGCTTTGTAGTAAGCGGAGTACTGTATGCCATTGCCACCAATGCCGCAGGCACAGCGTATGTATCCTCCTTTTATGAACCCGACCAATTGGTTACTGCCTACAAGAGTTATCACGAAGATATAACATCGTGTTGCAGTGTTATAACCTTACAAGCCTCAACCGTGTTGGTGATAGACCGTGATGTATTGAAAAACCTGCTGCCACCCGCTTACGAGAAAGAGTTGCTGCTCGCTTTTTTACATACCAGATACCTGTTTGCCGATGAGCATGCAACGGAACTTGCCACCCTGAGTGTAGCCGAGCGGTACAACCACTTTTTGAAGCACCACGGCACAGTGGCTAACACTGCGCCAAAAACATTTATCGCCTCTCATTTAGGTGCTTCTCGCGGAATGCTCAGCCGATAAAAGAAATTAATTACGACTTGCATTTTGTGCGAAATCGCACTGCGTTTTGCTTTTCAATACCCTTCCTTTGTTCCCGATTTTAATCTAAAGGCAATGAACAACCAAAGCGTAAATTCTTCTTCACTGCGGTCAGCGACTGCCAACCACACTGCGGAGGGCAATTTACTGTGGTCAGCGACTGCCGACCACACTGCGGAGAACGATTTACTGTGGTCAGCGATTGTTGACTATAGTGCGGAGGGCGATTTACTGCAGTCAGCGACTGCCGACTGCACTGCGGCAAGTTTTTTACCTGTGTTCAACCCCGTACGGGGTTGTATGTTTATAGCTAAACAATGTTCTATTAATATGCGACCCCATTCGGGGTCGAACAACACCTCTGCCAAAGAGCTTTATTCAATGAATTTATACAAACGTTCTTCTTCTTTAATTATAAACCCTTAAAACCACCTCATCATGGAACAGACCTGGAAATACGTTGACGACCAATTTATATCGGCAACAAAAAAGAGCTACAAAAAAGCCCTTAAACTCAGCAACTATCATGACTCGGCTTTGCAGGCAGCCTCATCGCACGAAGCTGCGCTGCTTATCATTTACAACCGCTACCATCCCCTGCACCTTAACTTCATCAACAAATACAACCAGTGGGTAAGCGCAGGCGGAAGTCAGGAAGGACAAACCCTGAACGTAAAGCAACAGCTCAAAATTGCCAAACTCAAGATTGTGGATTGGGAGGTAGCCATACAGGTGGTTTACCCAAAAACTACACCACGCTATAAAGCTATCTTTCCAAACGGACGCAAACCCTTTAACTCAGGCGGTGTAGATGCCAACATCAATGCCTTCAGCATCCTGAGCCTTAACATAGGCATAGACCCTGCACTGGCAATCGTTAAAGCAGAAGTAGATGCCGCCTACCTGTTGTTAGACACCGCCCGCGATAATCAGGAAGGTGCCATAGCCGAAACCAAACACGGCAGCGGAAACGTAGAGACCGCCCGTATTGAAATCATGACCATGCAGTACCGCGACACGGCATGGGTTATGGATAACTATTACCCGGAGCGCGAAACTATGTGCAACACCCTGATAGACCTGCAAACGCTGCGCGATAAACAGCAAAGCACGTACAATGCCACGCTTGCCATTGGCGAAACCAAGCCCGTGTTGGTGCGTACCTTCGTTGCCGATGACGAGCTTCGCCTCAAAGTAGATGGTGAAGGACCGGTAGTCTTCTACCTCGCCACCACCGCAGGCGGCACCGACAGCACGGCAGTAATACGCACCACCAACCAAGACCAGAAGGCAGTAATCAGCGAGTTTAACGTAAGCAACTATGGCACCCACCGCTACCTTACTGCCGTAAACAACAGCGGAGTAGTGACACACATTGTGGTGGAGGTGGTGTAAGCGACCACACCCCTAACCCCTCTCCTTAAAAAAAGGAGAGGGGAACAGAGCACGCTTTCAAACGCAAGCTATCATTCAATAAAGTAAGTATAACAACACCGTTAAGATGTCAGGCATCACGGCCTCCCCCTCCTTCCTGCAAGGAGGGGGAACGAGGGGGTGGTCAACCCGCGCTACCTAATCAACGTCACGTTCCCGGCAATCCTATTCTGCTTGCCGGCTTCGTCACGGAAGTAGATGGTATAGACATACACATCCTGCATGGCTTCCTTCACGCCTTTGGGTGAGATACCGTCCCAGCCCTGAAAGACATCGTTGGTATAGAACATGAGTACGCCCCAGCGGTTATACACCCTCAGTTCGTACTCATAGATATCAGAGCCTTTGGGCATCCACACATCGTTGATGCCGTCATCATCGGGCGTAAAGGCACTCGGTACCCAGATGGTAGGAAAAGGATTGATGATAACGCGGTGGAAGGCATCGGAAAAGCAGCCGTAATCGTTCTCAACGTGCAGGTAAACGTAATAGGTTCCTGTATCGCGGTAGGTGTGTATAGGCGAACTGATGCTAGAGGAGTCACCGTCACCAAAGGTCCACTCCCAGATGCTTGCGCCTATTGAAAGGTCGGTGAATTTTATCTCCGGTGAAACAATGGGTGTTATCTCGGGGTCAAGGCTGAAGTCTGCAATGGGCACCGGGCGCGAAATGATATAATCTAATAGCTCAAACGTATCGCGGCATCCTTTATTGGAGATGGCAATCAGGGATATATCATACGTTCCGGGCACATCATATACTATCAGCGGGTTGGGCAGTGAAGACGTTTCCACCACTCCGAAGCTCCATTGATACTGTGTTACAGTTCCCGATTCAATAGTAGTGGCATTATCAAACTGCACCGGCAGCGGCACACAGCCCGTAGTGTCTTCAGAAGAGAATAACGCAACGGGCAAGGGGTTAACCGTAACCGTAACAGTGGCAAGTCCTGCGGGCGTTCCGCATCCATCGGTAACGGTAAGGGTATACGTTGTTGTGGTATCGGGTGTAACGGTGTGCGGACCGGTAGTGGCAGGCAGCCCGTTGTCCCACGTGTAGGTCAGATTGTTATCGCCACCCGAGGCAGAGGATGTTACCTGTCCGCTCTCATTCAGACAAATCTCAAACGAAGGTGAAATGGTTACGGTAATGGCAGAACGAACCAACACCTGAACTGTATCAGGTCCGGCAATGCAGTTGTTGGCATCGCGCACCGTAACATAGTAGTTGGTGTTTTGGTTAGGACCTACGGTTTGCGAGTTTCCTACAAAACCATTGTTCCAGGTAAACGTGTAGGGCTGCACCCCGCCTATGGCATTGGCAGTAATAGTAGTGTTGCTTCCCAAACAAATGGTGGTAGGCATAGAAGCCGCCATCTGCAACTGTGTAGGCTGCGCCAATACCACACTCGCGTTGGCGATGCAGCCATTAATGTCTATCACAGACACAGTGTTGTTTCCGGCAATCAGGTTAAAGTCCGTTGCCTGATTACCCCCCGAAGACCAGGAGTACGAATAAGGCGGAAAACCGCCAAGCGCCTGCACGGTAGCCTCTCCGTCACTTCCGCCAAAGCAGTTTACATCTACCGATGAAATAACCGAAGCGGTCAATACATCAGGTTCAATAACAGTGTGCGCTAATTGCACCGAACAGGCGTTGCCGTCTGTAATGGTAACCGTATAATTTCCTGCGGCAAGGCCGGTGGCGGTGGCGTTGGTTTGTCCGTTGCTCCAGGCATAAGAAAAAGTATTGGTGCCTCCCTGTGCTACCACTGTTGCAGTGGCATCGCTGCCTCCGTTGCAGCTAACCATGGTAAACGATTGCATACTCGCAAGAATGGTATCAGGTTCGGTAAGGATAATACTGCCGGTGGCAGCGCAGCCATTGGCATCGTTAACCGTTACATCGTAAAAGTCGGCAACCAAATTGGATGCGGTGGTGGTGGTTTGCCCGTCAGCCCAAAGGTAGGTATATCCGGGTGTTCCGCCAGCGGCTGCAACCGTTGCAAAGCCGTCATTACCACCGTAACAATTTATATTGGCAAAGGCGTTGATCACTGCGGTAAGCTGCGCAGGCTGTGCAATGGTTACGGAGGTAACTGCCGTACAGTTGTTGTTATCGGTAACGGTTACCGAGTAGCTGTTGGCGCCCAGTAATACGGCAGTGGCGTCTGTTTCTCCGTTACTCCACAGATAAAGATAAGGAGGTGTTGCTCCTGCAGCCGTAACGGTGGCCGAGCCATCGCTGCCGCCAAAGCAGGTAGTAAGTGTTTGTGCCGTTATGTTGGCTGTAAGTTCGGTGGGCTCGGTAATTGTTACATCGTCAGTGGCAGTGCAGCCGTTGTCGTCCGTAACCGTAACAACGTGATTGCCTGCATCCAGAAACTGTGCAAAGTCGCCTGTCTCGGTATTGTCCCACACGTAGGTATAGGGCGAGCTTCCGCCCAGAGCAGCAGCATTGGCTGTTCCGTCACTGCCTCCGAAACAAAGTGTTGGCGTAGAAGCCGTAACCGATACACTTATAGCGGGCGGCTCACTCATAGAATAAGATGTGTCGGCCGTACAGCCGTCATCATCGGTAACGGTAACGGTGTAGGTTCCCGCTGCCAGACCCGTTGCAGGGTTGGTGGTTTGTCCGTTGTCCCACAAATAGCTGAACGTAGGAAAACCGTTAACAACGGCAACGGTAATCGTGCCGTCAGCACCACCGTTGCAACTGGCATCAACAGCAGAAGTAAGCGTAAAGGTTATCTGGGGAGGCTCGGTAACGGTAGCATCTACCGTTGCAATGCAACCCGTTCCTGATTGTGCGGTAATGGTGTACAATCCTGCCGTTAAGCCCGTAAAGTCTGGTGATGCCTGAAAGTTTACCCCGTCAATGGAATACGTGTAAGGCGTTGTTCCGCCTGCGGCCTCAACACTCACCGCGCCATCGTTACCGCCATAGCACGTTACATCGGTAACGAGCGTAAGGTCAACAGTGGTGGTCTGTATCGCAGCCGTGTAGTTAGGGTTGCTCGTCATGGTAACGGCACCGATAGGTGTTCCGTTCCAGGCTGCGTTACCCTGTGCGTTAACGTAACTGCCTTCAAACTTGTGGTACGATAGCAATCCTGCTTGGGTAGTAGGCGAAGGCAGGTTGTTCATGTTCGCCTGTATCTCGGCCTGTGTTCTGGCTACGTTCCAGATACGCACTTCGTCAATGTAGCCAACAAACTGTTCGCACTCGCAATCATCGCGGTTGGCGATAGAGGTTTCCCAATCGTTCTGGAAGAGGTTGCCTGTTGCGTTAGCCGAGCCGGTAAGACAACCGTTAACGTAGTATTTAAGGGTGGCTCCGTCATAAACAGCCGCCAGATGATAGGGCGTATTGTCAACCAGCGCATAGCTGTTTACCACATTGGCGTAGCCATTGGTAGTAGTCATTTCAAAACCTCCGGCACGGAGAAGGTAATTCAAATCCGATGGGCTTGCATGCTTTGAAACAATGTTCACACTGGGGCCCGTGCGGGTTACCAGTGCCTCAACGGTAATCACGTTTCCGGGTACATCTAAATCACCGATCTCAACGTGGCGGATAGCGCCAGCAGTGGTGTTAAGCCAGTTCTGAGAAAAGCCCGTAAAGGCAAACAAAACCGAAATAAGGAGGATGAAAATTCTATTCAATGGAATACCGCTGCAAAAAAAGCAGAGCAAATGTAAAGATAAAAGCAATAGAGTCTAAACCTCTCTTGTTAAGAATTAGATAATTTAGATTTCACATAATTTAACAATAATACTCACGAAGTATCGTTGTTATGATAGAAATACTCAGCACTTTTGCACGCGATGATTAAAATGCAAAACATAAACAAGAGCTACACCATGGGAGATAACAAGCTCCATGTGTTGAAAGGGATTGATGTTCACATCCGCGAAGGAGAGTTAGTGTCCATCATGGGTTCATCCGGCAGCGGCAAGTCAACGCTGCTCAATATCCTGGGCATCTTAGATAATTACGATAGTGGCGAATACCTGCTTAACAACACCCTTGTAAAAGACCTGAGCGAGACAAAGGCAGCGCACTACCGCAATCAGTTTATCGGCTTTGTGTTTCAGTCGTTCAACTTAGTGAGTTTTAAAAACGCGATGGAGAATGTGGCTTTGCCGCTTTACTACAAAGGCGTGAGCCGTAAGAAGCGCAACCTTATGGCACTGGAATACCTCGACAAAATGGGGCTGCGCAACTGGGCCGAGCACATGCCCAACGAGCTGAGTGGCGGACAGAAACAAAGGGTTGCCATTGCCCGCGCATTGATTACCCAACCCAAAGTTATCCTTGCCGATGAACCAACGGGAGCACTCGACTCGGTGACGTCATTGGAAGTGATGAACATACTGAAGGAGGTAAACCGACAAGGGATTACAGTAATCATTGTTACGCACGAGAAAGATATTTCGGAGATGACACAGCGGGTGATACGTTTACGCGATGGGGTTATTGAGAACTAATACACGAACACACCAACACATTGTTTGACTTAGACAAATGGGAAGAAATATTTAGTTCCATCGGCAAGAACAAGCTGAGGACCTTTCTCACGGCCTTCAGTGTGTTCTGGGGGATCTTCATGCTTATTATTTTGCTGGGCGCAGGCAACGGATTAGAGAACGGTTTGAAGAACGAGTTCAGCAATGATGCTATCAACACCATCTGGGTCTATAGCGGGATGACTAGTATGCCGCACAACGGCATGAAACCCGGTCGGCATATTCAATTTACCAATGCCGACATTGAAGAAATAAAACGCACGGTGCCGGGAGTGGTGCACATCTCAACGCAGACCAACATCTATGGCCAAACGCAGGTAAACTACAAGAACGAGCAGGGTTCTTTTGAAATACGGGCCTCCTACCCCGGCCACCGCCACATCGAAAAACTCGAAATACTGGAAGGACGCTTTATCAATGAGGCCGACATCATGGGATTCAGAAAAGTAACAATTCTGAGCATAAGTGTCAAGAATGCATTGTTCAAAGAAGAAGACGCCATCGGCAAATACATCCGCATCAATAACATTCCTGTAAAGGTGGTAGGCATCTTTGACGACAGCGGAGGCGAGAAAGGAAGGCAGCAGATCTATCTCCCGGTCACAACGGCTCAAAAGGTGTTCAGCATGCAAAACCGCATCGATAATTTTATGATGACCATCAACACCACTTCATTAGAAGAGAGCAACGCAATAGCAGAGAAGATAAGGGCAAAGGTTGCCGAGCGTCACAACTTCGCCATCGAAGACCAGAACGCTGTATTTATCTCCAACAAAATTAAAGAGTTGAAAAAGTTCACCAACATTTTTGACGGAGTAAATATATTCATCTGGATCATTGGCATAGGAACCATCATAGCAGGCATTGTGGGCGTAAGCAACATTATGACCATCGTAGTAAAAGAGCGCACCAAAGAAATAGGAATCAGAAAAGCGCTGGGAGCAACGCCCTTCTCAGTGGTGAGTTTAATTGTGCAGGAAGCGATTATCATCACCTCCGTGGCGGGTTACTTTGGATTGGTTGCCGGAGTGGGGTTGCTGGAAGCGGTGGCAAAGAATATACCGCCAACACAGTTCTTCGACAGGCCGGAAGTTGATATTATGATAGCAGTATATGCAACGATTTTACTGGTAGTGGCAGGCACCCTGGCGGGAATATTTCCGGCTATGAAAGCCGCACAGATTAAACCGGTTGTAGCGCTACGTGACGAATAGATAAGATATGTTTGACCTCGACAAATGGCATGAAATTTACCTGACGCTTAGCCGTAACAAGCTGCGTACGTTCCTTACTGCCCTTGGTGTGTCCTGGGGAATCTTCATGCTCATCATTATGCTTGGTGCAGGCAAAGGACTTGAGAATGGTGTGATGCAGGGCTTCGGTGACTTTGCAACCAACAGCATGTATGTGTGGACCGAAAACACAACTGTATCTTATAAAGGCTTGCCTGCGGGAAGGTACTTTAACCTCAATAACGGTGACATCGATCTTCTCAAACGTAACGTCCCGGAGATTGACGTACTCGCTCCGCGCAACCAACTCAACGGCTACAGCGAGGGAAACAACGTAACCTATAACAACAAGGCAGGCACATTTGAGGTGTTTGGCGATTACCCCGACATGATGAAGATACAACCCAAGAAACTGATGCAGGGGCGTTTTCTTAACGACAAAGATTTAAAGGACAGCCGCAAGGTTGCTGTAATCGGCAAACGGGTATACGATGTTTTATTTGCCAAAGACGAAAACCCGATTGAGAAGTACATACTCATAAACGGGGTTTATTTTCAGGTGGTGGGCTTATATAACACTGCAGGAACATCCAACATGAATGCAAGAGAAACTGAAGAGATTTTTATCCCCTTCAGTACGTTCCAGAATGCCTTCCACTATGGAAACATTGTCGGCTGGTTTGCCATCACAGCCAAACCAGAATACAAAGCCTCGATGGTGGAGGAGAAGATAAAAGATGTTCTTAAAAAAAGCCACCAGATTGCCCCCGATGACAACCGCGCATTTGGCTCCTTCAATGCAGAAAAAGAATTCGGACAAATGATTGGTGTATTCAGCGGCATCAGATGGCTCACCGTTTTTGTAGGCGGTGCAACGCTGCTCGCAGGTGTTATCGGCATCAGTAACATCATGCTTATTATTATAAAAGAACGCACCAAGGAAATCGGCATTAAGCGCGCCATCGGTGCAACACCTGCAAATATTATGGTTCAGGTAATATTAGAGTCAGTAATACTCACTTTTGTTGCCGGATACTTTGGATTAGTAGCAGGCGTTGGTTTACTTGAATTAGTTGCATGGGGGTTAATAGAATTTCAGGTAGAAGCCGAAATGTTCAGCAACCCGAGCGTTGATTTAGCTGTTGCGCTGAAAGCATTGGCAGCATTAGTAGTAGCAGGAATTACAGCAGGTTTAATCCCTGCTTACAGAACAACAAAAATAAAACCGGTAGAAGCATTAAGAGCAGAATAAAAACCATTACGTTAATCAACAAACCAATCCTATGAAAATCGCAATCAGAATTATTGTCTTACTTATTATCCTTGGTATTTTCGGAGGAACGCTTTATTACCTCTACTCCAAAAACGAAGAGAAGCCGGTTGTCTTCACAACACAAAAGGCGTTTGTGACCAACATCGTAATGAAAACCGTTGCCACAGGCTCTGTTGTTCCGCGCAGAGAGATTGATGTAAAATCAAGAGTGTCGGGAATTATAGACGAGCTTTATGTGGAGGCAGGCAAGAAAGTAAACAAAGGTGATGTGCTTGCTAAAGTAAAAATCATCCCCGACATGGTTCGCCTCAATGAAGCGGAAAGCCGCGTCAGTCGCGCAAAGATTACATTGGAAGATGCGCAAACAGCATACAACCGCCAGAAACAATTAGTGGATCAGAAGGTAATTGCTGAGAGTGAATTCATGCCATTTAAACTGGCGCTTAACAATGCCAATGAAGAAGTGAACACAGCAGAGAATAATCTGGCCTTGATTAAAGAAGGAGCATCAAAAAAATCAGGGGAAGTTTCCAATACCATGATTCGCGCAACGGTTACAGGAACCGTGTTGAACGTGCCGGTGAAAGTGGGAAGCTCGGTAATTGAAAGCAACACCTTTAATGAAGGCACCACCATTGCCACCGTTGCTGATTTGGGTGAAATGATTTTTCAGGGAAAGGTGGATGAATCAGAGGTAGGTAAAATAAAACCGGGAATGGAAATGTTGCTCAGCATCGGAGCTATTGAAAAGGAAACGTTTAAAGCAAAGCTGGAATTTATTGCACCAAAAGGCGTTGAAGACAAAGGCGCCATCAAGTTTGAGATCAAAGCAGCTATCTCATTGAAAGATTCTGTGTTCATTCGCTCGGGCTACAGTGCCAGTGCCGACATTGTATTGGACAAACGCGACAGCGTTCTTGCTATTCCCGAAGGCTTGATTACCTTCTCAAAAGACTCTGCATTTGTGGAAGTGGAAACTGCTCCGCAAACATTTGAAAAACGCTACATCAAAACCGGTTTATCAGACGGAATAAACATTGAAGTAATCTCGGGAATTGACAGCATGGTTAAGCTGAAACAGCCTATGGCTTTGGAAAACCAAATGATGCCGGAGTAAAATCCCGACAAAATTTACTGTATTATCTGCACTATAAAAACGACACTAACGATAATACCGCAAGTGTTGAAATCAATGAAACTGCGGCTAAGAACATAATCTTATCCACAATCGTTTGTGCTCGTTCAAATTTATTTGGATAGCTTTTCATACCAAATCGGGTTTTAGTTATTACAAAGAGAACGATTAAAAAGCTTATTTATTTTCCTCTGCTCAGGTTTTATTAACCGGCAATTGTTTATTACACAGCAGTATTTATCAATAATTGAAACAATTGTTATCTTGCGTAAAATTTCAATTACTATGAAAAAACTCTACGCCTTTTTTCTTTTACTGACTTTCAGTCAGCAACTGTTTTCGCAATCACAACCAACGCAACCTACAAGCGGACCGGGCGGAAGTGATTATACGTACAGCGATGTAACGTTTTATAATTATGCTGCAAACCCCGATGGCTTCTATCTTTTTGAGCCCTCCTCTCCTACTCCTGATTCAGCAAATGTGGTGGTATTCCTTCACGGGCTTTCATTGGTTAGCCCTCACCTTTATGGGGCATGGATTAATCATTTAGTAAAGCATGGCAACATTGTTATTTACCCGAAATATCAGGATGCAGGAAGTGCCGTCCTCGCTTCTGAATTTAATACCAATGCAGTTACAGCTATTGTAAATGCACTTGACACACTCACACATTCAGGACATGTTAAACCGCGTCTTCAGAACTTTGCTGTTGGCGGACATTCGTATGGAGGCTTGATGACAGCCAACATGGGAATTCTTGCAGCTACATCTGGCTTTCCGCAACCCAAAGCATTGTTCTCCTGCCAGGGCTACACCGACAATACAACTGATACCCGCTTGCCTAATTATGCTGTAATGCCTGCTGATGTAAATCTATTAATTGTGGTTGGTGACAACGATGCAATTGTAGGCACCACCTTCGGACATTTTCTGATGGACTCAACTATTAACGTTCCTACTTCGCACAAAAATTTAATCACTCACCATTCCGATGAACATGGAAGCCCTGCCATTGGCTCAACACACTTTGAGCCTTGCAGCCGCGATGATGCTTACGATACCGGTGAAAGTAATTTATTCACTACCGTCTGCGGACTTGGCACCAAAACCGATGCAGTAGATTATTTCTGTTACTGGAAATTATTTGACGCACTCATGGATTGTGCGTTCTACGGTGAGAACTGTACTACTGCGTTTGGTGATACTCCTGAACAACACGGCATGGGCGAATGGAGCGATGGACAGCCATTAGTTGACTTAACGGTTGAGCCTTCGGCAGGAACAGGAATAGAAAACAATGAAAACAAACACGGAATTAGTATCTATCCAAATCCTTCTTCGGGTGAAGTTTTTATCAGATTGAACTTAGCAGAAAAAGAAGAAGTCTTGATTGATATTTTCAATGCACAGGGGCAATCGGTAAAATCATTGCGCAGGAATTATGCAGCAGGAATGGTGAACGAAAAAATAAGTTTGGAAAACCTTGCAGCAGGAATTTACAACGTGCAAATTCAGTTGAACGAAAACAAATACGCGCAGAAAATTGTAGTTCGCTGATGCAACAGGCAACTACTGCGGCTTGCCACTCAGAACCGTAACACGTCCTATGTAAGTATGCCAGCCATCATACATATCCTTCACACGAAAGGTATAACTGTATACATCCTGTGTTGCCAATAACTGTGACTTCTCAATTACTCCGTTCCACTTTACATCTTCATCAAACGAAGCAAAAACCTGCTCGCCCCAGCGATTGTAAATACGCATTTCGTATCCGGTAATTCCTATTCCTGTGCCATAGAAGTAATCGTTATTGCCATCTTCATTTGGAGTAAATGTGTTAGGTATATAAAATGTGAAACTGGGATCAATGTAAACGGTGAAATAAGCTGTGTCTTTGCAAGCAAACTGATTTGTAACAATTTGTTGAATTATATAGGTGCCTGTATCGGGGTAATTGTGTGAAGGCTGCTGTAAAGGTGAATTAGTGCTGTCGCCAAAATCATACTGCCATTGGTTTGCACCGGAAGACTGATCGTTGATTTCAATGTAGGGATAAATGATTTCAGCACGTTGCGGTGTAGCAGAAAAAGAGGCAACAGGTTTTGGGTAAACGGTGATTAATGAAAATGCTGTATCGCTTACAGTGCAACCATTGGATGTTTTTGCCTGCAATATCACATCAAACACTCCGGCAGTGTCGTATATGTGTAAAGGATTTTGGTCAGATGCTGTGTTACCATCACCAAATTCCCACAGCCACCACACAATGTTATATCCGGGAGCAACAATAGAAAGGTCTGTAAAATTAACAGGCAGCGGCTGACAACCCTCTATAATATCGGAAGTAAAATCAACATCTGGTAAAGGAAAAACCTCAACAGGTAAAATGGTATCGGCAACGCAACCGCTATCTGAAGTAACAGTAAGGTTGACATTAAATATTCCTGCATTCTGATAAGTGTGAAAAGAGTTCTGCAAGGTTGATATACCGCCATCATTGAAACTCCAGTCCCAGCCAATGATGGTTCCCTGCGGAATAGTAGATTCGTCTGTAAACGCAGTGGTCTCGTTCAGGCAAACGGATGTGGCGCTGAAATCTGCTGTTGCAACAGGATGCACACGAACAGTGAACACCGTGTCTTCTTCGCAACCGAAATCGCTGGCAACGGTGAGGCTTACATCAAATGTTCCATAGGTTGAAAAGGTGTAAAGCGGATTTGCATTGTTGGTAATTACTCCGTTGTCGTCAAAATCATAGGTCCATGATTCAACACTGCCGAAAGCAATATCGCTTAAGTCGGTAAAGGATGTTGCTGTACCCAGACATTCGGTTGTTGCAACAAAATCAGGAACAGGAACAGGATAAACACCAATTGTTTGTTCGATGGTGTCTTTGCAGCTTCCTCCTGATGTAACAATGAGTTGTACATCATAGCCGCCCCAGTTGGGAAATGAATGTGCAGGTGGCGCAGCACCAACAAACACAGTGCTACCATCATCAAAATCCCATTCCCATTGAGTAATATTTCCTGAAGGAATGGTACTTTCATCTACAAATACAGCTGTTTCGTTCTGACAAATATCGGTGAACGAAAAATCTGCAACAGGCAAATCAGAAACAGTAATTGGTCCGGTTTCAGTATCGGTGCAGCCATCGTTGCTGGTTACCTGAATGCCTACGGTATAATTTCCGGGAGCGAGGTATTGGTAAACGGTATCCTGAGCAGCAACAGAAAATATTCCATTACCAAATGACCAAACCCAGCCTGTTATAGTTCCTGCCGGAATGGTTGAGTTATCGGTGAAGGTGCTGAGGTCACCGAGGCAGGCATCGGTTGCAGTAAAATCAGCAACTGGGACATGATACACTGTTACAGGTTGTGTGATGGCATCGGTGCAACCAAAATCAGAAACAACGCTGAGTGTAGCATTGTACGTGTTTCCAACTGTGTAAATGTGTTGTGCGTTAATATCGGTTGACGGTGCTGTTCCGTCACCAAAGTTCCAGTTCCAGGTTGCAATCAAACCGGTATTGATGATTGTTAAATCAGTGAAATCAGTTACGCTTGCAGCACAAACGGAAGTACTGCTGAAATCCGCAACGGGAACAGGATAAACTGTTACAGGGTATGAGATGGTGGAAGAACAATTTGCGTTAGATGTTGCCGTGAGCGAAACATTATAGGTTCCGTCTGCGGCATAGGTGTAAGCAGGATTTGCTGCTGCTGAGTTGTTTCCATCATCAAAATCCCAATCCCATTGATTGATAGTTCCGGAAGTAATTGTGCTTAAGTCATTAAACTGTGTTGCAGTTCCTACGCATTCAGTTGTGGCTGAAAAATCAGGTGTTGGAAGCAGGTTTACTGTAATGATAACATCATCTGTTCCCTGACAACCATTGACATCGGTGACGGTAAGTGTGTAGGTTGTTGCAGCGGCAGGGTTGGCAACAGGATTTGAGATAAATTGATCACTTAAACCGGTGTTGGGCGACCAGAGGTAATTGCCTCCACCGCTTCCGTTGAGCGTAACATTGCTGCCGTCACAAAAGGCATCATCGGCACCGGCATTGGCGGTTGCAGCCGCAAAGATGGTAACAGCAGTTGTAGTGGCTTCAGAGCATCCGTTGATATCGGTAACCGTTAAGGAGACCGTGTAGTTACCGGCAGCGAGATACGTATGGCTTGGGTTCTGGTCGGTTGAAGTTGTTCCATCGCCAAAATCCCAGAGCCATGACAAAATAGGACCGATTGGGCTATAGCTCTGGTCATTGAAATTCGTGACAACACCCAAACAATTATTAGAAGGCGCAATAAGAATAACGGGATTAATGGCCACACAAAAACGCTGGTCGTTTTGCGCACCGCCTGTTCCTGCGGTAAAGCCCCAATATACACTTGGGTTTCCACCGAAAATGTTATTGATAATATCACCGGTATAAGAGGCAATCAATACTCCGTCAAGGTAAACGTTGAAGGAATTGGTAGCAGGATCCCAGGTGATACGCATAACATGATAAGCGCAGTCTTCAATATTTGCAATGCCAAAAGGACCTGCAAGATTGTTTCCACTGCCATGATTTACATCACCGTTTTGCAAAATCGCGATATGGTCGGCACCCGGATCCCAGCCGTTCTGGTAGGTATCTATTTCCACGCCCAGCGAAGGGGTAATGCCTGCATAACCTAAGCCACCACCACTGCCACCAACAGTAGTACTCACAGGCTGCAATACAAAAACAATTCCGTCAGCACCGCCATCATTACAACCCAGAAATACATCAAAGTAAAAATCAAAAGCGTTGGTTAAATCAATCTGATTTAGGTTCCAAACGGAACCACTCTGCCACCCTGCATCGGGAGTTAGCTGGTAGCAGTTGCATGAAACCTGTGAGGCATTGCCGTTAACTGCATATTGTGCCGAGGCAGGTAAACAGCAAACGGTAAGCACTACGCAGAAAAAAGCAGCCTTTATCAATCGTATTAACATTGCTTCAAATATACGGAATAATGGGTTAATGGAAATTCCGTCCAAACAGACCCCAGTTGACCGCTTGAAACTGACCCCTTAATTCCGGAGCAAACTGACCCCAGTATTCCGGAGTAAACTGACCCCACCCATTTTTAGTTAAATCATACTGTTTTAGCACATTGATTTTTTATTGCTGATGTTGTGTTTTTCACAACGCAGTAAATATAAAAAATCATGGCAAATAAAACAATTAGTATGAGCAACGGTGAGCGTAACATCAAAAACTCCCTGCGTTGAAAAGGTATAAAGCGGATTGGAGTTATTGGTGGTAACACCGTTGTCGTTAAAATCATATGTCCATGATTCAACGCTGCCAAAAGCAATACCGCTCAGGTCGGTGAAGGCAGTAGCTGTTCCGTAACAAGCTATTGTTGCAGAAAAATCGGGTTCGGGAATTGGGTAAACTGCAATGTTATTAAAGGCGGTATCGCTGCATCCGCCCAACGAAGTAACAATGAGTGAAACAGAATAAAGCCCCATGTTTGTATAAGCATGTGGTGGTGGATTGCTTCCTGAAAAAATGGGAGAACCATCGTCAAAATCCCAATCCCATTGAGCAAGACTGCCTGTTGCGATAAAACTCTGGTCTGTGAATATTGCATCATCATTCTGACAAATATCGTTGGTTGCAAATGCCGCCTGCGGAATGTTGTCAACCAGTAACAATGCAGTTTCAGTATCGGTGCAGCCCATGTCAGATACCACCTGCAGCCCCACTAAATAGCTTGCTGCAACAGGGTAGGCATAAACAGTATCCTGAGCCGAAGAAAAATTTCCGTTGCCGAAACTCCAAGTCCATGCATTGATTGAACCGGATGAGATGGTTGACAAATCGGTGAATAAACTTGTATCACCAAGACAGGAATTGGTGGCGCTGAAAGCTGCAACAGGCTTGGGATAAACGGTAACGGTTTGCGTGAGTGAGTCCAGGCAACCGAAGTCAGATGTAACAATGAGTTTTACATCAAAATTTCCATCGGCAGAATAAATGTGAACCGGATTTTGCTCGTTGGAATTACTGGAGATATCACCAAAGGTCCAGTCCCAGGCAACAATGGAACCATTAGCAATGGTGGAGTTATCGGTGAAGTCGGCAGGACTTTGTTCGCAGGCGGTAGTGTTACTGAAAGCAGGCAACGGCAAGTCGCGCACCGTTATATTTTGTGAGAGCGAACCCGGGCAACCGTTATCCGAAACAACTGAGAGCGCTGCATTAAAGTTGCCTGTTGCAGTATAACTGTGCACCGGATTTTGTTGCGCAGAAGTGGGACTTCCGTCACCAAAATCCCATGACCATGAATTGATTGTTCCCGATGCAATGGTTGACTGGTCGGTGAATTGCAGCGCACTGTTCATGCAGGCATTGGAATAACTGAAATCGGGAACGGGTATCGGAAATGCTTCAACGGTTTGCGAAAAAGCAGTAGTGCAATTATTATCACCGGTGGCAACCAGCGTAACGTTAAACTGCCCTGCGTTAGTGAAACTGTGTGTTGTATTTTGAGTGTTGTCAACAGGCGAACCATCACCAAAATTCCAGGTCCAGTCGATAATATTTCCGGAAGGGAATGTGGTCTGGTTGGTAAAGTTTACAATTGCTCCTGTACATTCATCCGTGAAATCAAAATCAACCTGTGGCGAAGGATTTACAATTACATCCTGCAAAATAGTATCACGGCAACCGATGTTGTTTTCAGAAATCAAACGCACGGTAAATGTTCCCGATGTGCTGTAAGTATGCGCAGGGTTTTGAGCAATGGAAGTAGTACCGTCACCGAAATCCCAGTTCCAGGAAGTGATGTTGGTTCCTCCCCCACTCTGCGATGCATCGGTGAAGCTGGTAGCTGTTCCTTCGCATGCAGTATTGGATGTAAAATCTGCAACCGGATTATTGATATAGGAAATAACAACCGTGTCGCTGCCTGTGCAGCCATTGAGTGCATCCGTAACATCCACATACCAAGTGCCTTCAACAGCATTAATAGAAGCTGTTGTTTCGCCTGTGTTCCAGAGGTAGGTGTAGTTTCCGTTTCCGCCTGTAACCGTTGCGTTCAGGGCGGTCTGGTTAACGCAGGAAATATTCTGGTCGGCACCTAAATCAACAGTTACACCTACTACGGTGATACAAAAAGAATAAACCGAAGTACCGTAATACTGGCAATTATCGTCTTTTACCTGCACCGTAAAACAATAGGGAATGTTGCTGATGTCGGCCTGAGCTGGTGTCCAGCAAAACTGCGCCTGCGGGCGCTGTCCGTTGCCGGGATTAAAAGTTGCAGCAGGAATTGCGTTGTTCCAGCTGAGGCTTAAATTCTGTGCGACATCAGCATCAAAACTATTGATAAAGAAACAGATATTAGCATTCGCACAAGTTGAAATGGTGTAATTCCCGCTGCCTGTTCCTGCGCCTGTTAAGTCAATGCCATCAATGGAAGGCAAGTCATTGGTACAGTTAACAACACGGATTTGCAAATCGCGCATCACTGAACCAATCAGTTCTCCGTTGCGGTATTCTTCCACCAACACAGCAACCACCGCCACTTCCAGCGCCTGCGGTGTCATGCAGATATCACCTGTGGCATTATCAAACGTAACGGGAGGGTTGGAAGTTATTGGCTGAGTAGCCGAATAACCACCCAAATAAGTAACCGAAGAACCGGAAGCATTTAAAGGTGCAACTAATGAATACACCAGCGAATCACCATCGGCATCAATGGCACCGTGGTTGAAACAAAAGGTTTGTCCAACGCAGATAAAGGGAACAGGATTATTTGAAAACTGTGGCGAACTGTTGCAGGTAACATTCAGGTTATCGAGTGTTGCTTCCACTCTGATATTTTGATTTCCGGGATCAAAAATGGTATTGGTAGCGGTGTTGCGGCAACACAAATCATAACTAAAAACCCAGTCGCTGCAATTGCCAGAAAGCGTAACCGTATTGGTATAAATATATTCCTGCACACCCGGCAAAACACCTCCTGTACATTCGGTAGTAGCACTCAGACAAATAGGCGAAACCTCCTGTCCCGTTCCGGGAAGCGGATTTAGGTTGATGGTAAAATTTTGTCCGCACATTGCAGAAGTTACAGTAATAATAGCAGCGTTGGGAGCAGCCACACCGGCACAGTCGCGGTAAAAGGAAAGTGTAACACGGTATTGATTTCCGCCAAGGCATTCATACGTTAAGTCAGCACCTTGTGAATGCGAAGCACTGACGCTTCCGGCTGAAAAGAAAAAAGCAAGAAGCAGAACAAAAACTTTGAAGTTGCAGTTCCTGTTAAACATTTTGCTTCAAAATTAGGAAATAATGGAGGCGGGGGCAATGTGGAGGGTGCAGAGTTGTTTACAAACAACTGTTAGTTTGCACTCACGGAGATGTATATTTATCGTTAATATTTTCTGCAGGCATGAAAACGCGTTGCAAGATTAAACGTTAATTTAGCGCCTCAATTTTTAAACTATGCTTACGCTGCTAAAGCGCGAACTATTCAGTTTTCTCAACTCACTTACCGGCTATATTGTGGTGGGTGTTTTTCTGCTTATTACCGGATTGTTCATGTGGGTTATTCCGTATGAATCAAACGTGCTGGATAATGGTTACGCCACTATTGACAGCTTATTTTCACTTGCGCCATGGGTTTTTATGTTTCTGGTTCCTGCCATTACCATGCGCTCGTTTGCCGATGAAAAGAAAAGCGGAACGATAGAATTATTGCAGACCAAACCGCTTACTGATTTTCAGATCATTTTTGCAAAATATGCTGCGGGGGTGTTACTGGTTCTCTTTTCAGTTGCACCCACGCTGGTCTATTATTTTTCAGTTTATCAGTTGGGCTTTCCGGCAGGAAACATTGACAGCGGAAGTGTTATGGGTTCTTACTTCGGACTGATTTTTCTTGCCGCAGCGTTTGTTGCTATCGGGGTTTTTGCTTCGTCTATAACCGAGAACCAGATTATCTCTTTCATTATTGCCCTGTTTCTGTCCTGGTTTTTCTTTGATGGTTTTGCGAGTATCAGTTCACTCGATATTTTCGGTAAGGTGGATAACATTCTGCTTAATCTCGGAATGCTGGAGCACTACATCAGCATGAGCCGCGGAGTGTTGGATACACGCGATATGATTTATTTCATCAGCCTGAGTGCGGTGTTTATTGTATTGACCCAACTGTCCTTGCAACGCGGCAAAAATGCTGCAAAGTCATTTTCAGAAAGAGCTGGGGTAAAACTTATTTCTGTTCTCATCATTATTGTTGCCCTTAATATCATTGGTAGTTTTGTTTTTAAACGCTTTGACCTTACGGCAGAAAAACGTTATTCGCTCTCCCCTACTACCATTGAGTTAATCAACAAATTAGATGATGTGGTGTATGTGAAAATTTATCTTGAAGGTGATTTTCCGGCAGACTTCAAACGCCTGCGCAACAAGACCAAAGAAATGCTGGATGAATTTCGTGCTTACGGAAAAAATAAAATAGAATATGAGTTTATTAATCCGTCAGAAAATCCGGATAAAAAGCAGCGTGAGAAACTGTATCGTCAATTGGTGAAACAAGGTTTGGAACCCACCACTTATAAACTAAATGAAAAGGAAGGTGCAGTACAGAACACCATTTTCCCCGGAGCCATTTTTTATTACCGCGAAAAAGAAATGCCCTTGCAACTGCTGAAAAGCAGACTTGGTGCTGCACCTGTTGAGATGCTGAATAACTCAATCGAAGATTTGGAATATGAACTCTCCAATACCATCCGCAAACTGAGCGAAGATAAAACTGATAAAATAGCTTTTGTGATGGGCCATGGTGAATTGGCAAAACCTTTTGTGGCTGATATTGCGGGAGCGCTAAGCGAATACTACTTGGTTGACACAGTAGCTATCAATGCGCGACTGAATAGTTTAGATGATTTTAAAGCCATTATTATTGCCAAACCCGACACGGCTTTTGATGAAAAAGACAAATTCATTATTGACCAGTTTGTGATGCGCGGAGGAAAAATTTTGTGGTTGGTTGATGGCTGTAAAGCCAGCATGGACAGCCTGCAAAATGCAAGTGCAACATTGGGAATGCCTGTGGATGTAAACCTTGCCGATCAGCTTTTTAAATATGGTGTGCGCATCAACACCAATGTTATACAGGATTTGCGTGCAGCCGAAATTCCTGCACCAACAGGGTATGTGGGGAATCAGGTGCAATGGGGTTTGCAACCCTGGCTTTTCTTTCCGCTCATAGTGCCGACAAGTGAACATCCGGTTGTGCGCAACCTGAATGCAATCCGCACTGAGTTTGTTTCAAGCATTGATACCGTTGGTGCAAAAGGTGTGAGGAAAACCATTTTGCTTGCTTCGTCAAAATACTCCCGCACAATGCCAACACCGGTAAAAGTAGGATTAGAGATTCTGGTGAATAAACCCGATGAAGGACTTTTCAGTAAATCGTATGAGCCTGTTGCAGTTCTTCTGGAAGGTGAGTTTGAATCCGTGTTTACAAACCGTGTTCCGCCATCCATTCAGCTGAGCAAAGAAATAGGTTTCAAAGAAAAAAGTGTTGCTACTAAAATGATTGTGATTTCGGACGGTGATGTGATAAAGAACAAATACAAAGCAAGTACAGGCGAAGTTTTTCCGCTGGGCTTTGACCCTTATACCGAACAGACTTACGGCAACAAGAAATTTATTCTGAATTGTGTGAATTATCTGTGTGATGATTCAGGATTAATTTCAGTTCGTGCACGTGAATTAAAAATACGTTTGTTAGACAAAAAGAAAGTTGCAAAGCAGCGACTGCAATGGCAATTGCTGAATGTGGCCTTACCGGTTTTTCTGATTATTATTTTTGGAGTTGTACAAACTATACTAAGGAAGAGAAGATACGCGAAATGATGTCACCCCGAGCGTAGTCGAGGGGCAATAATTGATGCTTCGACTATGCTCAGCATGACAGCAAACGCAAGAGAATACAATATGAAAAAAAACAAAGCCTTCATCATCATAGCCCTGCTGCTGACAGCGCTGGCGGTATATTTAGTAATCAACAAGAGCAGCTCAACACTGAATGTTGAGAAAACAAGTTTTGCAGTAGAAGACACTGCTGCTATAACCAAACTGTTTCTTGCTGATAAAAGAGGTTTTGTTGTAACATTGAACAGAGTAAGCACTGGCGAGTGGAATGTAAACGGAAACTATCCTGCACGTCAGGACGGAATAAATTCGCTGCTTGCTACTATAAAAAAAGTGGAAATGAAAGCGCCAATTGGAATCAATGCGCGCGAAAATATTCTGAAAGATCTGGCAGCACGAGGAATTAAGATTGAGATTTATACCAATGATGATGAACCGGACAAAGTTTATTATGTAGGTGGTCCAACGCCTGATAATTCAGGAACGTATATGGCACTGGAAGATGACGGAGATTTTTCAGATCCATACATCACACACATTCCGGGATTTAACGGTTACCTGACTACACGTTACATTGTTCTGGATTATAAATGGCGTACTTCTGCTATTTTTAAAAGTGCTTACAGTGAAATCAATTCAGTTAAAGTGGACTATTTCCAAAAGCCGGATGACTCCTTCGAAATTTCAAAAAACGAAAACGGAAACATCGTCCTAAAATCACTGAAGTTCAATGCACCGGTCGCTAATTTTGACAGCATAGCTGTAAAAGAATACTTAGTTAATTACAGCAATATTCACTTTGAAGCATTTGAAAAGCAGAAAGCAGAAACACGCGATTCAATTTTGGCATCGCCAAAGTTTTTCAGCATTTCACTAACAACAAATACCGGCAAAACAACTACTGTTGTTGCCTATGCAATTAAAGCCAAGCCGGGTGCAGTTGACCTTAAAGACAATCCGATTGATTATGACCCAGACCGCATGTATGCAAAAATCAACGAAGAGCAAGACCTTGCACTCATTCAATATTTTACTTTTGATAAACTAATGAAACCGCTCTCATGGTTTGAAACTGATCCGGTGCAGCCGAAGAGAGTTTCGCCACGAGGCAACTAAATTTTAATTATATCATGAAAAAAACTACAATTTTATTTTCGTTTCTTGTTGTATTTATTACAACTGTATCAGCTCAGGTTCCGCGCTTTACTAAATATCAGATAAACGAGACTGGCAGGTATGCCTATTTCCCTGAAGACCCGGGAATATTTGAAGTTGAGCCATCTGAAGATGGATCAGATGTTTACACCGGAGAAGTGTTATTTGTAAAGGATTTTCAATCGTGTCATTACGGAATAATTATGGTTGATTTTACAGACGGAATAATGGATGAACTTGATAAAGAAGGATTAGAAATAGTTTTAATTTCATACCTTGATTATTTGAAACAATCATTCAGCATTACCGAAAGCACAGGTTACGGAAAAGGACACACATTAGAATCAAATCCTGATGCTGTTGGCGTAATTGATTATTGGGTAGATGTGGATAAAACACCTTGGAAAATTAAAGGCTGGATAGATAAAAACACGCTGGCAGTAATGTTTATCTACGGAGAGAAATTACCTGAAGAAGGTTATCAGGAAATGTTTTTAAACGGCTTCCGTTTTAACTAATAGAGGTCTTCGAGAATTCCTTTTCCCTGACGCAGAATTTCAGCACTGCCATTGGAGCAATCAATAACAGTTGAAACATGGTTATCACCAAACCCACCGTCAATAACCATATCCACCATGTCTTCATATTTCTCGTGAATAAGTTCGGGATTGGTGGTGTATTCAATCACTTCGTCTTCGTCATGAACAGAAGCTGACATAATGGGATTACCCAAACGGTTTACAATTTCGCGGGCAATGTTATTTTCGGGAATACGAATTCCCACCGTTTTCTTTTTGCTTTTAAATAAATCAGGAACCGTATTTTTTGATTGTAACACAAATGTGAACGGACCCGGAAAAGCTTTTTTCATCAACTTATAAGTTGCAGTATCTACATTGCGCGCGAAGTCTGAAAGATGACTAAGGTCGTAACAGATAAAAGAAAAATTTGCTTTTTTTCTGTCAATGTTTCTGATACGACAAATGCGTTCAACTGCCTTCTGATTATAAATATCACAACCAATTCCGTAAACAGTATCGGTGGGATAAATAATCACACCCCCATCACGCAGGCAGTCAATGACCTGATCGATTTTGCGTTGTTCCGGATTTTGCGGATGGATTTTAAGTATCATAGTTATTTGAGATGCTGAAACAAGTTCAGCATGACGTTATTCATTACTTCTTTCCTGCGTCAGCTAAAAATTTTGCCAGGCCAATATCTGTCAACGGATGATTTAATAATGCCGTAATTGCACTCAAAGGGCATGTTGCCACATCAGCACCAATTTCAGCGCACTTGATAATATGAATAGGATGACGAACGGAAGCAGCTAAAATCTGCGTTTCGTAACCGTAGTTGTCATAAATCAAACGCATCTGCGCAATCAGCTCAAGTCCGTCCTGACTTACATCATCTAATCTACCAATGAAAGGCGAACAATACGTTGCTCCTGCTTTTGCAGCTAACAGAGCTTGTCCTGCAGAAAATATTAAGGTGCAATTTGTTCTGATCCCTTTTGATGAAAAATATTTCAGCGCTTTCACACCGTCTTTTATCATCGGCACTTTCACCACAATCTGTGGATGTAAAGCAGCCAATTTTTCACCTTCTTCCACTATGCCTTTAAAGTCGGTAGAAATAACTTCAGCGCTTACATCACCGTCAACGATATTGCAGATATCAATATAGTGCTGAATGATTTTATCCTGATCTTTTATACCCTCTTTCGCCATTAGCGAAGGATTAGTGGTTACTCCGTCAAGCACTCCGAGTTCCTGTGCTTCTTTGATTTGTGCGAGATTCGCAGTGTCTATGAAAAATTTCATGTTTTTAGTTTAAGGGAATAAAGATATACAGTCACACAAAACACCTTGATAATTTTTATCAACAAAAAACTGACAGCAAAGCAAAAGAGGAAATAAAGCTAATTTTGTAAACTATATGACAAATAGAATTACAGAATCAGAATCCAACTACAACCACCTTGAAAAAATGTCGGTGGCAGAATTACTTACGGGCATTAATAACGAGGATAAAACAGTTGCATTTGCAATAGAGAAAGCTATTCCACAAATTGAAAAATTGGCGGAAGCGATAGCAGAGAAAATGAAAATCGGTGGCAGGTTATTTTATCTTGGTGCCGGAACCAGCGGCAGACTTGGAATTTTAGATGCATCAGAATGTCCGCCAACTTATGGAGTAGAGCATGGACTTGTAATTGGAATTATTGCAGGCGGTGACAAAGCCATTCGCAAAGCGGTGGAATTTGCGGAAGATGATGAAAACCAAGGTTGGAAAGATTTGCAGGAACATCTCATAAACGTTAACGATACAGTAATTGGAATTACTGCTTCAGGAACTGCACCATATGTGCTTGGTGCGCTGAAAAAATGCAATGAAGAAGGGATTACAACAGGAAGTATAACATGTAACCCCGCAAGTCTGGTTGCACAAGCAGCAAAGTTTCCGATTGAAGCTGTTGTAGGCCCTGAATTTGTAACCGGCAGCACACGAATGAAATCAGGAACCGCACAAAAATTAGTGTTGAATATGATTTCCACAACGGTGATGATAAAACTCGGAAGAGTAAAAGGCAACCGTATGGTGGATATGCAACTTAGCAACAACAAACTGATTGACCGCGGAACAAAAATGGTAATGGAAGAATTAAAAACAGATTACGAAACTGCTAATGAGTTGCTCAAAAAGTTTGGCAGTGTGAGGAAAGCGGTGGAAGGAGGAAAATAATGCAGGACATAGAACCATTTTACAATTGGCGTGAGCTTTATATCTCAGAAGAAGATGTGCGCTCTCCTTTTTATGAAAGAGAGTACAGTGAATTTGAATATACGCATACCATTTACAATTATTACATCCATCCGCAATGGGATTATATGGGTTCGCCCACACTTTTCATTAAAATCATTTTTGCTGATTATGAATCAGGTTTTGCAATTATTGAATTAATTGGTGAGTGGAATGATGCCATTAACAATGACATTATGATTCTGAAACGTGATATTGTGGATGAATTAATCAGGCATGGAATCAGTAAATTTATTCTGGTTGGTGAAAACGTGTTGAACTTTCATTCTTCAGATGATTCATATTACGAGGAGTGGTTTGATGATGTGGAACAAGGCTGGGTAGTTGGAATCAATTTCAGGGAACACGTTTTGAAAGAAATGTCGCAGGCAAATATTGATTACTATATCACATTTGGCGGTGAGTTTAACTTTATGGATTGGAGAACTCATTCACCGTTTCAGCTTCTTGAAAGAATTGAAAATGTGATAGGCAAAAGATTAGGAACAGGAACAGGTGGTTAAGCACCGAACTGGCGGAAATGATGATCGATATGCTTGTAAGCGATTTTGCCCCATTCCTCACGACTCATTTCACCGAAGATAGAATGAGGTGAAAATTTGTAGCTTTCAGTCTTTGCAATAAACCGGTCAAACGTAATCAGGAAATTATCCAGTTCCACTTGAAAAGAAGCCGGATTATCGTTCTTCATTTCTTTTGCAGTCATGAGATTGTTAGACCAAGGAATTCTAATGCCAAATGTCAAAACAGCAATACGACTTATTATTTTATTGAACCAAGGTTTCACTTGAATATCACCCAGACCCATGCGCATCTGAGCACTCAAATGCCAGAGCATTTGTTCTACACTCATTTTTCCCCACAAACGTTCTGAGTAAGGTTTGAGCGTTTTTGTCCTACGAAAAATTTCTTCCTGAACTTCTTTTTCAAAAATTGATTTCATCTTTCTAAAAACTCAACTATTGCATTATAAATATAGTCCAAATCTTCATCACTGATGCAATACGGTGGCACAAGATAAATAACATTTCCAAGTGGACGAATGAGGATGCCTTTTGAAATAAAGAACTGATACAGTTCATTTCTCATTTTACTGAAGTAACCATCTTCACCTTCAAATTCGATAGCAATAATAGTCCCCAGATGACGAACATCTTTTAATCTTTTATTACTTCTTATTTCTTTTGCAAAAGTTATATGCCTTTGAGAAATCCTTATTATAGCTTTTTGCGTTTCTTCTCTTTCCAGCAATTCAGCACTCGCAAAGGAGACTGCACAGGCAAGTGGATTTGCAGTGTAAGAATGTCCGTGAAAAAATGTTTTCACTTTATCAGAACCATCAGACAAAAATGCCTCGTAGATTTTTTCAGTACAGGTGGTAACTCCCAACGGCATAACACCGCCTGTCAAGCCTTTTGATAAGCAAAAAATATCAGGTTGTTCGTTTTGATAATCACATGCAAAGAATTTTCCGGTGCGGTAAAAACCTGTGAAAACTTCATCTGCAATTGAAATCACATTGTATTTCTTACAGAGTGAAAGCATTTTTTCCAGCAATTCAGGTGAATACATTTTCATGCCTGCCGTTCCTTGTAAGAGTGGCTCAAAAATGAAAACCGCCACATCTCCTTTGGTAAACAGATTTTCTAATTGAGCAAGTGTTTTGCTTTCCTTAGAAGGGAAATCCACAAACTCCACTTCAAACAAAAATGATTGAAATGGCGCAGTGAATGCACTGCGCGCACTGGCGCTCATAGCACCGAATGTGTCACCATGATAAGCCCCTTCCAACGCAACCAACTTTGTTTTCTTTTCACCTTTGTTGTGCCAAAACTGCAAAGCCATTTTCAGTGCAACTTCTACAGCTGTTGAGCCATCATCTGAATAAAAAATCTTACTCTGATTTTTTGGCAAATGAGCTAATAACTTCTCGCCAAGATTAACAGCCGCTGCATGTGTAAACCCAGCAAAAATAACATGTTCAATATTTTTAAATTGCTTATTAATTGCATCTCTTAAATAAGGATGTGCATGTCCGTGAAGATTAACCCACCACGATGAAACTGCATCAATGTATCTGTTTCCATTTTCATCAAAAAGATAAGCACCTTCCCCTCTTTCAATCACAATATTTGGCAATGCATCCTTCATTTGTGTGTAAGGATGCCAGATAAAATTTATATCTTTTTCTAAAATACTCATTTCTTAAAGGGTCTTATTATCAACCTGACACCTCGATCGTAATTAAAATAGCTCCACATCCAGTTGACAAGTGTTACTGCACGATTGCGCCACCCAACCAATGCCATAAGGTGAACGAACATCCAAACCAGCCAGGCAAAAAATCCATTCATTTTCATAAAAGGAAGTTCTACAACTGCTTTATTTCTTCCTATGGTTGCCATCGAACCAAGATCTTTATATCTAAAGGGTTTCAGTGGTTTATTTGCCAGTATGTTTTTCAGATTTTTTGCCAACAGCGCTCCTTGCTGAATTGCCGGTTGAGCCACCATCGGATGACCTTTTGAAAACCTTTCGTCATTGGTCATATTTGCCACATCGCCAATTGCAAAAATGGTTGAATAACCTTTCACGCAATTAAATTCATCAACCGACAATCGTTTGTTCCTGAGCAACGCTTCACCTTCTATTCCTTTTACTGCCGCTCCTTCCACACCTGCAGCCCAGATAACTGTCGATGAAATTAAGTCAGCACCTGTGTTTGTTTTTACTTGTTCTCCATCGTAATCCTTAACGGCTGTATTCAGCAAAGTCTTAACTCCCAAATCTGAAAGAAAATTCAAAGTACTTGATGATGAAATTTCTGAAAGTGCGGGTAACAATCGGGGGCCAGCTTCCAATAAATGTATATGCATTTGACTTGCATCCAAGCCCGGATAATCAGCAGGAAGCACATGTGTTTTCATTTCTGCAAGTGAACCCGCCAGTTCAACTCCTGTAGGTCCACCGCCAACTACAACAAAATTCAGAAGTTTGTCAATTTCTAGAGCATTGGTGGAAAGCATTGCCTTTTCAAAATTTTGCAAAATCAGACTACGCAAATCAAGCGCTTGTGGAATTGACTTCATAGCCATGCTATGCTGTTCAACACTTTTTAATCCGAAGAAACCTGTTTGTGAACCTGTAGCCAAAACAAGGTAATCATACTTCAATTCACCAATACCGGTGAGCACTGTTTTTCTATCTGAAATAATTTCCAGCACTTCTGTCATTCTAAACTCAAAATTTTTCTGATTACGAAAGATTTTACGAATGGGGAAAGCAATTGAATCAGGCTCCAATCCTGAAGAAGCTACCTGATATAGCAAAGGCTGAAAGGTGTGGTAATTATTCCTGTCGAGGAGAATAACCTGCATGGGAGCACCTTTTAAAGAACTCGCTAAGCCGAGTCCTCCAAAGCCACCGCCTACAATCACTACACGGGGAAAATTTGTTTCTGGTATATTCATATACGCTGCAAAGATATATTGATTTAAACACTGACTGATTTCATTACTTTTGGCAGATAACAAAAATTATTAGCTATGAAAAAATGGTTATTGAGAATTCTGCTTTTTATTGTTTTACTGATAGGCGGCTACACGGCTCTTTATTGGCAAAACGACATTCCTCTTGAAACACTGAAAAAGAAATATTGCAATGAGCAGTCGAAGTTTATTGAAATAAACGGACAACAAATTCATTACCGCGATGAAGGAAGCGGATATCCTTTGGTTCTCGTTCATGGCACTTCTTCATCGCTACATACATGGGATGCATGGGCAAACGAACTGAAAAATGATTTTCGTATTATACGAATGGACATTCCTGCTTTCGGAATTACAGGTGAAACAAAAGAGCGTAATTACACGATTGAAAATTACGTGAAATTTATTGATGATTTTACCACTGCTTTAGGTGTTGATACATTTTACCTTGCAGGAAATTCATTGGGCGGTGAAATAACCTGGAACTATGCATATAGCTATCCTGAGAGAGTAAAGAAAATGATTCTTATTGATGCAGCAGGATACAAAAGAACCGGCCCTACTCCACTTGCTTTTATCATTGCAAAAAATAGTGTACTTAATAAGGTTATGACCAAAGTTACACCCAAGCGAATTATTGAAAAATCAATGCACGACATTTATTATGATGACAGTAAAGTAACCGATTCTGTTGTGACACATTATTTTGAAATGCTTCTGCGCCCGGGCAATCGTCAGGGTTTTGCAGACCGCGTTAGAGTAATAAAATATGAAGCGGAAGAAAAAGTAAATAAAATTAAAACGCCAACGCTAATTCAATGGGGACAATACGATAACTGGATTTTACCAGAAGACGCTGAAAAATTCAAAAAAGATATTGTTGGGTCAGAAGTAAAATACTATTCCGCAGGTCATGTACCAATGGAAGAACTGCCTGCAGAAACGGCAAAAGATGCGAAAGACTTTTTGCTGAAATAAATCGGTAAATTCGCGCCTCGAAACAAAATCATGGCTGACATTATTCAACTTCTTCCCGATTCAGTTGCCAACCAGATTGCGGCAGGAGAAGTGATTCAGCGCCCCGCATCTGTAGTGAAGGAGTTACTTGAAAATTCTGTGGATTCAGGAGCCTCACACATTCAACTGATCATAAAAGAAGCCGGAAGAACACTGATACAGGTAATTGATACGGGATGTGGAATGAGTGATACTGATGCACGAATGTGTTTTGAGCGCCACGCCACTTCTAAGATACGCGAGGCGAATGATTTGTTTGCCATACGCACCAAAGGTTTCCGCGGAGAAGCAATGGCATCCATTGCCGCTATTGCACATGTGGAAATGAAAACCCGCCTCCACGACCAGGAACTAGGAACACGCATAGACATTGAAGGTTCAGAGGTAAAACGTCAGGAAATTTTCCATTGTTCGCCCGGCACAAGCATAGCCGTAAAAAATCTGTTTTACAATGTTCCCGCACGCAGGAATTTTCTGAAATCTAACAGCATTGAAACCAAACACATCATTGAAGAATTTCAGCGCCTAACACTTGCACACCCTGAAGTTGGCTTCAGTATGCACAACGATGGCAAAGAAGTTTTTCACCTGAAAGCAGGAAGCATACGGCAACGAATTGTAGAAATTTTCGGTAATCCTATTAACGAAAAATTAGTTCCACTGGAAGAAGCAACCAGTATTATAAAAATCACAGGATACATCGGAAAGCCTGAATACGCAAGGAAGACGAGAGGTGAGCAATATTTTTTCGTCAACAACCGTTTTATTAAAAGCCCTTACCTGCATCATGCCGTGCAAAGTGCTTTTAATGATTTGTTGAATTCTGACAGTTTCCCTTCTTACTTTTTATACTTTGATGTAAAGCCTGATTTTATTGACATTAACATTCATCCTACAAAAACAGAAATAAAATTTGAAGACGAGAAATCGGTTTACGCTATTCTGCGTTCAGCGGTAAAACTCTCATTGGGTAAATTCAATATTGCACCTACCATTGATTTTGAAATGGAGGCAAGCATGGATATTCCGCCACCGCCTAAAAACATGACGCTTATTCAGCCTGAGATAAAATTTAATAAAGATTACAATCCTTTTAAGATTGAAAAGACGACTGCTTCAGGACGAACAAAAGACAAAATTCTGGAGCGCAGTAAACGTGACGACTGGCGGAAACTGTATGAAGACATTGACAGTCATGCCGGCAAAAAAACGGAAACGGAGATAGAATTAAAACCTATTATTCCTGAAGAAGAGCAGGAAAAACTACAGGTAAAAAAACATCATTATCAGCTGCACAACCGCTACATTATTTCGCACATTAAATCAGGCATGATGCTTATTGACCAACACCGGGCGCACGAGCGGATTTTGTATGAGAACTTTCTGGCTTCGCTGGAAGTTGGTGTGAGTATTAACCAACAACATTTATTTCCGCATGAGCTTGCATTTTCTCCTGCAGATTTCAACCTGTTATTAGAGATGGAAGAAGACCTGCGCAACCTTGGAATTAGTTTACGACAGATTGGCAAAAATACATTTGCAGTAGATGGTGTGGCATCACATTTTCCATCCGATAATATTCCGCAATTATTGGATGACATGCTGGAGTTTTTTAAAAACGAATTTTCGGAAAGCCGCAACAGACATGATGCACTGGCAAAATCACTGGCCCGAAAATCAGCCATAAAATATGGCAAAGCGCTGAGTACAGAAGAAATGAGCGACCTTGTTGACAAACTCTTTGCCTGCAAAATGCCTTATTACTCACCGGGCGGAAAACCCGTTATCATCAAATTATCACTTGACGATTTAGAAAAGAAATTTCAGAAATGAGTTATCAACAATATCGCCCTTCGGGGTTCAGCATACTTCCTCCAGTTGTAAAAAATCTACTGATTATTAATGGCTTATTTTTCTTAGCCACTATTACACTTACTCAATTTGATTTAATTGAAATGCTGGGATTGCATCCATTCGAGTCGCAGTTATTTAAACCATATCAATTAGTTACGCACTTCTTCATGCATGGTGGGTTTATGCACATTTTCTCGAACATGCTTGCGCTGTGGATGTTTGGAAACGCACTTGAAAATTACTGGGGCGGCAAACGTTTTCTCATTTATTATTTGTTCACAGGATTAGGCGCTGCAGCACTGCACCTTGGAATAATTGAATTCCAAATACACAGCCTATTATCAGACATTTCTCCTGAAAATGTTTCTATTGTAATGAATGACGGAGCAGGAATTTTGGAAGGGTTTCAAAATTATACCGACCCACAAATGGCAAAACTGAATATGCTGCTTAACACTTCAACGGTTGGAGCTTCAGGCGCTGTTTTTGGTGTCTTGCTTGCATTCGGAATGATGTTCCCTAACACAATAATCTATGTTTATTTTGCGTTACCAATCAAAGCAAAATACTTTGTAATGCTTTACGGTGCTTTTGAGCTTTACTCAGGAATACAAAATAATCCGAGTGATAATGTTGCACACTTTGCACATATCGGAGGTATGATTTTTGGTTATTTCCTTATCCGCTTCTGGAACAAAAACCGACATACCTTTTAGTGCATGAGTTCCTTTGCTGATGATATAAAATCACCTTTCAGAACGGGAAACAGTGTCGGGCAATTGCTCGTCATCAACATTTCCGTTTTTCTTGCACTGGTAATTTTTCAGTTCATCTTAACCATTTCCGGTTTTCCACCGGATGAAAGTTCTTCTATTTTTCATAGCGTAGTGAGTTGGATTGCTGTGCCTATGCATTTTAATGAATTGCTTTACAAACCATGGACTTTTTTCACGTATATGTTTGTACATTACAGCCTGTGGCACATCTTCGGAAATATGTTAATGCTGTTTGTTTTCGGAAAGATCTTTCAGGAATATGCAAGCAGTAAAAGAGTTTTTGCAGTTTATATGTATGGTGCTTTAATAGGAGCTTTATTGGCATTGATTACCTATCAATTTATTCCAACATTTAAATTGCATGCTCCTGCGGATTTTATGGTGGGCGCAAGTGCAGGGGTTATGGCTATTGTACTTGCTGCTGCAACGCTGGTTCCTGATTATGTCTTACACCTTCTTCTTATCGGTCCTGTAAGATTGAAATACATTGCACTGTTTGTAGTAGTGCTGGATATGATTGGAGTAACTTATTTCGATAATGCTGGTGGCCATCTTTCACATCTTGGCGGTGCATTATTCGGTTATGTATTTGTCGCACAAATGAAAAAGGGAAAAGATTTATCATCAGGGTTTAACAGTTTTATTTTTCGTCTGAAACAATTATTTCAAAGAAAGTCTAAAATAAAAGTTGTTCACAAGCGTTCTATAAGTGACGAAGAGTATAACCTAAAACGAAAAATAAGACAAGAAGAAATAGATGAAATATTAGACAAGATTTCATCTTCGGGTTATGAAAGTCTGACTAAAAAAGAAAAAGAAATTCTGTTTAAAGCGAGTAATGAAAACAAGTAAATGAAAAATCTGTCGCTCTTTAACAAGATTGTTTTTTTCTTCAACCTTCTCGCTGAATTTGCACTGCTACTCTCCTATCTCGCATCATTTATTAGTCCTGAAAAGGCTTGGTATCTCGCATTTTTCGGGTTGGCTTATCCGTTTATCCTTATCATAAATATACTGTTTGTTATTTACTGGGCGGTGCAAATTAAATTGCAGTTTCTCGTTTCACTGATCACGATTGCAATCGGTTATCAATTTATTCTCGCGTCTTACAGTTTTGGAAACAAAGAACAAACAACCGGTGAAAATGCAATCAAGGTTTTAAGTTACAATGTTCGCCTGTTTGATCTTTACAACTGGAGTGGAAACACCGGCACACGCGATAAGATTATGACTTTATTCAAAGAAGAAAAACCTCAAATCCTCTGTATCCAGGAATTTTTTCATGACAACACCGGGTATTTTCCTACTATCAATTCTGTCAAAGAAATCGATGGGATAAAAAGATACTATTTCCATGATTATGTAAGCATGAATGATACCGCCTGGTGGGGTATTGCATTATTTACTTCCTTTCCTATTGTTGATAAAGGCGTAATAGAATTTGAAAAAAGTCATGGCAACCTTTGTATTTATGTTGACCTGAAAATAAATGACGACACCATCCGTGTTTATAATGCTCACCTACAATCTATAAAGTTTAAGCCCGAAGATTATCAGACAATGGAGCAAATTGAAAACTATAAAAATGAAAATAATCTTTCTCTTATTTCAGGTAAACGAATTATCTGGCGGTTAAAAGAAGCCTTTGAAAAACGGGCTAAACAGGTTGATATAATTTCAGAACATGTTAAAGATTGTCCTTACGAAGTGTTAATTTGCGGTGATTTCAATGACACTCCGGCTTCATACACCTATCATAACTTAACCAAAGATCTTGATGATGCTTTCCTTGAAAGTGGTAATGGTTTCGGAAATACATACATCGGAAAAGCACCTTCTTTCCGAATTGACTATATCCTTCACAGCCCGGCAATCACCTCATCAGGGTTCAGAGTTTTACCCGAAAAACTTTCTGACCATCACGCTGTGAGTTGTTTTATTGAATTGAATGATTAACCGATTATTTTTTTGATTTATTTCACACCATAAATTTAAAGACAAAAAACGTGAGCAAATTTGAAATAACCGGTGGTCTTCGTCTAAAAGGCGAATTAGTTCCGCAAGGCGCAAAAAACGAAGCATTGCAGGTTATCTGCGCTGTTCTTCTTACTCCCGAAAAAGTTACCATCAGCAATATACCTGACATCAGGGATGTGAACAAGCTCATTGAATTACTCGCTGCGCTTGGTGTGAAAGTGGAGAAAACAGGACACGAAGAATTCACTTTTCAGGCAGATACTGTTGATTTAGAATTTCTAAACTCCGACAATTTCAAAAAACTAGCTTCAGGTTTGAGAGGCTCAATTATGATTGTTGGTCCTCTACTAGCACGTTTTGGCAAAGGATATATTCCAAGTCCGGGTGGCGATAAAATAGGGCGCAGAAGATTAGATACCCACTTTATCGGTTTCCAAAATCTGGGAGCAAAATTCATTTACGACTCTGCCACTAAATTTTATAAAGTAGAGGCTAACAAGCTGCAGGGCTGTTATATGCTTTTAGATGAAGCTTCTGTGACAGGAACTGCTAATATTGTGATGGCTGCGGCAATGGCAAAAGGAACAACCACCATTTACAATGCCGCCTGCGAGCCATACGTGCAGCAACTCTGCAAAATGCTGAACAGCATGGGCGCTAAAATTTCAGGTATAGGTTCTAATATGCTTACTGTAGAGGGCGTAGATTCGATGACCGGCTGCAAACACCGCCTGCTTCCCGATATGGTTGAAATAGGCAGTTTCATTGGTCTTGCCGCCATGACACAAAGCGAAATCACTATCAAAAATGTTGGCTACGAACACCTCGGAATTATTCCTGACACATTCAAACGACTGGGAATAAAATTGGAACGCAGGGGCGATGATATTTATATTCCTGCGCAGGAACACTATGAGATTGATACGTTTATTGACGGTTCCATTCTTACTGTTGCCGATGCAATCTGGCCGGGTTTTACGCCTGACTTAATCAGTATTGTTCTTGTTGTGGCAACTCAGGCAAAAGGCAGTGTTCTTATTCACCAGAAAATGTTTGAGAGCCGTTTGTTCTTTGTGGATAAACTGATTGACATGGGCGCACAGATTATTCTATGCGACCCGCACCGTGCAACTGTAATTGGTATGGACAAAAAACATTCCCTAAAAGGAATTGAAATGACTTCGCCTGATATACGCGCAGGAAATGCACTATTGATTGCTGCACTTTCTGCTAAAGGAAAAAGCACTATTCACAACATTGAGCAGATTGACCGCGGCTACCAGCATATTGATGAAAGACTGAATAAAATCGGGGCAAACATTGTAAGAATAGATTAAAACTTTTTGGGCAACATTATTGTTTAACTTTGCAAAACATAAAAAACTAAACATGAACAAATCACTTTTTCTTTCATTTATTACTCTTATTATTTTTCAGGCTGGAACTTATGCTCAAACCGGAGCAACTGCAACCTCACCTAAAATTGGATTAGCTGTAGGCGACATTGCTCCCGAACTTAAATTCAAAAATCCTGAAGGTGTTGAAATGGCACTTTCATCTTTAAAAGGTAAAATTGTATTGATTGACTTTTGGGCTTCGTGGTGCCGCCCTTGCCGTATGGAAAATCCTAATGTAGTTGCAGCTTACAACAAATATAAAGATGCAAACTTTACACGTGGAAAAGGCTTTACTGTTTTTGGTGTATCACTTGACCAGAATGGTCAGGGTTGGAAAAATGCAATTATTCAGGATGGCTTGATTTGGGATACACATGTAAGTGATTTAATGGGCTGGAATTCTGCAGCTGCTGCTGTTTATGGTGTTCGTGGTATTCCTACCAACTGGCTGATTGACGGCAAAGGAATTATTATCGGACAAAATCTTCGCGGACCAGCATTGGATCAGGCAATTGAGCAATACTTAGTTAAATAATCTAAAAGATTTGCAATAAAAAAGTCTCGCCTTTGGCGGGACTTTTTTATTTGGAAAATCGCTCAAACGCATCTTTTTCCAATTGTTCCCTGTGGTCAGGATGAGCAATTTTAATAAGTTCGTGCATACGTTGTTTTAAGTTCTTTCCGAACAAATAAGCTATTCCGTATTCGGTTACCACATAATGCACATGTGCACGCGTTGTAACCACACCTGCGCCCTGTTTCAGAAAAGGGACAATCTTGGACTGACCTTTTGAAGTTACCGAAGACATTGCAATAATTGGTTTTCCTCCTTCGGAGAGAGCTGCTCCACGAATAAAATCCATTTGTCCACCCACACCGGAATAGAGTGTAGTTCCTATTGAATCGGCACAAACCTGTCCTGTTAAATCAATTTCAATTGCGCTGTTAATGGCAATCACTCCGGGATTAGTCCGAATAATACTTCCATCATTTACATAACCTGCTTCCAGAAAAGCAAACTGCGGGTTATCGTCCACAAAATCATAAAGCTGTCGGGTTCCAATTGCAAATGAGGTGGCAACTTTACCTCGGTGTTTTCTTTTGAACTTATTGGTGATAGCGCCTTTCTGCATCAAATGCATCACGCCATCTGAAAACATTTCTGTATGCACTCCAAGATCTTTATGGTTTCCGAGACATTCCAAAACTGCATCAGGAATAGTTCCGATACCCATTTGCAATGTTGCTCGGTCATCAATCAGCGAGGCCACATTTTTACCGATTGTACGTTCGCAATCGCTTACTTCTTTACCGTAATCCACTTCGGGAAGCGGCTCGTTTACTTCAACCAGCGTATCAATTTCGCTGATATGAATAAGCCCGTCACCATGTGTGCGCGGCATGTGAGGATTTACCTGCGCAATTACATGCTGCGCATTTTTAACAGCTGCACGTGTAATGTCCACCGAAACACCCAACGAACAAAACCCATGTTTATCCGGAGGCGAAACATGAATAAGCGCAACATCAAGTGGCAGGATATTTTTCTCAAACAGCAAATGAATTTCACTCAGAAAAACAGGAATATAATCACCATTTGCACCATTAACATTTTTACGAATTGGTGCGGAAACAAACAGTGCATTAAAATGAAAATTGTCTTTGTATTCGGGCTTATTTACGCCCAAATCTCCTAATACGCTGAGACAAACCAATTCAACATTTTTCAGTTCGTTTGCCCTGTTTTCCAAAGCATGTAATAAATGTACAGGAGTTGCGGCACTTCCCTGAACAAAAACCCGTTGTCCTGATTGAATTACACTCACAGCTTCCTGTGCGTTTACCGTCTTTGTTTTCATTAAAAATGTGTTACTAATCAGCGCCAAATATACTTAGCAGTTTAAGTTATTGTTCGGCTTCGTTTGCTATTTTTGCGCCCTCCTAAAAACAGCCCGCTGACAAATTGTCTTAAAACAAGCAATGGCAGGCTATTTGAATGGGGCGATTGCACAATTTTAACGCAAAAATTAAGATGACAACAGAAGAAAACAAGACAGAGATTCAGGAAAATGCCATGCCTGCCGGCAGGCAGGAAAACTTGCCTCAGGAAACAGGCACTGAAGGAACTGAGGCAGCGGAGCAGGAAAATATAAAACCGATTACCGAAGCGATTGAAAATATTGAAAAACAACTCAATGCCAAAGTTGAAGAGTTGAATGATAAATATATCCGTCTTTATTCGGAGTTTGACAATTATCGCAAGCGCACACAGAAAGAAAAAGTTGAACTTCACAAAACTGCAGGAGAAGATATCTTTAAGGTTTTGCTTCCGGTTTTAGATGATTTTGAGCGCGCCATGATTGCAATGAATGAAGCAAAAGACATTACAGCCGTTAAAGAAGGTGTGGAATTGATTTTTAACAAACTGAGAAACGGCCTACAACAGAAAGGTCTAACAGCAATGGAAAGCAAAGGGCAGGCTTTTGATGCCGATATTCACGAAGCAATAACTAATATTCCCGCACCAAATGAAGATTTAAAAGGCAAAGTGGTTGAAGAACTTGAAAAGGGATATTCACTAAACGGAAAGGTTATTCGTTTTGCAAAAGTTATTGTAGGAAATTAAAATTAAGCGAATGGCTAAAAAAGATTTTTACGAAATTTTAGGCGTACCCCGCAATGCGGACGAAGCTGAAATAAAAAAAGCTTACCGCAAAATGGCGCTAAAATATCACCCCGACAAAAATCCGGGTGATAAGGCATCGGAAGACAAATTCAAGGAAGCTGCTGAAGCTTATGAAATTTTAAGCGACAAAGACAAACGCAGTCGCTACGACCAGTTTGGCCATGCAGGAATGGGAAATAACGGTGGCGGACATGGCGGTTTCAGTGGTGGCGGCATGAACATGGAAGATATTTTCAGTCAGTTTGGCGATATTTTCGGAAGCGGAAGTTTTGGTGGTGGTTTTGGAAGAGGTGGTGGTGGCGGAGGAAGAAGAGTAAACCGCGGAACCAATCTTCGCGTGAAAGTAAAACTTAATCTGGAAGAAATTGCGAACGGAGCTCAGAAAAAAATTAAGGTAAACAAATACATTTCATGCACCGGTTGCAAAGGAACAGGCGCTGAATCTGCTTCAGGTTTTTCAAATTGCACAACCTGTCATGGCTCTGGACAAGTTACGCGTGTAACCGATACTATTCTGGGCAGAATGCAGACTACTACAACATGTCCGCACTGCGGTGGTGAAGGAAAAACCATCAAAAATAAATGCAATACCTGTTTTGGGGATGGCATTGTAAAAGGCGATGAGGTAATTGAAATAAATATTCCGGCCGGTGTTAGTGATGAGATGCAACTTTCCATGAATGGCAAAGGAAATGCGGCTGCCCGTGGGGGTATTGCGGGTGATTTAATTATTGCTATTGAAGAGGAACCGCATGAACAATTGAAACGCGATGGAATAAATCTGCACTACGATTTACATGTAAGCTTTATTGATGCAGCTTTAGGGACAAGCATTGAAGTACCTACCATTGACGGAAAAGCCCGCATAAAAATTGAACCAGGGACACAAGGTGGCAAAGTATTACGCCTGCGTGACAAAGGTTTACCTGATATTAATAATACCAGACACAAAGGGGATATATTAGTTAACATTAACGTATGGACACCAAAAAATTTAAGTCCTGAAGAACGCACTTTGCTTGAAAAACTGCGCAACTCAGAAAACTTTAAACCTAAACCTGATAAAAACGACAAAAGTTTTTTCGAGAAAATGAAAGATTACTTTCATTGATTAAATAAAACACTCCCTCGCTTATCGCGGGGGATTTTTTTGTTACTTAGTATCAGATTTAATATCAGAAATTCATGGAGATTTTTAAAGCAGAAAACATTACCAAGCGCTATGCAACGCATCTTGCCTTGGATGATGTGAGCATCAGCGTGAGAGAAAACAGCATATTTGGTTTACTCGGACCCAATGGTGCCGGGAAAACCACGCTCATCAGAATGATTACTCAAATCACAGCGCCCGATAGCGGAAATCTATTTTTTCACGGAAGAAAACTTATTCCTGCCGACACAGAAAAGATTGGTTATTTGCCCGAAGAGCGCGGCTTGTATAAAAAAATGGAAGTGGGTGAACAAGCGCTGTATCTTGCACAATTAAAAGGCTTGAGCCGCAAAGATGCACTCACCAAACTGAAATATTGGTTTGAAAAATTTGAAATAGAAAGCTGGTGGAAAAAGAAAGTGGAAGAACTTTCAAAAGGTATGGCACAAAAAGTTCAGTTCATTGTTACTATTCTGCACGAACCTGAATTACTCATATTAGATGAACCTTTCAGCGGATTTGACCCGATTAATACTAACATTATAAAAGAAGAAATACTTCGACTGAAGAAAAACGGAACCACCATTATTTTTTCAACGCACAACATGGGTTCAGTGGAAGAATTGTGTGATGATATTGCACTGATTAATCAATCGCAAAAAATATTGGATGGCTCTGTTTCTGAAATCCGTTCGGCTTATAAAAACAATATCTGGGAAGTTGCTTATCACGCTCAAAACGGCAACACGCTTCAGCTTCCCGAAGGTTTTGACTTACTTGCCACCGAAGAGGAAGACGGCAAAAAAGTGGCGAGAGTAAAAATCGGAAATCACAATTCAAACGAGTTGCTATCTGCTCTTATTCCTCATGTAAGTATTGTTTCATTTAAAGAAGAAATTCCTACGATGAATGATATTTTTATTCAGAAAGTGAACGAAATGAACGCTTCAAAAAAACTTGCTAATGCATAAAATATTACTCATCATAAAACGCGAATACCTCACACGCGTAAAACAAAAGTCATTCATCATAATGACTATTCTTGGCCCGCTGCTTATGGGCGCTTTATTTGTTGTTCCTATCTGGATGGCAACACAGGAAGATGAGAAAACAGATGTACTGGTCGTGGATGAAAGTCATTTATTTGACACCAGTTTTCCAGACAAAGAAAATCTGAAATTCCATTTTGTGAAAGACATGGCAATTACAGAAGCCGAAAAGCAATTGGAAGAAGATTATTATTCTGCGGTGCTTTACATTCCACAGAATATCATCAATAGCAATGGCGCAGAAATAATCTACAAAAAACAACCAGGCTTCAACACCATTTTGTTTATTGAAACCTCTATTGAAAATGAACTTGAAGGTCTGAAATTGTCAGAAGCCGGAATTGATAAAAAAACACTTGCTGCGGCTAAAACCGACATCAAAATGCGGAAGAGCAAATACGAAAGCGGAGTGAAAGAAAGTAAGAATACCGAACTGAGTATGGTAGTAGGAATGTTGGGCGGTGTGCTGATTTACTTTTTCATATTCCTATACGGAGCGCAGGTTATGCGCGGTGTTATTGAAGAAAAATCTAGTCGTATTGTGGAGGTAATTATTTCTTCTGTAAAACCGTTTCAACTGATGATGGGAAAAATCATCGGTATTGCAATGGTTGGATTAACGCAGTTTTTACTTTGGATAATTTTAACTACTACTATTGTTTCTGCCGCAAAAGGATTTTTGGGTGTAGATAAAAGTACATTGCCGACACCTGTTCCGATGGAGCAGGCAATGAACGGGCAATCTGCATTACAACCCAATATGCAAGCACAACAACCTGCTGCTGAAGATATGGACGAAATCTGGAAAAGTATTGACAAGATAAATTTCCCTTTACTTATTGGTGCTTTTATCTTTTACTTCATTGGCGGTTATCTACTTTATGGTGCATTATTTGCAGCTGTTGGTGCAGCTGTTGACAATGAAGCCGACACGCAGCAATTCATGTTGCCGATTACCATTCCGCTTATTCTTGCTTTTGTAATGGCACAGTTTGTAATGAATAATCCTGAAGGACCAATGGCGTTCTGGCTTTCTATTATTCCGTTTACTTCGCCTATCATTATGATGGTGCGTTTGCCGTTTGGTATTCCTTATCCTTATACAGATTTATGGATTTCAATGGCATTATTGATTATTGGATTTATTGCCACCACATGGTTTGCAGGAAAAATTTACCGCACAGGAATTCTGATGTATGGTAAAAAAGTGAATTACAAAGAATTATGGAAATGGATTCGTTATCACTAAAATCAACCTTGTGCGGATTGCAATCATAGATTTAGGCACGAATACATTTAACCTGATGGTGGCTGAAATTGCCGCCAATCATTCTTGCAAAATTATTTTCAACACCAAGATTGCTGTAAAACTTGGTGAAGGCGGAATTAATACAAATATCATTGCTCCTGCTCCATTTCAACGCGGTGTTGATGCCATGCAGCAGCATCTTAAAACTGCTAACAAATACAATATAAGTAAGATTTTCGCATTTGCTACTTCTGCTGTAAGAAGTGCAAAAAACGGAAATGCGTTTGTTACTGAAATTAAAAAACAAACAGGCATTGAAGTAACTATTATCTCCGGTGAAAAAGAAGCCGAACTGATTTACGGAGGTGTGCGTCAGGCTTTAGATATTGGCAATGAAAAAGCACTGGTGATGGATATTGGCGGAGGAAGCACTGAATTTATCATCTGCAACAATGAACAGATTTTCTGGAAGCATAGTTTTGATTTAGGCGTTTCGCGCATGTATGAATTCTTCAAACATTCTGAACCAATTACACAGGAGGAAATTCAAAAAATCGAGAATTATTTAAGAGGAAAATTACAGCCGCTTTTCAATGCTACTGAACAACATCCTCTTGACACACTTATTGGTTCTTCAGGCTCATTTGATACTTTTGCAGAGATGATTTTTTGCAGATTTTACGTGAATGAAAATTTAGAAAACAAAAAATCTTACGAATTTAAACCCGAAGACTATTATAAAATCCACAACCTGATTATCTCCTCAAACCTTGATGAACGTTACAAAATGGAAGGACTGATTGAAATGCGTGTGGATATGATTGTTTTGGCATCGCTCTTTACAAATTTTATTCTGCATGAACTTAAATTGACTAAAATGCGTCTTTCAACATATGCACTTAAAGAAGGCGTGCTATCAGAAATAATAAAAACGATATGAAACGAATTCTAATCATTGACGATGAGAATAGTATCCGCAGAACACTGCGTGATATTCTTGAAAACGAAGGATACGCAATTGACGATGCACCTGATGGTTTAGAAGGACTGAAGCTGGTTAAATCCAATCATTATGATGTGATACTTTGCGACATCAAAATGCCCAAAATGGACGGATTGGAAGTTTTGGATAAAATTCTTGAAACCAATTCTGATGTGCCGGTGGTAATGATTTCCGGTCATGGAAATATTGATACCGCTGTTGATGCAATTCGCAAAGGTGCGTACGATTATATTTCAAAACCGCCTGATTTAAATCGCCTGCTGGTTACTATCCGCAATGCTTTTGAGAAATCAAATTTAGTTACGGAGACAAAAATTCTGAAAAAGAAAGTCAGCAAGAAATACGAAATGATTGGAGATTCCGGTTCTATCAAAAAAATTCACGAAATGATTAGTCGCGTTGCGCCCACAGATGCACGCGTTTTAATTACCGGTGAAAACGGAACAGGGAAAGAGTTAGTTGCTCACGCTATACATGAAAATAGTCAACGTTCTTCAGCTCCATTAATTGAAGTGAATTGCGCTGCAATACCATCAGAGTTAATTGAAAGCGAATTGTTCGGGCACGAAAAAGGAGCCTTCACTTCTGCTATCCGCCAGAAAAAAGGAAATTTTGAATTAGCAGATGGCGGCACTTTGTTTCTCGATGAAATTGGCGACATGAGCCTTTCCGCTCAGGCAAAGGTTTTACGCGCTTTACAGGAAAGTAAAATCACACGCGTTGGTGGCGATAAAGAAATAAACGTGAACGTTCGTGTGATTGCTGCCACCAATAAAAACCTGAAAAAGGAAATTGAAAAAGGAAATTTCCGAGAAGATTTGTATCATCGGTTGGGCGTTATACTTATTCATGTTCCATCGCTAAATGAACGCAAAGACGACATCCCTACTTTGGCAAAACATTTTCTACAACAGATTTGTCAGGAATACGGAATGCCGCAAAAAGAATTTGCAGCAGATGCGCTAAAAGCACTGCAAACCATTGACTGGACAGGCAATATCCGCGAGCTGAGAAATGTGGTGGAACGCCTCATCATTCTTTGTGACAAAAAGATTTCAGCTGCTGATGTGACTATGTATGTGAAAGCTCACAAAGCCTGACCGATTGCGATTTAGTCTTTTAGGTTTTCTTTCGCTTTTTTTGTTGCAGACTAACTTTTCAGTTGCTCGGCAGGACACCATTGCCGCAAAACCTTATTACTTCTACAAAGGGTATAAATACGGCACTCAGGGCACCTACAATCCATTATCGTTTTCATTAAATGCGGGCTTTGATATTTATCAGCTTGTTAATCACGATCGGCATATTTTTTCGTTTCCTTATTCGAAATCCGCATCAAATGTTTTCTGGAATTTAGGGCATCCGGGAAAAGTGATCGGAGAAATAGGATGGTGGCATTTTATAAGCACGGAAATAATTCCTACATCTGTTAAACCGGAGAAAGCACAATGGGTTCCCAACTATCTTCTTCATCTGATGGGTGGCGGAATGACCTACCGCACCATGTCTGAATGGTATCGGTTCCATAATGTTAAGTATCCGAAAGTATTAGGTTTTACTACGATTATGGGCACATTCCTTCTGAACGAAATTATTGAAAACAACGGCTATAAAGGTAACAACACAGATCCTTTAGCCGATACGTATATTTTCAATCTGGCAGGGGTTGCATTGTTCAGCTCCGAAAAAGTGTGCAGATTTTTCAGCGAAAAACTTCACATGGCAGACTGGAGTTTGCAGCCTACCATCACCTTTACAGATTTTACCCTGCAAAACAGCGGACAATATTTTTCATTCAAATGGGAACTTCCTTTTGAACGAAGGATTGCATTATTCGCACGGGTGGGAATGGGTACACTAGGCGGCTTGTCGTGGAAATTTCCAAACGGGACAGCAGTATCGTTAGGCGCAGGAGTGCGTTCGGCAGAACGCTACCTGATTTCTGAAAAGGGCAGACAAGTAAGCCTTACTACACCATTCAGCATTGGGATATTTTACGACCGGAATAATTCATTACTTGCCTCCATTCAGGTAAGTGATGTGAGCGATAATTTTATTTGTGCCAATATTTATCCCGGACTGATTAAACTGGGAAATTTTTCGCCCGGAGTATGGGCAACTATTGATAAAAAGGGCTACCCAACAATTGGAATAACAACGCGCTATACACTTGGTGTTGGCTTAGGTTATAACTTCAGAAAAATCTGATGAGCAAAGCAATTCTATATATGCTTATCAGCACATTGGCATTTTCATTAATGAATTTGCTTGTTAAATTTCTGCCAACTATTCCACCTCATGAACTCATTTTCTTTCGCTCATTAGTTTCTATTATTCTCAGTATTTCTTCAATTCATTATTATGGTTTAAATCCATTTGGGAATAATAAGAAATCATTGTTCCTCCGTGGCTTTATCGGACTTATTTCGTTGTCTATTTACTTTTCAACCTTGCAAGCTATTCCCTTGGGGACGGCAGTAACATTGCAAAATCTAAGTCCTGTATTTACTGCAATTTTTGCAATGATTTTTCTAGGCGAAAAATTAAAACCATTGCAATGGCTGTTCTTTGCCGTATCATTTACAGGTGTTGCTTTTATAAAAGGGTTTGACGAACGCATCAGTATTTTCTGGCTTTCACTGGGAATTGCTTCTGCGATGTTTTCAGGACTTGCCTATTCAGTCGTAAGAAAATTGAGAGATACCGACCACCCTATTGTTGTGGTGTTTTACTTCCCTTTAGTTTCACTGCCATTTGCGGCAATAGCGTGCCTGTTTCAATGGGTAACTCCTACCCCGCTTGATTTACTTTTTCTTGTGCTGATGGGTATTTGTGTGCAGGTTGGGCAATTGTATATGACCAAAGCACTTCATGCCGAAACCACAGGAAAGGTGATGATTTTGCAATACCTGAGTGTTGTTTATGCACTAGCATTCGGCTGGGGATTTTTTGGAGAAACGCATGGTTGGCTTGCCGTGCTTGGAATAGCCTTGGTTGTAGCAGGTGTTTTGCTGAATATTCTTTACAGTAAAAGACAGGATGCAAAAACTATTGCTTCCACTTGATGTTGCAGCCGATACTCACTTCCTGCTCAGCACTTACAGGCTTTCCCGCAAGAATATTATCCAATGCTTCGCGAATATCTTTCCCTGTAACAGGCTTGCCGTTGGATGGACGCGAATCATCTAGCTGTCCGCGATAAACACATTTAAGTTCTTCGTCAAAAATACTAAAGTCGGGTGTGCAGGCAGCAGCGTAATCACGGGCCACATTCTGCGTTTCGTCATACAAATACGGAAAAGGGAATTTATTTGCTGTTGCAAAGCCTTTCATCATTTCCGGTCCATCCTGTGGATAATTTTCCACATCGTTGGAGCTGATTGCAATAAAGGAAACACCTTTAGGAATATAATCGTTTGCAATTCTTACCAACTCATCTATTACATGCACTACAAAGGGGCAATGATTACAGATGAACATGATGACAGTTGCTTTGTCTGAGCTCAATTCATCAAGCGATATTACTTTTCCTGAAACTGTATCCGGCAAAGAAAATGCAGGAGCTGGGAAGCCGAGGGGAATTAGTGTTGTGGGGGTTTGTGCCATGTCTCTAGTTCCTTAATTTTTCATCCATCCTGTAATACTATATCGCTCCCTCTTTGTCGGCAATACTTCGTGTTCTATTTCATCGCTTTTAAAACAAACGAAACGTCCGAAAACAGGAGCAACATCTTTGAATATTTCATTATTGTAAATGCGGAGTTGCCCGCCATCATTTTCAGTCCAGTCTTGGTTCAGATAAAGCACACAGGAAATTGTGCGACCTGAATCACGCTGAAAACGATCAAGATGTTTTTTATAAAAGCTACCTTCGGGATAAACTGCAAAATGAAATTCCACTTCTTTTAAACCGAGAAAAAATTCGCGGTTCAGAAACTGTTTCAACTGTTCCATTTGTTTCAAAAACTGCTTTTGAAGATAGCTCAGGTTTTGCTCATCCAGCCAGTGAACATAATCACTGCGGATTTCTGAAACCACTTTATGCTCCGCACCTTTGCCTATGCCTGCCTGTTTAAATTGACCGCTTTTAAAAAGAAGCATTTCCTCTTTTAACAATTCCTGTAAAAAATCAGTTATAAAAAAATCATCGGTAACAGCCCAGCCGTTTTCGGCAAGGCTATCGGCTAATTCAGAGAATATAATTTCGGGTGATTTCATTTTACCGCAAAGGCACTAAAGCACAAAGTTGCACAAAGAAATTTATTAACAACAACTAAAGAGAAAACAGCTTTCATTATTTTTAGGGTATGGAAAACGAAGACAAATACTTTAAAGGCAGAGGCGCTCAACTCAACACTGCCAACCGTTTTCTGAAACAGGAATATGTGCAGGAACATATTGAAGCCTTGGACGAAGAGTTTTTAGGTGATGAGCGCACCAAGCTATTTTTTGAACATCCTAAAAAGATTATCAATAAAGTGGAAAGCCCTGATATTCCGGGGTTATATTCACTCAATCCCTATCAGGGTTGTGAGCATGGCTGCATTTATTGCTATGCACGCAATGCTCATCAATACTGGGGTTTTAGTGCCGGCTTGGACTTTGAACGCAAGATTATTGTAAAACCCGATGCTGCCAAATTGCTGCGCGAGGCATTTGAGAGAAAGAGTTGGGTGCCCAGCCCAGTAATGGTTTCGGGCAATACCGACTGTTACCAACCAATTGAAAAGAAGCTAAAGATAACCCGTCAGTTGCTGGAGGTTTTCTTAGAATACCGCAACCCGATTGCTATGATAACAAAGAACAGTCTTATTCTGCGTGACACTGATTTGCTGAGCGAATTGGCAAAACATAAACTAGTTCACGTAATGGTTTCCATCACTTCGCTGAAAGAAGAGTTGCGATTAAAAATGGAGCCACGCACGGCTTCTGCAAAAAAACGGTTGAACGTATTGAACCAATTATCAAAAGCAGGTGTACCCTGCGGAGTAATGACTGCGCCCATTATTCCGGGCTTAAACAGCATGGAAATTCCTTCTATTATTAAACAGGCTGCCGACAACGGTGCTGTAAATGCGGGCTATACTATCGTGCGCCTCAACGGTTCCATTAGTGAAATTTTCACCAACTGGATTCACAAAAACTTTCCTGACAGAGCAGAGAAAGTGCTGCATCAAATTCAGGATTGCCATGGCGGACAACTGAACGACAGCCGCTACGGCACACGCATAAAAGGCGAAGGCGAAATTGCAGAATCAATTAAGCAGATATTTGTGAATTCAGTAAAACGCTACATGAAAGGTCGTTATTCCGAAGAACTAAACACTGCTGATTTTCGAAGGCCGGGCGAAGCATGGCAATTGGAATTGTTTTGATATTTTCGCGCAAGAAAAAAACTAACAACATGAAACGAAACCTAATTCTACTCTTCACTTTAGCTCTTTATACCTCAGCATTCGCAACATTGAAAAGCGACACGCTAACTTTTACCGTTAAAGCTCTTTCTGGCCGCAAACCGCTGTCTTATGCCAGTTTTGAAATAAAACAAAACACACAGTTTATCTTCACCGGAGTTACGGATGCGAATGGAACTTACAAAGTAAGTATTCCCGCATTACGCGATGCGTTAACACCTGTTGAAATTATTTTCAAGGAGAAAAGCCATGAGACTTTTACGATTAAGAATGTAAGTCTTGCTGCAGGAAAAACGTATGAGGCAAACATGAAATCGTTGCTTTCTGCTGCCACAAAAACAAACGAAGAACAAGCCAAAGTTGTAAAATCTCAAGAAAAAGAAAACGAGAAATTAGAGAAGAAAAGTGAAGATCTGGAAAAAGATTTAAAAAAGGCAGAGAAAGAAACGGCACAGGCAGAAAAGGAAGCAAAAACAGCAGAGAAAGCCACCAAACAAGCCGAAAAAGAAAAGAAAGAAGCCGAGAAAAAAACCAAAACCGCAGAGAAAGAACTGAAGAAAAAAGAAAAGGAAGAAGCTGCGCGTGCTAAAACACAAGGTAAAATTGACAAGCTGGAAGACAAAAAATTAAATGTTGCAGAAAATGTTGCGAAGTTGGAAGTGAAGCAGAAAAAGCTAGACAAAAAAAATAGCAAGATTGACAAATCCGAAGCCAAGCTGAACAAGAAAATTGCAAAAGGTAAAATGACACCCGCAGAGGTTGAAGCTGCAAAAGCCGAAATCATGGCGCAACGTGCCAGCCTTTTGGAAGACAAAAGCAAAATCACCAAAAAGAAAGAGGAATACAACTTAGAATTGCAAGAACTTGATAAGAAAGAAAACAAGTTAGAGAAGAAGCTTAATTAATCTTTGCCAAACTTAGCTCATCAGCTATTCGTGCGATTAGCTAATTTTGCCAGTATGCGCTATTTATATTTTCTCATTACTATTTTCCTTGCAGTAAGCGCTTTTGCGCAGGATGCCCCGCGCAAAATAGAACTGCTTCATGCCAACGAGTTACAGTATGATGAGCGCCAAACAGGTAAGGTGCGCAGGCTACTAGGTGATGTACAGTTCAAACACGATGATGCCCTTATGTTTTGCGACAGCGCTTGGCTTTACAGCGAAACCAATACTATGGATGCCTTCAGCCGCGTACACATCAAGCAGGGTGATACCTTAGACCTCTATGGCGACAAACTCAACTACAACGGAAACACCAAAGTAGCCGTAGTTACGGGCAATGTGGTGCTTATTGACAAAGAAATAAAACTCACCACCGACCGCCTTACTTATGACCGTGCCAGCGGCATCTCCAACTACACAACAGGCGGAAAAATAGTACAGAAAGAAGACACACTTACCAGCATCTTCGGCTATTATTATTCTGGCGAAAAGATGTTGCACTTCCGCAAAAATGTGGTGCTTGTAAATCCAAAATACACCATCAACTGCGATACGCTAAAGTTTAAGACCACTACCGAAGTGGCTTACTTCCTTGGCCCTACCGTAATTGTAAGCGATGAAAACACCATCTATTGCGAGAACGGATGGTACGATACCCGTAACGATGTTTCGCAGTTTAATCAACATGCAAAAATTACTTCCAAAGAACAAACCATAACGGGTGACAGCATTTATTACGACCGTGCCACCGGCTTCGGAAAAGCAATTAATAACATTGTGTTGCGAGATACCGTGCAGGAAGTGGTTATCAATGGCGACTACGGAGAGTTTTTTCGCAGTGATGAAAAAACCATAGTAACCGGAAAAGCTCTGATGAAACAAAACCTGAGTGGTGACACACTTTACCTCCATGCCGATACTCTGAAAACCACCTTAGATACCGTTTCAGAAAAACGCACGCTCTTCGCTTATCACAAAGCGAAATTCTTTAAAAGCGATTTTCAGGGTATGTGCGACTCACTAGTTTATTCCTACAAAGACTCGGCAATCAGCATGTATTACCTCCCCATACTCTGGAACGACAGCAATCAGTTGACCGCTGATACTACCTTTCTGCAAATGGCAAACGGAAAAATGCACGAAATGCGCATGCGCAACAATGCCTTTATTATTTCAAGTGAGGACACTGCACACTTTAACCAGATAAAAGGCAAGAACATGAATGGCTTTTTCGAGAACAGTAAACTCTACAAAGTTCGCGTTATCGGCAACGGACAAACTATTTATTATGCCCATGAAGACGACAAACCTGTGGAAAATGTAAACAAAGCCGAAAGCAGTGACATGCTGATTTTTGTGGACAGCAGTAAAGTAAAATCCATCACCTTCATCACCAAACCCGATGCTACGCTTTATCCACTAAAAGAAGTAGCTAAAGAAGATTTAAAACTCAAAGATTTTTCGTGGAAGAACATTTTGCGGCCGAGAAAAATTGAAGATGTCTTTAAGTGGGAGTAGGCTATCCGTCATTGCGAGGGTTTTTCACCCGAAGCAATCTCACTTTATCGTCAATAGTAAATATAACATGAGATTGCTTCGCCCCGCGAAAAGCGGGACTCGCAATGACGATTACTCAAAGTGAAACGACAGCAAAAACGCCATTGAATTCAGTTTATTGATACTTTGCGTGTAAATGGTTTCGTCTTTAACCAACAGGTTATTCATTCCGAAGGAGACCTTCAGTTCGGGCGAGAATTTGAAATACTGCATATATAAATCAAAGCCAACACCTAACTCATAGGCATAGTCAATGCGGTTGAGCTTTACCACTACCTCGTTATCACCCGTTTTAATTTTAGATTGTGAAGCCATATCCATTATAAACTTACCTCCGCCCAATATATAAACCCTCCAGTTGCCATCGTTAATCCGCACCGATTTAAACTTGAGTGAAAGCGGAAACTCCAGTAAAACAGATTCCAGCTTTTGTTCTTCACTGCGTTCTACCGGCTGACCAAGTGTATCCAACGTACTCAGCGTATATTTCAATCTGCGATCGGCAAACGAAAGGTCAGGAATAAAGCGCAGGTTAAAGTGCTGCCCTATTCTAAGGTCGGTAATAATACCCAG
>CAMBRL010000006.1 GCA_945870105.1 Chitinophaga pinensis
AACAACAGGAAAAAGTAAATATCTCGGAAGTTTTACCTGCAAACACATCGCTTCCGGTTGAACCGATTTTAGTAGAAAATACTGACCGCTTTGTGTTGTTTCCTATTAAACATAATGACATCTGGAGTTTTTATAAAAAAGCTGAAGCCAGTTTCTGGACCGCAGAAGAAATTGATCTTTCGCAAGACACCGTTGACTGGGAAAATAAACTAAATGATGACGAGCGTCATTTCATTAAACACGTTCTTGCTTTCTTCGCAGCAAGCGATGGAATTGTAAATGAAAATCTTGCTATCAATTTTTTAAATGAAGTCCAATACCCTGAAGCCCGCTGTTTCTATGGTTTTCAGGTAATGATGGAAAATATACACTCTGAAACGTATTCATTACTGATTGATACCTATATCAAAGACACGGCAGAAAAAAAGCATCTTTTTAAAGCGATTGATACACTACCCTGCGTGAAGAAAAAAGCAGAGTGGGCTGTGCGTTGGATTAACAAAGGTTCTTTTGCAGAAAGACTGATTGCATTTGCAGCCGTTGAAGGAATTTTCTTCTCTGGTAGCTTCTGCTCTATCTTCTGGCTCAAGAAACGCGGTTTAATGCCCGGTCTGAGTTTTTCAAACGAATTGATTTCGCGTGACGAAGGCTTGCACTGCGATTTTGCATGTCTGCTTTACACTCAATTGGTAAACAAGCTTCCTGAAGATAGCGTGAAAGAAATTATTGCCAACGCAGTGGAATACGAAAAAGAGTTTGTGAGCGATGCACTGCCTGTAAAACTGATTGGGATGAATGCAGAATTGATGTGTCAATACATTGAGTTCTGTGCCGACCGATTGCTGCTTTCACTTGGCGTTGGAAAAATTTACAACGCAAAAAATCCTTTCGACTTTATGGAAATGATTTCGTTGCAAGGCAAAACAAATTTTTTTGAGAAACGTGTTAGCGAATATCAGAAATCAGGAGTAATGAGCAGCACATCAGAACAACAGTTTAGCCTCGATGAGGATTTTTAAGTTCTAGAAATTTGGATTTAGAGATACTAATACACAACACTAACGACAAAACCTTTACCCGATGTATGTAATTAAAAGAGACGGCAGACGCGAGTCAATTAAGTTTGACAAAATAACCGCGCGCATTCAAAAGCTTTGCTACGGCTTAAATCCCATCGTTGACCCAGTGCCGGTGGCAATGAAAGTTATCAAAGGAATTTACGAAGGCGTTACAACCATCGAGTTGGATAACCTTGCTGCCGAAGTGGCGGCATCATTCACCATCAAACATCCTGACTATGCGCTATTAGCTTCACGCATTGCTGTTAGTAATCTGCATAAGATTACTAACAAATCGTTCTCAGGAACAATGAAAGCATTGTATGAGTATGTTGACCCTGTTACCGGTGAAAACGCATCATTGCTTGCCAATGATGTTTATGAAATCATTGAGAAAAATGCAGAGCTTTTAGACTCAACAATTATTTACGATCGCGATTTCGGTTACGATTATTTTGGATTTAAAACTTTAGAGCGTTCTTATCTTTTAAAATTAGATGGCAGAATTGCAGAGCGTCCGCAACACATGCTGATGCGCGTTTCTGTTGGTATTCATAAAGATGATATTAACTCCGCAATTGAAACCTACAACCTGATGAGCGAGCGTTGGTTTACACACGCAACGCCAACACTTTTCAATGCAGGAACTCCAAAGCCACAAATGTCAAGTTGCTTTTTGTTAACCATGAAAAGCGACAGCATCGATGGTATTTACGATACATTAAAACAATGTGCTAAAATTTCTCAATCTGCTGGTGGAATTGGATTAAGCATCAATAACATTCGCGCAACAGGTTCATACATCAAAGGCACCAACGGAACATCCAACGGAATTGTGCCGATGCTTCGTGTATTCAATGATACCGCACGTTATGTTGATCAGGGCGGAGGCAAACGCAAGGGCTCTTTTGCTATTTATCTGGAGCCATGGCATGCAGATGTTTTTGATTTCCTTGACCTGAAAAAGAATCATGGAAAAGAAGAAAATCGCGCACGTGATTTATTCTTCGCGTTGTGGGTTCCTGATTTGTTCATGAAACGTGTGGAAGAAAATGGTGATTGGTCATTATTCTGCCCGCATGAAGCGCCTGGATTAGCAGATACTTACGGAGATGAATTTGAAACGTTGTATTTCAAATACGAAAAAGAAGGCAAAATGCGCAAGACTATTAAAGCGCAGGAATTGTGGTTCGCCATTTTAGAATCACAAACTGAAACAGGCACACCTTACATGCTTTACAAAGATGCCTGCAACAAAAAATCAAATCAAAAAAACCTCGGAACAATCAAAAGCAGCAATCTCTGCACCGAGATTATTGAATACACATCACCTGAAGAAGTTGCAGTTTGTAATCTTGCTTCTATTGCATTGCCTCACTTTGTGATTGACGGTCAACTTGATCACCAGAAACTATTTGAGGTAACGTATGTAATCACTAAAAATCTGAACAAAATTATTGACAGGAATTTTTATCCTGTTGAAGAAGCACGCAGAAGCAACATGCGTCACCGTCCTATCGGAATTGGTGTTCAGGGATTGGCAGATGCTTTCATTCTCTTGCGCATGCCTTTTGATTCAAACGAAGCGAAAAAATTGAATAAAGAAATTCACGAAACCATTTACTATGCTTCCATGACCGCGTCCAAAGACCTTGCAAAGGTTGATGGTGCTTATGAAAGCTATGAAGGCTCACCAGTTTCCCAAGGGGTTTTCCAATTCGACATGTGGGGTGTTACTCCTTCCAGCCGCTGGGAATGGGATATTCTGAAAGATGAAGTGAAAAAACACGGAGTAAGAAACTCATTGCTGCTTGCACCCATGCCAACAGCTTCTACGTCACAGATACTTGGCAACAACGAGTGCTTTGAGCCATACACTTCGAATATTTATACAAGAAGAGTATTGTCAGGTGAATTTATTGTGGTGAACAAACACCTCTTGAAAGACCTTGTAAATCTTGGTTTATGGAATGATGGATTGAAAAACGATCTTATCGCTGCCAACGGCTCAGTCCAAAATCTTGATGTAATTCCTCAAAACATAAAAGACCTTTACAAAACAGTTTGGGAAATAAAACAGAAAGACCTTATTGACATGGCTGCAGATCGCGGAGCATATATCTGCCAAAGCCAATCGTTAAATCTTTTCGTTCAAAATCCGAATTTTGGGAAGCTAACTTCGATGCACTTTTATGCTTGGAAAAAAGGCCTGAAAACAGGAATGTATTACCTGCGTACCAAAGCTGCAACAGATGCAATTAAGTTCACAGTTGAGAAGCAAGCAGCTGTTCAACCAGAAGTTGTGCAGGTAGCTCCAAAAACTGTTGAAGAACAACAGGCAGCAATTTCATGCTCATTAGATGATCCAGAGAGTTGTGAGGCGTGTGGTAGCTAAGAAATGATAGATAAAATAAGAAAGCCACGCTAAAAGTGTGGCTTTCTTATTTACTGTAAACAATGTTTTCTAATATCAATGCCAACCTGTGTGCTTCACATTTATATTTTAAATGGACTAAAGAATTTCCAGCAAAGTTGTAAGTAATTGAATTTTCAAATGCAGTTAGTAATCCTGCATGAAAGAATGACCACCGATGATTAGTAAGCTGGTTTGGATTTGCAATCTCAACCGTATTAGTTTTTGCACCTAACCTTATTAGTGAAGTCGAAAGTATAATTCTGTTCATTTCATCACTTTCCTTTTCAATCAAGGCATTTAATCCATTTATAACTTTCGGTTTTATTTCTGACAATCCATGTACCTCGTATTTTTCCAGCAAACGTGCAACATGATACAAAATCACAGCCGCAGATGGATAGGAATGCGAAGCATAGAATGGCTTTTCCAAGTATTGTTTTTTCTCAATCACTGAACGAATAAAGGAAATAGAATCATGATCATGTTGATTTAATTCCAGTTTATTCTGAAAAACAAAATACAGGATATTGCACAATACACATACATCAAACTCAATGAACATATTCTTCCCGAAGAAAGTGGAATATGCTTTCAGATTTTTGTATTCGGGAAAAGTATTGGTGATTTGTTTTTTGCTGAGGTTAGCATGTTGTGATAATTTATTTTTCAGCCACAAAGCTGTTTCGTAGCTTGGATTTAAAGTCAGGTAAATCAGTGATGTATCATCTGCATCATCCGGTATTCTTACTTTTTTTATACGAGATAAAATTTTTCCATTCGGAAAATGTGCTGAACCATCTGTCCTCCAGAAATTATAAGTATCAAGTCCGTCTTTATTTTTGTAATCGGAATAATTTACAACAGCTTTTCTGCAAATTTCTGCCGAAATTTTTTTTTCTTCCTGCGATAATTTCTCTCGCAGATTTTGAAGAATAAAAATAATGCTTGCCGTAAAAAAAACGTTGTTGTCTTCGCGCTCAAAAGGAAAATACAGATGAAAACGCTGTGAAGGAAAAATTCCGGGAGCATAATATTTGTCTCCTTTTGACTGAAGTTCAGAAATTTTTAAAAGCAGTTCTGTCGAGGACATCAGGCAGCAAATTCTTTAATCAGTTTTTCAGCTAAATCAGGTAAGCCTTTCCCGGCATTTTCTTTAATCACACGTATATCAGCAAAATTGTAAACCAGATCAGGATTTGGGTCAACATAATATTTCGGTATTTCAGTTGGAGAATAATCAAGCAGGTTTGCAGCAGGATAAACATTCAATGAAGTTCCAGCCACAATAAAAATATCTTCTTGCTGAACCAATTCTATTGCGTTATCCATTTCAGGAACAGCCTCGCCAAACCACACAATGTGCGGACGAAGTTGCGAACCTTTTTCACATTTATCTCCTATTTTTAATTCCCATCCATCAACAGTATAAATAAGATTGGGATAGGTTGAACTACGGGCTTTTTTTATTTCACCATGTAAATGCAATACTTTTTTTGAACCTGCGCGTTCATGCAAATCATCAATATTCTGTGTGATAACATACACATCAAAATGTTGTTGCAGTTCTGCAATAGCTTTATGACCAGCATTAGGTTGAGCTTCCAGTGCCTGTTTCCTACGCTGGTTATAAAACTCCTGAACTAATGCCGGGTTTTTTGCCCATGCCTGTGGTGTAGCAACATCTTCAATCTTATATTCTTCCCACAAGCCACCGCTGTCACGGAATGTTTTAATGCCGCTTTCAGCACTTATTCCTGCTCCTGTAAAAACTACTAATCGTTTCATCCACCAAATTTATTCAAATTCAATTTTCATTTCCGATTCTTCTTTTTTATTCTGATCAGCTTTCACTTTTTTCAGAATTTTTTTCTTCTCCTTTTCAGATTTTCCTAGCGTATCAGGCATTTCATCCCATTCAATTTTCAGTTCAGTATTTTTATCCGGTTCTTTTTGTTTGAAAGAAGCAGTGTCCTTTTTAAACCAACCAAACTCTTCATTCAGCAAGGCTTTCATGTTCTGGTTTTCTTTTTTCATGTCGCTCTTAATTTTATCCCTCACAGATTTATTGTCATACGAAAACTTATAATCTCCCCCACTTCCTTTCATAGTCAAATAAAGCGAAGTTTTTCCGCGTCCATCATCTTCCAGATAACCAAACTCTTCATTTTCTTTTTTCGCTTTACGTGCCTTTCCGAACAAAATATCAGAGAGAAAAACCCGGAAATGATACTCCATATCGTTGTTAAAACCATGTGTTCCCGAAACATCAAGGTCAAGTGCAGAGGATTGAATTTTCATCAACGGGATAATTACCTGCTTATCTTTTATCTCAATATTGTTGCTCATGCTGGCAAATTTCACATGGTTCAGATCTTCGACTTTAATAAACCTTGAAAGCTCCTGCAGCGGTTTGAAATCAACCAACTCGCCTTTACTGATTGCAAGATTGCTCTTCACAAGAAGTTTTGACAAATCCATTTTCAATGACGATGACAATACTCCGGAAAGATTAATGTTTGCAGTTGCTCTTCCTCTCAGATTTTTATCTGTTATAAATCTTTGTCCGAAATTTTCGCACTCATAAAATAGTTGTTGCACATCAATATCAGAGATTACAGCATTGCATAAAATATCAAAATTATTCTCCGGATTTTTCATCAGTGAAAGGTCAGCTTTTGCCAGTCCACCCATTCCGGTGAAGGAAAGATTGCTTGCTGTAAAATAATCGTCTTTTAATTTCACCACACCTTGAATTTCTTTTGCTGAAAATTTCCTAAATTTTAATTCCTGAGCTGAAAACATCAGATCAAAAGCAAGATTGGGCGAAAGATTGAGATGATACTCTTCATTATTGACAGTTGTTGTTTCCACTGTATTTCCTTCTTCCAGCAATTGGTCAAGGTTAATGAGTTTTGATTTTGCAGTTGCATTAATATAAAGTTGCTGGTCAGGCAAAAGAAAGTATTGTAGAATATTTCGGAAATACCCGGTGAGTGCAAAATCGGTTCCTGAAATAACTCCTGAGAAGTTTTCAATTTTAAGTTCATTGTTATGGAATGCAAAATCACCGTTGAGTTCTTTAAAGCTACGTTTATTCCCTTTCAATTTGAATAAGGCATTTCTAAGAGCAACATTTCCTGAAGTAGTAGCTTGAGTAATTTCGGCAGCAGTAATATTTTCAATATCAGCGAATGAAGCACGGAAAGACGCATTGAGTGATGCATTACCTGAAATTTCTTCCAATGTATCAATGTGCAAAAAATGAGCTAATTTCTCAAGGTCAAACTCAGCATCCAAAGTAGTTTGCACATCGGGATGTAAGAAATTACGGATACTGAAAGCTCCACTCAATCTGCCATCAGCAAGCGATGCATGAAAAGAAGAAACGTTCAGCATTGCTGTTTCCGTTTTGCGAATATCCTTCATCACATAATTTCCTTTTACACTTACTTCTTCCAATGAAATGCCCGAAGGCTTATGACTTATGTCACCTTTTTCAACTCCAAAATCTGCATTCAATGAGGGTGAATTTCCTTCACTCGTTTTTCCTTTATATGATGCTTTAAAGTAAAGGCCTCCATCGCTGCTGTAATCAGCGAGCTTGGTAGCAGCATTTTCAGGAAGCAGTGAAATGATTTCACTGACATCAAAGTTTTTGCCTTCTACCAACAGATCTGTTTCACCACCGGCACGGGCAGAACGAATACTTCCAGTCAAAATAACCTCCATCTGTGCTACAGTTACATCTCCTTTCTCAAACGTATAAATTCCTTGTTCGGAATTTACATTCAGCACTAATTCAATTCCCAGTTTTTTATCGCGCAGAATTTCTTTTTTGGTCTGTTCAAAGACATACAACTGTCCCTTACTTACAATGTCAAGGCTGAATCTTTTTTCCGAAAAATCTCCTTTTAGCTTTATCTTTTCCTGATAAGAAGAAATATCTTGTCCCAACGCATCATCCCGGTAATACAATCGTGTATCGCTAAACTTTACTTCATTCAACGCCAGTGAAAAAGAAGAAGGGACAGTATCTTTTCGTATTTTAAAAATCTCATAATTGCCTTTCCCTTCTTTATCTCGCACTATTTTTACAACACCATGTTCAGCTGCTATCTTTTTTATGTTGTAATTTTTGTTGATGATGTCAAGCACATTAAATCCAAGATAAACTTCACGGAAATAAAATAAGGTATCTTTTTTAGCATTTACTTCGCGCACAAACACTTCGTTAAGCTCTAATGAAACATAAGGGAACTGCTGAAAGAGCGTAAGGTCAACTTTATCGCTGATGCTTACCGGTGTCAGTAATTCTTTGTTTACTTCAGCCAACATATAGTCTTTAATTTTATCACGGTAAAGGGTAGCCAAAATCACGCTTGTCAATGGAATCAGGACAACAAGCGAAAGCAAAACAATGAGTATTGTTTTGAAAATAGTAAATCGTTTCGGCTGTTCCTGTACTTCTTCCATGGTTTAAAAGCGCTGTAAAGCTATTAACGGAAATGCAGAATAAAAATTGTTTTAGTTTTGAAGGCATTAAATCTTAATTCTATGGTCGAAACAGGAATTCTTAAAAAAGGCAAAACAGCCTTTATCATTATTGATGTTCAGGAGCGGTTAATGCCCGTTATCTCTAATAACACTGAGGTTTTTGAAAATGTGAACCGATTGATAGAAGGCTCAAAAATACTGAGTGTTCCACTTCTTATTACCGAACAATATCCAAAAGGATTAGGCAAAACCTGCGCAGAAGTAAATATCCCGGAAGGACAAGAAGTGATTGAAAAGGTTTGTTTCTCGTGTCTGCTTTCCAATCCTGTGAATGAAAAACTAAAAACGCTCGGCATTGAACAGGTTGTTCTTGCCGGAGTTGAAAGCCATATCTGTGTTTTAAAAACCGCATTAGACGCGTTGAACAGCGGTTTGCAGGTACATGTGGTAGCCGATGCGGTTTCGTCACGTAAAGAATACAGCAAACAAATTGCTTTAGAAAGAATGCGGCAAGCCGGAGCATTTATTTCCACAACCGAAATGGTTTTATTTCAGTTAATGGATGCCGCAGGAACCGAAGAATTCAAACAAATCAGCAAATTAATACGATAAAAAATGAAAGACTATACACGCCTGTTTGACTTGCTTCCCTACCAGCAGTCAAATCATCCGCAAGAGATTTGTCTTGCCGAAAAAGTAACTGAAAACGGACAAAAATTCTACAAAGGTTATAGTACGCAGGAGTGTATCAATATCATTAATCAACTCAGCAAAGCCTTGCTGAAACTGGGGGTTAAACCAAACGATAAAATTGGTTTGATTGCTAACAATCGTCCTCAATGGAACTTTGTTGATTTAGCTGCACAGCAAATAGGAGCTATCAATGTACCTATCTATCCTACCATTACGGAGAACGAATACAAATTCATTTTCAACGATGCAGAGATTGTTTACTGTTTTGTTTCAGATGCTGATTTGTATGCGAAAATTCAAAGCATAAAATCTGATGTTCCTACATTGAAAGATGTTTTCACATTTAATGAAGTTGCCGGAGCTAAAAACTGGAAAACATTGCTGGAAGAAGTTAGTGCTGATGACCTGAAACAGATTGAAATACTTAAAGCAGCAATAAAACCAAATGATCTTGCTACCATTATTTATACTTCCGGAACTACAGGAAATCCAAAAGGTGTGATGCTTTCACACAACAACATCATCAGTAATATCAAGTCAACACTTTCTATTCAGCAGATGATGGTGGCTGGCAAACGAAGTATTAGTTTTTTACCACTTTGCCACAGTTTTGAGCGCATGGTGGTTTATACTTATATGGCTGTAGGTATGTCGGTTTATTATGCCGAAACGCTCGAAACCATTGGAGAAAACCTGAAAGAAGTAAAGCCTCATTTCTTTACTACTGTTCCCCGTTTGCTTGAAAAAGTGTATGAAAAAATATTGGAGAAAGGCAATGCATTAGAAGGTTTCCGCAAGAAGTTATTTTTCTGGAGTATTGACTTAGGTTTAAAGTTTGAACTAAATAAATTTCAGGGAATATCTTACACGCTTCAACTTGCCATTGCACGTAAATTAGTTTTCTCGAAATGGAAAGAAGCGCTGGGCGGAGAAGTGGAAGCTCTTGTAAGCGGTGCTGCAGCACTGAATGCAAAACTGGGAACATTGTTTACAGGAGCAGGAATTCCTATTATTGAAGGTTACGGATTAACGGAAACTTCGCCTGTACTTACCTCCAACCGTTTGGAAGAAACAGACCGCAAACTAGGCACTATTGGTATTCCTATTCCCGGTGTTGAAATAAAAATTGCTGAAGACGGTGAAATACTTGCCAAAGGGCCAAACATCATGTTGGGTTATTACAAACGCCCTGATTTAACAGCGGAGGTGATTGATAAAGAGGGCTGGTTTCACACCGGTGATATAGGAGTGTATGACGGGAAATTCCTGAAAATAACTGATCGCAAAAAAGAACTTTTCAAAACTTCTGGAGGAAAATATGTAGCTCCGCAACCAATTGAAAACAAAATGAAAGAATCGCCACTGATTGAACAGGTAATGGTAGTTGGCAGCGAACGCAAATTTGTTTCGGGATTGATTGTGCCTTCATTTGTGAACTTAGAAGCATGGTGCAAAAACAACAATGTTATTTTTCCGGGAAATGCGGGAGCAATAAGAATTCCTGAAGTGATAGAGGCTATTCAGAAAGAAGTAGAACACATTAATCAGGACATTAATCATGTGGAGCAGATAAAGAAATTCACTTTACTGCCTGCAGAATGGGGCGTTGCAACAGGAGAACTTACTCCTACCATGAAACTGAAACGTAAAATAATTCTGGAAAAATTCAGCCTTGAAATTGAGAAGATGTACAAAGAATAAGTAATCACCTTATTCTTAATTTCGCACAGAATTTTCTTCCTGTGCTTATTACTCATCCTAAACTGACCAAACTTCTTCAACAGGCGTATTCTGCTGAAAAGGCTGCCGCTTTTGCTTATCAAGGTCATGCCGGCTCCTTAAAAAGTATAGAAGAGAAAGCGCCTGTCCGTCAGATAGAGTTGGATGAGTGGAAACACCGCGAAGAAGTATTGAAGATTATGAAACAGTACAATATTCCTGTTTCAAAAAAATATGAAGTTCAGTTTCATGTTATCGGCAAAACCATTTCATTCAGTTGCTATGTTATCGGTTGGTTTATGCCTTACTATTTTGCAGGAAGACTGGAAAGCGGAAACGTGTGTGAGTATTTTGTGATGATTCATTATTTCCATGAATTAGGCATTTACGAGCACGACCAAATTCTATACGAAATGGCTATCAAAGAAAAAGAACACGAAGTCTTTTTTCTTGAAAAAGTAAAGGGAAGTAAGTTGTTACCTTTTTTTGAAAAGCTTTTTAACTGGGGAAAGAAAAGCAGCTTTAATGATGTTGATCTGGAAAACAAATTTCCGGTAGAGCAATCAGAAAGTTATTGCAAGAAATAGGCATGACGTCATTGCGAGGGTTTTTCACCCGAAGCAATCTCGCAATTATGCACAGTGTTTCATAAATTGAGATTGCTTCGCTCATCAGCACAATCTGGCTCAATGTCCCCCGGACATTGCCCATCTCGCTCGCAATGACGATTTAAATTCTAATTCCGTTTATCTGCTCCCCACATCATTTTGTTGCGCAGGGTGCTGATGAAATTATCACCGGGAAAACGTACCAGACCTAGTGTAAATAACGCTCTTGAAATCTGAAGTTCGAATGAACTGGGTAAGGTAACCGAGCGTGAGTCCAATGTTGCAAGAAAATTTTCACTGCGGCTTTCTACTTTTAATTTTACTTTGCTTTTGTTAGAGATAACAAAAGGGCGCACCGTTAAACCATGCGGTGCAATGGGTGTAATTACAAAATTTCCGCAACCGGGACTAAGAATAGGTCCTCCGCAACTCAATGAATAGCCTGTTGATCCTGTTGATGTGGCTATAATTAATCCGTCTGCCCAATAGGAGTTTACGAATTCATCATCCACCCAGGTATGAATGGTTATCATGCTTGAGGTGTCTTTTTTGGTAACTGTTAATTCATTCAGTGCAAAATTATTTTCACCAAAATATTCAGCTCCGTTTATGAAACTAACCAATGTACGTTGCTCAATTGAATACTTTTTTTCAAAAATATTCTGCAGTGCCTGCTTTATATTTTCCTGCGAAACACCTGAAAGAAATCCTAATCTCCCTGTGTTAATACCCAAGACCGGAATTCCTGAACTGCCCACTAATAATGCACTTTGAAGCAATGTTCCATCTCCTCCTATTGAAAACAGAAAATCTACTTTGCCCTCAATGTCCTCTTTTGTTTCAAAAACTTTTGCAGCAACAAGACCTTGAATATTATTGGGTAATTGCTCATGCAACTCGCGGTGAATAAAAACCTGAACATTATTTTCTGCCAGTGTTTTCAGTAATTCTGAAAAGCCGGAGAAGAAATCGGAGTTGTATTTTTTACCGTAGAGCGCAATGTTCATGTGTCAAATATAGGAACTATGACTGAAACTTACCTTTCAGCCATTTGTTGTAATTGATAACATCCGTGTCGCTGCTTGTGTGCTGCTCTTCTTTAAGGAATTGCGCAACCAGTTCGTTCAGCTTTTTATTCTTTTTAGAACTACCGTTTAATGCTACATAACGAATGATTTCTATCAACTTCAGTTCGCGTTTGTTTTCTTCGTTCTGCAGCAGGTCTTTGTATTCTTTCTTTATCTGTGTGGTGCGGTAATCCAGGAATTCCATATCATCCAGTTCAAGACGAATTATCAGTTCGGCAATGGCAATACGGAAACGTAATGAACGGTCTGCATTCTGATAACTCTTGTGCAGAAAAAGTTTGTTCAGGTTTTTTATCGAGTTACGGTAATCACTTTTCTCAAAACGGAAGATGGCAAGATTGAGGTACACAAACACTTCGTAGAAAGGTGTGTTTTTAAGTTGCTCATTTGTTTCTAACGTTTCAAGTATTTCAATGGCTTTATCAATATCAATTTTTGAATAGTTAATCACCAATGAATTGTAGTAGAAGAACAGATACTTATCGTAATGCAGGCTACCGAACTCTTCCATTGCAGCCTTCAGCTTTTCTGCATAGGCAAGGCTTTCCTGTATTTTTCCGTTTTTAAACAAGGTGTTCACGCTGTAGGTAAGCATTTGCAACTTAGTAAGGTGATTTCCTTTGTTGAACAGATGTTCTTCAGTAAACTGGTTGTAGGTTGTTAAAAGGTAATCTTCCAGATTTTTATAATCATGGCGTTGTAACAACACCTGACTAACAGCCTGATAAATTTTAAAACGCAGTGCAGGACTTTTCTTCAATTCACTGTCGTGCGAAAAATCATCTACTGTTTTGCTCAACATTTCAACAACAGGGTTTTCGCCCGGTGAGAAGTTTTGTGTTATTTTAAGTTTGTATTTAACTGCTGCCAGTACATCATCTATCTGGCGAATATCGTGTAGGCGAACACTGTTTTCTTTGCGCAGTTTAATATACGTTTCGGGGTTGATGGAAACCATTTCGTGCGAAAGTTTGATGTATTCGCTGTAGATAATATCCAGCAACTCGTAGTTTTCCTGTGCTGTTGCTTTCTTCTCGGCCTTGCGGATAAAATGATACGCAACCGGGTAATTGTTGCGGTTGAAAAATAAATAAGCCAGTGATATTAATTGCAAGGTGTTAGATGCTTCGTCTTCGCCAAAATGCTGAAGCATTAAACTCTTGTTTACTTCTTCGGTCATACGGTTCTTCAAACGGTAGAACGAATTCTTTTCGCCATCGGGATAAAGCTTCAGTGCTGCTTTATCTTCATCGTATGCTTCACCCTTTTTGCGGATGTAATCAAAAAGCAGAACATCTTTTCTATCAGCTTCAGCAGTATTGCGCGAAATATAGATTTTGAAGAACCGCAGTTCTTCTTTGGTCATGCTTTCGATAATACGGTTGATGATATCCACGGGGCTAAATTAAAAAGAAAACTCCGCCATGCATATGCATAACGGAGCTTTCTTCACTCTAAAACCCACGTTGCCGCTTACTTCTGCGGAGGCAACAACACCGCATCAATTACATACACCATACCATTTGAGGCAGGCACGGCAGCAAGAATGTTTGCTCCGTTAATCTTTTTCTTACCGTCAACAATGGTAATGGTTGCTTTACCACCATTTACCATTCCAAGCACCATTCCGTCTTTCAGGTAATCTTCGCGCAAAGCACTTGTTGTTACATGGTATTCAAGAATATTGATTAAATCTTTTTTTGCTTCGGGTTTCAGCAAACCTTCTACTGTTCCTGCAGGCAAAGCATCAAAAGCTGTATTAACTGGTGCAAATACTGTAAAAGGTCCTGCATTGGAAAGTACATCTACCAAACCTGCAGCCTGAACTGCTGCAACTAAGGTAGTATGGTCGGGCGAGCCAACAGCAACTTTAACAACATCCTTTTGAGACATATCGTCTTTAACGCCAGATTGTCCTGCAAGCGGAGCCCCTTGCTCATTGGTTGCTGATGTTGCTGCGTTTTCATCTGGTGAACTGCAGGCTGCTAGAAAAAAGCCCAATGCAATAATTTTTGAGATTGAAGAAATTGTTTTCATTTTGTATATATGTTTATGGTTTCGGGGACAAATGTATTTTGCAAAAAGGCTAGCAGTAATGAGGTTAGTCATTAAAAAATATGATAATTATCAATAAAAAGACCTCATTGTCTTCTTTTCTTTGTGGCCAACTTCATTTTAAAATACAGTATTAATCATAAATTCATTTCATAGAGATCAAGAACTATACACTAACATATTAATATAACACAAAACATGTCGAACACCTTAAAATTTGCTCTGCTGATGTGCTACACTCTTTTCATTACAACAGGATGCAACGATAATGCAGGGACAAAAAACAGTTTATCAGCTACTACAGAAAATTTTGTCTCAGAAAAAATAAACGGAAAATATACGGTTGACCGAGCCACCTCAGAAGAATTGAAAGTGATGGAAAACACGGTAGTTAATTTTTCGTTGATGATAAAACGCCAACCAAATAACTTAGCTGCTTATAACGAATATGGCAACCTGCTGCAGAACCATATTGAGCGCGTCAATAAATTCTGCGGTCTTGACGCAAACTCCAAAACCGTGCTTTGCAATAATCTGAATCTTATCAGCGAAAAAGTTCCAGCACTTCAGCAAAACGATGCTGCCGCAGCTTCAACAGCCTGTAATGAAATCCATTTTCTGTTCTCGAAAATAGATTCATCCTTTGCGTTTCGCAACTAATAAATATTTTTGCAGACATTATGATGTTTTCTAAAAGTTGCGAGTATGCCATTAAAGCAGTACTGCATTTATGTATTCATACCAAAGACGGAAGCAAACTGAGCATATACGAAATTGCTGAAGCCATAGAATCACCTGAGCCTTTTACGGCAAAAATTCTGCAAACGCTGGTAAAACATAAAATCATCTCATCATCAAAAGGTCCGGGTGGTGGCTTTTATATTGATAAAAAAGCTAAGCCCATTGTGGTAATGGATATTGTTGAAATCATGGATGGAAAACAAGCTTTTGAACGTTGTGGTCTTGGATTAAAAAACTGCGATGCCAGCCACCCCTGCCCTATTCACAATGAATTTTCAAGTTACTCGCAGAAACTGAAAAACCTGTTGGAGAAAAAAACAATTCAGGAGTTTTCGGATAGTATTACAGCCGGGAAATCATTCATCTCCAATTTAGGTTAACCCGTCATTGCTTCGTCCGCCTCAGGCGGACGAAGCAATCTCTCATTAAAATACGATATGGCATTGTAAGATTGCTTCGCTATCGCTCGCAATGACGTTGTACCAACTTAATAAAAGATAAAAAGGTCTTTTTATTGATATTAATCATGTTTTTTGCTGACTAACCTCATTATCGGTAGCATAAAGACAGAATACTTTTGACCCGTAATCAAAAACTATCTATATGAAAAACTCAATATTTAAACTCATTACAGGAAGCATTCTGGCAACAGGCATTGCACTGATGGCAAGTTGTTCAGGAGGTGAAACCACCAACACTTCGGGCACAGCACCTGAAAGCATGATGAACAAACCGGCAGCTGATAATGGCGAAGGAATTGGAAAATTCAGTGGTGTAACATTAGCAGCATTTGATGCTGCACTTGCTGCATCAGGTAAAACAGTATTTGAAACCAAATGTTCTGCCTGCCACAAAATAACCGACCAGAAAATTGTTGGTCCGGGTCTTAAAGATGTAACCAAACGCAGAAAACCAAGTTGGATATTAAACATGATCACCAATCCTGAAGAGATGACTAAAAAAGATCCTCAGGCAATGAAACTACTGGAAGAACACCTTACCCAAATGACGTTCCAGAATGTAACCGATGATGAGGCAAAAGCCATTCTCGAATACATGAGAGAAATTGATGGCGAAGGCACAGCAGCAAACTAATATTATCAGAATAATTAAAACCAAACAAAACCAAACAGTATGAAAACACTATCATTAAAATCAATTGGAATATTTGCTTCCTGCATAGCAGCAGCAGGTATTATCAGCAGTTGTAAACCCAAAAAGGTTGACTCTGCTCTTTCAGGTGATGCAGCTGCAAAAGTTTATGTTGCACCCGGAAAATACGATGAGATTTACTTGTTTACCTCAGGCGGCTTCAGCGGTCAAATAGGCGTTTATGGTATTCCATCAGGACGCATGTTGAAACAGGTTCCTGTATTTTCTCAGGATGCTGAAACAGGATGGGGCTTTAGCGAAGAAACAAAACCAATGCTGATGACCTCACATGGTTTTGTTCCATGGGACGACAGTCACCACCCGCAACTTTCACGCACCGAAGGGCAGGATGACGGACGTTGGTTATTTATTAATGCCAACAACACTCCGCGTATTGCACGTTTGGATTTAGGTGTATTTAAAACACGCGAAATTATTGAGTTGCCTAATACAGGTGGTAACCATGCTTCGCCTTTCACTACTCAGAATACCGAGTATGTAGTTGGCGCATCACGTTTTTCTGTTCCTTACGACAAACAAGGTGACGAAGCAATTGCCGAGTATAAAGACAAATTCAAAGGCACCATTTCTTTCATTAAAGTGGACAAAGAAACAGGAAGAATGAATCTTAATTTTCAGTTGCTGGTTCCGGGAGTTGACTATGATTTGGCTCGTGCAGGAAAAGCAGTTTCTGACGGATGGGTGTTTTTCAGCTGCTATAACAGCGAAAAAGCACACTCCTTATTAGAAGTAAATGCTTCGCAACGCGATAAAGATTTTATAATGGCGGTTAACTGGAAAAAAGCAGAAGAATATCTGGCAGCAGGCAAAGGACAAAAATGGTCTGCTAATTATGCACACAATGTGTATGACGAAAAAACACATACAGCAACAACCACTATGGAAAAAGAAGTTACTGTGTTGGATGTAAAAGATTTGCCGGGAGTATGTTATTTTATTCCTTGTCCTAAATCACCTCACGGCTGCGATGTTGACCCTACTGGTGAATACATCTGCGCATCAGGTAAACTGGCTGCTGTAATTCCGGTTTACTCATTCAGCAAAATGATTAAAGCTATTGAAGCAAAAGACTTTGAAGGAGATTATGACGGAGTTCCTGTAATAAAATACGAAGCTGCTCTTGATGGTGAAGTTGAGCGTCCGGGACTTGGTCCGCTGCACACTGAGTTTGATGCAAACGGAAATGCTTACACATCTTTCTTCGTTTCTTCAGAAATTGTGAAATGGAATGTTAAAACCAAACAGGTTATTGATCGCGTTCCTACTTACTATTCAATCGGTCACCTTTGTGTGCCAATGGGCGATAACATTACTCCTTACGGAAAATATGTAATTGCATTGAATAAAATCACCAAAGACCGTTACCTGCCTACCGGTCCTGAGTTAACACAATCAGCGCAGTTGTATTCTATTGAAGGCGAAAAAATGCAATTGTTGCTTGACTTCCCTACTATAGGTGAGCCGCACTATGCTCAGGCTTGTCCTGCAGAGATTGTGCGCAAACACGAAGTGAAGTTTTATAAACTGGAAGAAAACAACCATGCTTATGTTGCAAAAAATGAGAAAGACGCAAAAGTTGTGCGCAACGGCAACGATGTGCATATTTATGCAACAGCTATCCGCTCACACATTACACCTGATAATATTGAAGGTGTTAAAGTTGGCGACAATGTTTACTTCCACCTTACCAACCTTGAGCAGGATTGGGATGTTCCTCACGGATTTGCAATCAAAGGAGCTAACAATGCAGAGTTGTTAATTCTGCCTGGCGAAACAGCAACACTTAAATGGACACCAGACAGAGTAGGTGTATTTCCAATGTATTGCACCGATTTTTGTTCTGCACTGCATCAGGAAATGCAAGGATACATTCGTGTATCTCCTGCCGGCAGCAATCCAACATTGAAATACTCAACCGGAGAAGAACCAGTTTCTTCTGCAAAATAGGTTGAGCTTTGAAAAGGGGAGGGAGGGTTTACCTCCCCTTTTTTTAACTTTCTAAAAATAAAAATTATGAAAACCATCAAACCTTTTTTCAGGGTAGTGTTATTGCTATGTGCTGTTGCAATGGTTGCCTCTCTCAAATTTCCAGTATGGAAAATTATTCTTGAAGCGCCTCAATACCCTGAAGGGCTAAAAATGGAAATTTGGTCAAACAAAATTGCTGGGGATGTTGATAAAATAAATGGGTTAAACCATTACATTGGAATGGGTGTTATTTTGGATGAAAATTTTCCTGAATTAAAAATTATACCTTACTGTGTAGTAATAATGGGGATATTGGGTTTATTGGTAGCTGCCACAGGAAAAAGATGGGCATTATGGATCTTTGTTATTTATCAATTTGTTTTTGGTGTCTGGGGGATGTATCGTTTCTGGTATTGGGAATACGAATACGGACACAATCTTGACCCGCATGCTGCCATAAAAATTGAGGGTATGGCCTATCAACCTCCACTATTAGGTTGGAAGCAACTACTAAATTTTGTTGCAGGCTCATTCCCTGATATTGGTGGTTTACTTGTAATTATTCCATCGGTTATTATAGTCTTAATATTGCTTTACGAGCAATTCTTCAGAAAAAACTAATTATCTTACCAACCTAATTCATCAATCATGGGTAAGAATATTGCGTTCATTTCAGTTGTATGTATATTTATTGTTTCGTGTTCTACCGAGCCGCAACCCATTAACTTTGGAAAAGATTTATGTGCACATTGCAGCATGACCATCATGGATAAAAAATTCGGAGCTGAAATGGTAAACTCAAAAGGCAAGGCTATAAAGTTTGATTCCGGTGAATGTATGGTTGGATATATCAACTCTGAAAATAAATTTGAAGCTGCTCAATACCTCATCGTAGATTACAAATCAGAAGGAGAACTGATAAATGCATCAGAAGCATTTTACCTGCATGGCGGAAGTGTTGTAAGTCCAATGGGAGGTAACCTTGCTGCATTTAAAACCAAAGCAGATGCAGAAAAACTAAATACAGAATTTGGCGCTGAACTTATTTTGTGGAACGATTTAAAAAAGATTAACTTTTGAAACCACTTGCATTATCTTGCTTCCTGCTTCTTGTTTACTGCTTCTTTTCCGAAGCAAAAACCATTATTGTTTGTAAGGATTGCAAAGTAACACAACTAACAACTGCGCTTGATTTAGCCGCTGATTACGACACCATTCTTTTAAAAAAAGGAACTTATGTTTCAGTAAACACTGAAATAAAAAAGCAAGTTGTTATTATTGGTGAGAACTATCCGGTAATTGACGGACAGGAGAAAGATGAAGTGCTGGTAGTAAAAGCAGATAACGTTACGCTTTCGGGTTTATGGATAAAGAACTCAAAGCGCGGAAGCATGAAAGATTATGCAGGAATAAGAGTAGTTGATTCGCGCAACGTGAAAATAATTAACTGCAAACTGGAGAATACTTTTTTCGGAATATATCTTGCAAATTCAAAGAACTGCCTGATAAGCGGCAACCACCTCAAAGGTGCTAACTACGGCAAGAGCGATACCGGAAACGGTGTTCAGTTATGGAAATGCGACAGTATAAAAATTGAGAACAACCACATGGAAGGACACCGTGATGGTATCTATTTTGAGTTTGCGCATTTTTGTTTGATTGAAAAGAACCTTTGCGAAAAAAATTTCCGCTATGGTTTGCACTTCATGTTTTCGGACAGTGATGTATACCGTGAAAATATTTTTCAGAATAACGGAACAGGTGTGGCGGTGATGTACACCAAAAACGTTGAAATGTATGACAACATTTTTCAGAATAATTGGGGTGATGCGGCTTACGGATTGCTTCTAAAAGATATCAGCAACAGCATTATTGAAGGAAATACTTTTACCAACAACACGGTTGGAGTAACGATGGAAGGATCAAACAATATTACATTTTCAAAAAATAATTTAGCCTCCAACGGCTATGCATTGAAGGTGATGGCCAACTGCATCCGTGATACATTTATGTATAATAACTTTACCGCAAACACCTTTGATGCCGCAACAAATGGTGAACTGCGCGAAAACAGTTTTAAATATAATTACTGGGATAAATACGAGGGCTATGATTTGAACCGTGATAAAATCGGTGATATTCCCTTTCGTCCGGTAAGCCTTTATTCTATGATAATTGAACAGATGCCTTATGCTGTTATGTTGCTGAGAAGTTTTACCATGGAAATACTGAACCGCGCTGAAAAAAGTATCCCGGGAATTGTTCCGGAAACATTTCAGGATTATGCACCCCTGATGAAACCAAATGCTTTATGATACGCATTGAACAGATAGAAAAAAGCTTTGGCAAACTGCATGTTCTGAAAGGGATTGATGTGGAATTTAAAGCAGGGCAGGTTGTTAGCGTTATCGGCCACAACGGCTCGGGAAAAACCACACTTATCAAATGTATTCTTGGAATGGTGGTGGCTGATAAAGGCAACATTTATGTTGACGAAAAAAACATTGAAGGTGACTTCCGTTATCGCGAGAACATTGGCTATATGCCGCAAATAGGGCATTATCCTGAGAACATGAAGATTGGTCAGATTTTCAGAATGATGAAAGACCTGCGAAAAAATGCTGATACGCTGGACGAAAGTTTAATGGAAGAATACAAACTTTCAGAACTTTTTGAAAAACCTATGCATGCACTTTCAGGAGGAACAACACAGAAAGTAAGCGCATCACTGGCATTTCTATTTAATCCAAAAGTATTAATACTAGATGAGCCTACAGCAGGACTTGACCCCTTAGCTTCTGAAATTTTAAAAGCAAAAATTGTGGAAGCAAAAAAGAAAGGAAAGCTTGTTATCATTACATCGCACATAATGAGTGAGGTGGAAGAAATGGCAGACACCGTGATGTATTTGTATGAAGGGAAAGTGAATTTCTACAATTCAATTACTGAACTGAAACAACAGACAGGTGAAGAAAAAGTGGGGAAAGCAATTGCTAAAATCATGAAAGAATCAGCGCATGTTTAAGATAGCCAAATATGTGATGTATGATATTTTGCGCAGCAAGGTATTGATTGCTTATTCATTGTTTCTGCTCTTGGTTTCATTCAGCCTCTTCAGCATGGAAGAGAACAGCTCTAAGAGTTTAATCAGCCTGATGAGTGTAGTGATGATTATTGTTCCTCTGGTAAGTATTATTTTCTCCACAACATATTTTTATAATGCCTATCAGTTTATAGAATTATTAGTGGCGCAACCTATAAACCGTAGTTCTATTTTGCTGGGTGAATTTATAGGCGTTTCCGTTTCATTACTTCTTGCTTTGTTTACAGGCGTTGGTATTCCTGTTTTAATTTATGCTCCTGACTCAACCGGATTAGTATTAATGATTTCAGGTTTTGCACTGACGCTATCGTTTATTTCACTCGCATTTTTTTCATCGGTTGCCATGCGCGACAAAGCAAAAGGCATTGGCATGTCGCTGATGCTGTGGTTTTATTTTTCGGTGATTTATGACGGGCTTGTTTTGGGTATTCTTTTTTCATTTAATGAATATCCACTCGAGAAAGCGGTGATTGCTTTAGCATCCTTAAACCCGATTGATCTAGGTAGAATTATTATTCTGATGAAGATGGATATTTCTGCTCTGATGGGGCTGACAGGTGCTGTATATAAACAGTTCTTCGGAAGCAGTTTTGGCATCATTTACAGTCTTTCCATCATGTTGATGTGGATTATTACACCGCTTTTGATTGCATTGCGTATTTTCAAGAAAAAGAACTTATAGCATTCTGCAGCATGCAGTTATAGGTCATAAGAGCGCTAACCTCTTCCATTTCCTGATTAAAATAATTGTTAAATCTGAAGCTGTCATTTGGAAGGAATCCAACAAAACCTTAGTTTTGTAAAAAAATTAATTCGATAGATGAATAAGGTGATTAGAGTTCATTTTCTACCTCCTTTATTATGTATTTGAATCGTTCGGATTGATTAGATGGGCGCAAGATGTGCCAAAATGAAAGGCATAGCCTGCTTATAAGCAAAAAGCAATGCTTATAAGCAACTAAATGAAAATATGATTTGTACTAAACCTTTCGTGTATCTGTTTTTTCTGATTGAAAAACAGGATCTAATGAGTAATCAAGCTCATTGGGGAAGGCTTTGTCACTTTTTACCTTGTAAAGGTTGGTTCTATAGCGATTGAAGTCAACCTTGATAGTTTGAATAGACTTATTTTCAAACTCTTCATAAAAATGTCCTTTTAAGAACGTTGCATATTCATCTAAACTTTTTTGAGATTTTTGACTAAAACCATCATCAAAATCCAAATAGAAAACGTGAAAGAAAATTTCCAGAAATGGTGTACTAATATTAACATCAAATTTTGGCTTTTCTTTAATGTCTTTAGGTATTCCGAAATGCATTATTATCCATTCAACTGCTTCATTATTTAAAAATGGCTTACCTGTTTTAGGATTGTTTTTTCGTAATAAATTAAAATAATTACTAATTTTATTTTTGGGACATTTCGGATTTATTGTAGGGAAAAGAGTGAAGTTTATATTTCCATCATTATTGTCATTTTCAATATTCGCTGTCGTTTCAAGCCCTTGTTCTTTATTATTCCTATCAGCCGATAAACCATAGTAACGATAAGATTCATAAGCATCTTGACCTATTTTTTGATACTCTGTATTTAGCCATCCTATTATTGGGCTTATTTTTTGCTTAAAACTAATAGGAAACGATTTGTCTAATTGAAAGATAACAAAATGTTCTATTAATGCATAAAATTCAAACTTTGCATTAAAAGCTTTTTCATATTCAAGAAGCTGATAATCGAGAAAAAAGGAGATTTTGTAGTCCTCTAAATGAATAATGTGTTCAGCTAAGAATGTAGAAAATCCACTTACGTTTGGCATTGCTATTATAAATGAACCTTGATCTAAATATTCATTAAACGGCTTCTGTGTTTTTAGTGCCAAGTTAATACCTTCGGCTACTAATCTCATTCTAAACTCTGCATCAATCAACCATTTCCTTTTTGAATAATAGTCAAGATTGGATGTGTTAATTAACTTGATTAGTTTATAATAATTATACTCAAGGCGAATCTCATAAGGCTTAACAGTTCCGTTAACCCTGTAATCTATTCCACTTATAGGGCCAAGCATTCCGGGCGGAATACTCTTAAACATTTCTTCAGCTGATATAAGTGGTGTAAAATTCATTTAGTATTGCAAATTGTATGTAAATAGAAAGGCGAGCTATTAACTCGCCCCTCTACTTTCCTTTGTCTGATTGGTGGAGAATATCGGAGTCGAACCGATGACCTCTTGCATGCCATGCAAACGCTCTAGCCAGCTGAGCTAATCCCCCATGAGGGCGGCAAAAGTAAAAATCTTTCAGGGATTAGAAATAACGGGCTGTTTTATTAACCCAAAATCTTTTGCAACCCACCAGGTGGAATGAAAGTTTACATCCTTGCCAAACATACCCAGCTTTCCGCCCTCATCCTCTTTATCACCCGGGTTAAGGGCAAGAGCATGTCCAATATCTTTTAATATATAAAACACCACTACTTCTTTGTTCTCAGCATCATTATAAGCCAACCGTGTTATATCGGGGTTCTTATTAAACGGACGTTCTTTTTTCTCAGGCTTTACATCGGTTTTATGCACAGCAGTCCATTGCTGCACCAGTTCATAAGCGTTGCGAATAAAAACTACAAAATCCTTTCTGCCATGCACTACAATCATACGGGGGTACTTTCCAGTGTATTCAGGATTTTGCTTAAACACACGCTTAGCCCATTTCTCAGGCGATTTATTGGGTGGTAACCAGAAAGCAAACATGGCCTCAAACGGGTTACGCGCTACTTTGTAAGGCGCTCCCGCAAAAATGGCACCTGCATTAACATCCTCAGGATAACAAGCCATCAGCGCTACTGCCATAGCCGCCCCTGCCGATAAACCCGAAACAAAAACCCTTGTCGGATCGGTGTTGAAATTCCCGTTCATGTAATCAATCATCTCTTTAATGGAATGCACCTCACCGCTGCCACGGGTAATGTCCTTTTTCTTAAACCAATTAAAACAACCCGAAGTGTTGTTAGTATATTTCTGTTGCGGATACACTACTATAAAGCCATTGATATCTGCCAGCTTATTCCAGCCTGCAAGTTCCGAAACACTTTCGGCATTTTGCAGGCAACCGTGCAATACAAAAACAACAGGCGCTTTCAGGCTGTCCACAAGATTTTTGGGCTTATAATAATACAACTTCAGATTGCCGGGGTTAGACCCGAAGTTTTCAATTTCAGTAATGTCAAGAGCAAAAGAGCTAAGCGAAAAAAGAAGTGCTGAAAAAAGAGAGACAAGGAATTTTAACATCGACCCAAAGGTGAAAAAAATCTGCTCGTAAATAAATAAGATGAAACATTCAACAGCCAAACTCTGTTAAAGCCCCTTCGGATAAGACCAACAACCATGAATCGCGAAGATTTATTTTACCATATCAAGCAAAAGAAGTCCTTTCTGTGCGTAGGACTGGATACTGATATTGCAAAAATTCCGCTGCATCTGCTGGATTTTCACGATCCGGTTTATGAATTTAATAAGCAGATTATTAAAGCTACGCATGACCTATGTGTGGCCTATAAACCCAACATCGCATTTTATGAATCGCGTGGTTCTGAAAGTTGGCTAAGTCTGGAAAAAACAATGAATGAAATTCCTCCGGGAATTTTTAAAATAGCCGATGCTAAACGCGGAGATATAGGCAACACCACCCAAATGTATGCCCGGGCTTTCTTTGACCAACTGGATTTTGACTCCATCACCGTTTCGCCTTACATGGGCGAAGATTCAGTTAAGCCATATCTGGATTATAAAAACCGTTGGGTAATTGTTTTGGCAGTTACTTCCAACATGGGCGCTTTTGATTTTCAGTTTCTGCCCATTGCCGATACAAACGAAAAAGTTTACGAAAAAATTATCACCACCTCACGCAACTGGGGCACTACCGATAACATGATGTATGTGGTAGGCGCTACCAAAGCCAATATGCTGGTGCATATACGCGAAATTATTCCCGATCACTTTCTGTTGGTTCCCGGTGTTGGCGCACAAGGCGGAAACCTTGAAGAAGTTGCCAAATATGGTTTCAATGACCACTGCGGATTGCTTGTCAACTCCTCGCGAGGCATTATCTATGCTTCCAGTGGACCTGATTTTGCCGAAGCTGCACGCGAAGAAGCAAAGAAAATACAGAAAGAAATGAAAGTGCTGCTTGAACGTGCAGAACTTATTTAATGGAAATTACAACCATTGCTCCTTTTCTTGATTACTATGAAAAGCTGCGCGGGCGCACACTCACTATCATTAAAGAAGTTCCTCCCGAACACATCGAGTGGACCTACAAACAGGGTAAGTTCTCCATAGGTGATTTAATCCGTCACCTTGCTACCATAGAACGATACATGTATGGCGAAACTGTTTCAGGCAGACCAAGCGCTTATCCCGGTTGCGGAAAAGAATTAGCAGAAGGTTATGAAAATACAGTTGCATATATGAACCGCCTGCATGTCGAATCAATGGAATTGTTTGCAAAACTTACAGACGAAGATTTGCAGAAAAAATGTTTAACGCCTGCGGGAACACCTATCACCACTTGGAAATGGTTGCGTGCGATGTGTGAACATGAAATTCATCACCGCGGTCAAATCTTTATTTACCTGGGAATGCTGGACATAAAAAATCCTGCACTCTACGGATTAACTGCCGAAGAAGTGCAGGAAAGAAGTAAAGCCTTGAAATAATTATTTCAGCAACTCATCAACAGCAGCCAGAACTTCATCATAGTTAGGCTCAGTTGAAATTTCAGGAACCAATTGCACATAGCGAATAACGTTTGCTTTATCTACTACAAAAACTGCACGGGCGCTTAATCCTTTCATTCCTCCTGTAACAATTTCGGTTTTGTATTCATTGCAAAAATCATTATAGCGGTAATCTGAAAGAGCCACTACATTTTTTATTCCCTCGGTTTCGCAAAATCTGCGTTGTGCAAAAGGCAAGTCTTTTGAAACCACTATTCCAATAACGCCTTCTTTCTTTTCAAGTTTTTTATTAAACGTTCTTGTTTCTGTTGCGCACACACCGGTATCTAAACTCGGAACACCGATTATAACTTTGACTTTGTCTTCAAAGTCATACAAACTTATCTCGCTCAGGTCGGTTTTTACTGCTGTAAAATCTTCAGCCTTTGCTCCTACTTTAGGTAAAGCACCTTTCAGTTGAACTTCTTTTCCTTTTAATGTTACTGTTGCCATAAATAAGTTTTATAAATTTATCTTTGATTATGTTTAAGGCTGCAAAACTAAAATAAAACCAAATGAAAAAGATTCTATTCCTTATATTATCTGTAGCTATTTTGTTTCTTGCTGGCTGTAAAAAGGAGAACGATATTCCTGATTTAGACTTCCGGCAGGAGATGCGCGAATTTGTAAAAGGAATAAGTGAATATGGAAGGTCTATTCATTCCGGATTTATTATCATCCCTCAAAACGGACAGGAATTGGTCTCTTCAACCGAAGAAAGTAATGGTGCACCGGCAAGCGACTACCTCTCTGCAATTGATGGATTAGGTCGCGAAGATTTATTTTATGGTTACACCAACGACAATGAAGCAACCCCCACAGATGACAGAGAATACATTACAGGCTTTCTTGATCTGGCAAAAAATAATGGCAAACAAATTCTTGCTATTGATTATTGCAGCACGCCTTTATTCATGGATAATTCATACACACAGAATAATGCGAAGGGGTATATCTCCTTTGCTGCCGATCATCGCGAGCTGGATAATATTCCCTCCTTTCCTGCTCAGCCCTATGAAGTAAATACCAATGATATCAGCACATTAGCAGAGGCAAAGAATTTTCTTTACCTCATTAATCCTGCAACGTTTTCAACCAAACAGGATTTTATCAATGCAGTAACTGCAACCAATTACGATGCACTGGTAATGGATTTATACTTTAACGATGAAGAGTTTTCATCGAGTGAAATTACTGCATTGAAAGAAAAAGCAAATGGCGGAACACGATTAATAATTTGCTACATGAGCATTGGCGAAGCGGAAGATTATCGCTACTACTGGCAGTCATCATGGAACAATGATAAGCCGGCATGGTTGGATGATGAAAATCCAAATTGGGCAGGCAATTACAAGGTCCGCTACTGGGAACAGGACTGGAAAAATGTTATCTACGGAAATGATTCCTCTTATCTGAAAAAGATACTGGATACAGGTTTTGACGGAGTGTATTTAGATATTATTGACGCCTTCGAATATTACGAAAATCAATAACACTATTTCATTTTCTGTTCTACAAAATCAATCAATGAGTGAATGACTTTAATATGAATTTCCTGAGCCCTGTCTGCATACTCCGAGTGCGGTGCACGTATTTCAACATCACAAAGCGAAGCAAGTTTCCCTCCGTCTTTGCCAGTCAAACCGATTACTAAAACTCCGTTTGCTTTTGCAAGCTCAGCAGCTTTCAGAATATTTTTTGAGTTGCCACTGGTGCTGATGGCTAACAATACATCACCACTTTTCCCATGTGCTTCAATAAAGCGCGAAAAAATAGATTCAAATCCATAATCGTTGGCAGTGCAAGTAATATAAGAAGGGTCAGAAATAGCAATAGCAGCAAAAGGTTTACGGTCATCACGAAAACGTCCTGTCATTTCTTCTGCAAAGTGCATGGCATCAGACATAGAACCTCCATTGCCGCACGAAATAACTTTGTTTCCGTTTTTTAAAGCTGCAACTAAAATATCTCCTGCTTTTTCTATAGCAAGAATATTTTTTTCATCAGACAAGAACTTGTCGAGAATGATTTTTGCTTCTTCAAAATGCTTGCGAATACTGTTGCTCATAATTATTGCTTTGTTCCAAAAGTAGGAAAAATAAAATGTCCTGCCGGCAAATACCGATAGTTATTGCGACATTATATTTTCCCGGCAGTAGCCAGTTTAATTAATCTCTTCTGACGTTCAGATTTAAAAGTTCGTTTTGCAATTTCGTCTTCTGTGAATTTTGCAGGTTCCACCTTTTCAGCAGTTTGTCTTTCTTCCGAGTTTTTCAAAAGCTCTTCTGCCAGTAACTTAAATTTAGTTTGTAAAGCAGCTAATGTATACTCGCCAAAAACGGTGTGCCCGCCTTCATAACATTGCATTTGATATTCTTCGTAAGTAGTCACATAACCGCAATACGCATTGGTGTAAGAAGAAATAATCACACGTTCTACTCCACGTTTTTTCAATACATCAGCAACTGTTTTTCTTAAACGTTGTCCTGCAATGGTGGTAATTTCACAAGGAATTCCAACCAAAGCCGTATTACCTAGTATGGCAATATGAAAAGGCAATACTTGAGGAATCCAAGGTTTATTATCAAGACTTCCGTTGCGGTGGTATTCTTTAAAAACTGCAATATTTCTATCTGCCCAACCCGGGATAAACAAATTTTTAATATCCGATGTGCCCAGTATTTTACGGTCGCATGTTTCTATTAAAATGTCCTTATTCCCCTGTACAAGGTATTTTTCTTTCACACTTTTTCTGCGTTCCGGTTTCATAAAAGGCATTTTTACATGCTCCCAAAACCTGATAAATTTTGAAAGCATTTTTGCTGCAAAGGTTATAGGTGGAGCCATTCCCGGCCCTTCCACGGTTCCGGCAAAAAAGGCTATGCCGTGACACGATGGTCCTGTGCGTGCATCTGTTTTCCCGTTTGCAAATTCAGGGTCACACACAATATTGCGGAAATCGAAATTCATTTTCACGTAATCTATCTCAGGCAAAAGTGGTGATGCTGTTTTTGCTTTTTCAGAAATCTCTCTTGCTTTTTCAAACTGAAGATTACCGTTGAACTTTGCGCTGTCAAAATCGTTTTCAAATTTCCCACGCGTCCATTTCTTTTTCTTATCCCAGATAAAGTTTGGCGTTACATCACCCGAAACATGCTGAGCAAAAATGGAAATGAATTTTTCTCTTCCATGTTTCTTCATTTCCTCTTCATGGTAATGCGCTGCATAGCCTTTATTATCGCTGCAGATAAGGTGATTGTCATTACTCAGACTTGTGGTATGTGTTCCAAACCAATTCACAGATGCAATGGGTTTGCCATCGGGAGAATCAATTCGCAGCAAGGTCATTTCACGGTCAACTGCAAGATGTTTATCTTTCTCTGAACGTTTTATTTCAACTTCAGGATTTAGGTTATAAGCAAAAACTGAACGGTTAAATGCAACTTCCTGGTCAGGCTCAAAAATTCCTGTTGCGACTTTCAACTCTGCAGGTTGTAAATTTTTTTCTGCTTCCAGAATTGCATCCACAATTCCGTCAACTACCTTGGTATAAACTTCGGGTACAAATCCCGGAATACTCATGTTATACAAACCGTAGTTCGAATAACCCCCCGGTGCGCTATGAGTGTGCTGCGCAGTAAGGAAAAGATTACTTTCAGTATAGCCCAACTCTTCATGGTTTCGCGCAAAACGTTTTACAACACCGCTCTTTATAGCAATGGTGATAAAACATATTTCAGCATTTACATATGCAATTTTTTTTCCTGTTTTGGAATCACGAAACACCAGTGCGCGCGCATAAATAGGTGTTGCTACTCCCAGCACAATGTTGCGAAACATTCCGTAACCCATCATGCCTACACCTTTTTTATCAACGGTAATATCAGCTTTACCGGTTCCTACTTCAAACATAAAATGCGGGGATTAAAATTCTGAGGTTAAAAGTAGCAGGAATTCAAGGGATATCCAAAGAGTACTAAAATTACTCCTCACTCCAGCAAACCATAATCTGTCGTTTCCCTTCGTAGGGTAGTCTTCCGTGTGAAGTTCCAAGGTTATCAATTGCCAGTAAATCATTTTTCTTCCACGGAAAAATCACCATGTTTTTCCAAATGGTTTCTTCAATGTTACGGATGTATTTATTCGGAATTTCAGTTCCATCAGCAAATAGCATATTCATGCTTTGCTCTTCGGGTGAAGTTCCTCTTTTCTTAAGCTTGGTCGCCACATTTAAAAACCATTTCATCATGAATGTTTTCAATCTTTTTTGGCGCTGATGAATGAATTCATATTCTATTGACGCAGCATCAATATTGAAAACCTGAGTGTGATTGAACCATACTTTTTCTCTGGTAATTGGATGTTCCACAACAGCATCATTAGTATGAGTGAGTCTTAAATCACCATTTTCTTTCCAGGCAAAATCAACTTCGTATTTGCGGAATTGCTTTTCCACTTCTTCTTTATCGGTAGTATGAAAAATGTCTGGCCAGCTTTTCAATTCCCAAAGATTAAACTTACTGCGCTTACCGGGTGCGCTGTAATTGCGTATCAATTTTAGTCCTCGTTTTTCAAACTCACGTTTTACTTCTGAATCGAGTTCGTTATAAACTTTGCGAAAATTGCAGATAGGAGTTTCACCTCCATATTCGGGTTCTACATTGCAGTAGAAAAACAACTTAATCGGCTTATTTTTCATATAGCTCATTTCGCAATGCTGCGGAATGGGATAAAAGCCCGGAAGTTCACTTGCAGAAAAAACATAATCCGTTCCCGCAACCTTGTCGCGCGGTGAAGTTCCCAGATAATCGTTCTTCAAATTAGGGTCAATAAGCACAGAAATCTCTTCAAATACTTTAGGTGAACTGATGTCGAAACCACGGAATAAAATTGCTCCGTGTTTATACATTTTATCCAGCAACTCTTTATGATTTTTGCGGATATACTCTTTAAGTCCTTCTGCTGATTTATCACCATCCGGCTCAATTACAAGAGGCAGTTGCTGCTGTTCGTCAATAAAATATGTTTTCATAGTATTTTTCGCTTAGAGCACTAAGATACACTAAGTTTCTCGTCATTGCGAGGGTTTTTCACCAGAAGCAATCTCATAAATAATAAAGAGATTGCTTCGCGATTGCTCGCAATGACGGAATTATTAATGTTTCCGATGATTTCTTAATTTCGCTGCCTCTTTAAAAACAGAACATGCACAGAACACATACTTGCGGAGAATTAAACATAGCTGATACAGGAAAAACAGTAACACTTGCCGGTTGGGTACAACGCTCACGCGATTTGGGCGGAATGACTTTTATTGATTTGCGCGACCGTTATGGATTAACACAACTGGCTTTCAACATGGAAACCAATGCTGCTCTTTGTTTGGAAGCTCGCAAACTGGGGCGCGAGTTCGTTATTAAAGTAACCGGAAAAGTTGCTGAACGCAGCAGCAAAAACCTGAAAATGCCAACCGGTGAAATTGAAATTGTGGTTGACAAAATTGAAGTGCTCAATGCCGCAATCACTCCTCCTTTTACCATTGAAGATAACACCGATGGAGGTGATGAGTTACGAATGAAATACCGTTACCTTGATTTGCGTAGAAGCGCAGTAAGAAAGAATTTAGAATTGCGCCACCGCATGGCGATTGAAACACGCAATTACCTTGATTTGCAAGGTTTCCTTGAAGTGGAAACCCCTGTATTGATTAAGTCTACACCGGAAGGTGCGCGCGATTTTGTGGTGCCTTCTCGCATGAACCAAGGTGAGTTTTATGCCTTGCCGCAATCACCGCAAACCTTCAAGCAGATATTGATGGTGGGTGGTTTTGACAAGTATTATCAGATTGTGAAATGTTTCCGTGATGAAGATTTGCGTGCTGACCGCCAACCGGAATTTACGCAGATAGACTGCGAAATGAGCTTTGTGGAACAGGAAGATATTCTGAATACGTTTGAAGGTTTAGTGAAAAATCTTTTCAAAAAAGTAAAAGGTGTTGACATTGTTTCATTGCCGCGCATGACTTATGCTGATGCCATGAAATATTATGGAAACGACAAGCCTGATACCCGTTTTGAAATGAAGTTTGTAGAACTGACAGAATTAGTAAAAGGAAAAAGTTTCAAAATTTTTGATGATGCCGAAACAGTGGTAGGTATTTGTGCCAAAGGTTGTGCAGAATATACCCGCAAACAATTGGACGAATTAACAGAGTTTGTAAAACGCCCGCAGCTTGGTGCAGGCGGTTTGATTTACCTGCGCTATAATGCTGACGGAACATTAAAATCTTCGGTTGATAAATTTTACAATGAAGAAGAATTGAAAAAATGGGCTGATGCGTTTAACGCACAACCAGGAGATTTGATTTTGGTTCTTGGCGGTGCAAATTCAAAAACAAGAAAAGCCCTGAGTGAATTACGTTTGGAAATGGGCAGCAGACTTGGCTTCCGTAATAAAGATGTTTTTTCTCCGCTGTGGGTAGTTGACTTTCCTCTGCTCGAATGGAACGAAGAAACAAACCGCTGGCATGCAATGCACCATCCGTTTACTTCACCTAAACCTGAAGATATTTCGCTCCTTAATTTTGACCCCGGAAAAATACGTGCGAATGCTTATGACATGGTGATTAATGGTGTTGAAGTGGGTGGTGGTTCTATCCGCATTCACAATAAAGATTTGCAGGCAAAAATGTTTGAAGTCCTTGGGTTCACTAAAGAAGATGCGCAATATCAATTCGGTTTTCTGATGAATGCCTTTGAATTTGGCGCACCTCCGCACGGTGGTATTGCCTTTGGTTTCGACAGGCTTTGCTCATTGTTTGGTGGTTCTGATTCTATCCGTGATTTTATCGCTTTCCCGAAAAATAATTCAGGGCGCGATATGATGATTGATTCACCTTCAACAATTAATCCTGAGCAACTGAAAGAACTCGGAATTCAGCTTGAAGCCCGTGTTAAAAACGATTAAGTTTTTAGTTCTCACTTTTTCGCTTTTTTCTTTTTCTGCAAAAAGCCAATTTATCATTAATGGCCCTGCCATTGGTGGCGTAACACCTGCCGGTGCAAGGATGTATCTCTGCACGGAAGAGCCGCAAACAATTACTGTTCTTCTTTCAGAAGATGGAAGTGAAAACAATACAAAATCGTTTCAGACTCTTACAACCAAAGAAAAATTCAACACAACAATTGTTGACTTTTCAGGACTAAAAGCAGACACCAAATATTTCTATTCTTTCCTGATTGGTGAAAAAAGAGACAGCATTCATGGCAGTTTCACAACTTTTCCTGAAAACGGGAAAAGAGGAAATTACACTTTCGTAACAGGTTCATGCCAGGAAACAGAGAACATGAAAGTGTTTGATGTTATACCAAAACACAATCCACGCTTTATGCTCCACACGGGGGATTTCACGTATCCTGATTACCAGATTGCTCCTGATTATTCTGCCGATTATGCAAAGGTTGCTTACTCGTACCGCAAGCGTTATGATGAAAAGGTGATGAAGGAAATGTTGTATTCTATTCCGATTGATTATGTCTATGATGACAATGATTATGTGGGAGGAAATGGCGGCAAATACAATAAAAATGACATCAGAAGTAATTTCAAAGGAAAGGTAGAACATAAGTTTATTATCGATTCATTTGCTCCTTCATGGAGGAGAAATGTGATAAGAGGTTACACCGAATTTTTTCCGGGTTATACGATGGCAGATACTACGGAAGGAATTTACCACAGTTTTAAATTCGGCAATGCTGAATTCTTTTTTGTTGACCGTTGCTCGGCTCATGAAGATGCGTTGGCAGCTAATTTTAGCTATAATGCAAAAAAGAATAAATGGTCATTTTCACCAATAGACAGCGTAAAGCTTTTTGGCGACAAACAAATGCAGTGGCTGAAAAATGGTTTAAAAAACTCAACTGCCGATTGGAAATTTATTGTCAGCGGAGCACCCTTTAACAAAGCGTTAAGAAAATTAATTGATAAGGGCATGAAGATTCAGAAAATACAGGCAAAAGGATATAACGGCTTTCACATGGCCACCGGTTTTGCATCGTATTTTGCAGGTTTTCCAAAAGAGCAGGAAAATTTTCTTGCTTTTATAAAACAAGAAAACATCAAAGATGTAATTGTAATCAGCGGTGATACACACAACAATGTGATGGATGACGGAGCCAATGCCGGACTTCCTGAAATGAACGCAAGTGGGTTAAGTGTTACCGGAACTTACCTCGCTTATTTCCTGAATTTAGTGGGCAACGGAACCATGATGTATCAGATGCAGGATGAAGTCTGGAACCAGGGCGGCAATGGCTTAGGCAATCTGAATTTCAAAAATGCTTTCGGACGTGTGGACATTGTTGAGAACAACTATGTAACGCTTAGTCTGATTGATGAAGACAATGAAGTTATCAGCAGCTTCAGAGTTTATCACTCAGATTACACTGGTGAACGGAAGTAGTATTACTTCAAGACTCCCAACTCTTTCCCCACTTTAGTAAACGCAGCAATCGCTTTATCCAAATGTTCTCTTTCATGTCCCGCAGAAATCTGCACACGGATACGTGCTTTCTCTTTCGGCACAACAGGGAAGAAAAAACCGATTACATAAATTCCTTCTGTCAATAATTTATCGGCAAAGACCTGTGCAATTTTTGCATCATACAGCATGATAGGAACGATGGGATGAATTCCTTCGCGTATATCGAAACCTGCTGCTGTCATAGCTTTGCGGAAGTAGGCGGTGTTGTCCATCAACTTATCACGGAGTGTAGTTGTCTCACTCAGCAAATCAAAAACTGCGGTGGCTGCACCAACAATAGATGGTGCAAGCGAGTTTGAAAACAAATAAGGTCGTGAACGTTGACGCAGCATTTCAATAATTTCTTTTCTGCCGGAAGTAAAGCCGCCCATCGCACCGCCAAGGGCTTTACCCAAAGTTCCGGTAATGATATCCACTTTTCCCATCACACCACAATGTTCGTGTGTTCCTCTTCCTGTTTTTCCAACAAAGCCTGTACAGTGACTATCATCCACCATCACCAGCGCATTGTATTTTTCTGCAAGGGCACATACCTCATCCAGTTTTGCTAAAAATCCATCCATGGAGAAAGCACCATCCGTAACAATGATTCGGAAGCGCTGTGCCTGTGCCTTTTTCAATTGCGCTTCCAGATCAGCCATATCATTGTTCTTATAACGATAGCGTTGAGCCTTGCACAAACGAACACCATCAATAATAGAAGCATGGTTCAACTCATCAGAAATGATAGCATCTTCTTCACCAAACAACGGTTCAAATACGCCACCATTTGCATCAAAGGCTGCTGCATATAAAATGGTGTCTTCTGTTCCCAGAAAATCAGAAATTTTTTTTTCCAGCGTTTTATGTATATCCTGAGTACCGCAGATAAAGCGCACAGATGACATTCCGTAACCGCGTGTGTCCAAAATATCTTTTGCTGCCTGAATAACTTTAGGGTGACTTGAAAGCCCGAGGTAGTTGTTAGCGCAGAAATTAATTACCGTTTTCCCTCCCACGCTGATTTCCGCGCCCTGCTGGGATTCTATTATTCTTTCTTTTTTAAATAATCCTGAATTGCGGATAGTTTCCAGTTCTGTTTCAAGATGATTTTTCAGTTCTCCGTACATACGTTTATGCTTTAAGATTTAACCGCAAAGAACGCAAAGTTTGCGCAAAGTTCGCAGAGGGTTTATCAAGTTCGCCTCTCCTTTTGGAGAGGGGTTAGGGGTGAGACTACTTCTTCATCCAAACTTTACCTGCTTTTAAATTCCCTTTTGCTGATTCAAACTTCCAAGCAAATGGGAGAATAGAAGTATTGAGAGGAGAATTTTCTGTGTCTGTATTTTTTAAGTAAATCAATCTGCCATCAATCCCATAAATACTCAGTTGTCCTCGCTCAGGATTTTTTATTTCCAATAATGAGTTCTGTGAATCATAAATCAAGTGTAAAGAATTCTGCAATCTCTTGTCTTCAATTGCTCCGAACACAGGCGACTGACAAACATCATTAAAGGTCATATTCTGAAGATCGTCAATCCAGATCATGGCGCGTGCATCGCTTTGCAGTGGTGTAAAACAAACACTGTCTAATGTTAGTCCATTTACGTGACGGAAATAAATTCCGTAAGCGGGCAATGTATTTCCAAATAAATCAAATTCAGGACGGTCAGCAATATTTTCGGGAACTACATAATTTGAATCCACTGCTGCTGAACCACCGGGCACAGTAAACGAAATATTTTCGAGATGAATGTTTTCTAAACTGTGATTAGGAATTCCGGTGATGTGACACGGCAAGTTATTTAATCCTTCGCCCGAAATATTTCTGAGCCAGATGTTTTCAAAACTTCCTGCAGGTAGCGGTGGAAGTGTGTCTATGTATTGTCTGTTGCTGTTACCTAAACGAACAACAATAGGAATCTGCACGCCTGAAACTGTAATGTTTTCAATCACCACACTGTCAACATGCGCACCATCAATGCTGGCAATGTTGATTCCTATTTCACCGGGCTGACCCAATCCTCCTTCAGTAACAATGCAATCGTGGATGTGAATATTACTAATGTCTCCGATTGTTTCTGTTCCTATTTTTATAACACGCGCCAGACTTGAGAACGAACAGTTCCAGACTTCAACATCGTGCAGCTCACTCATGCTTGTTGTTTTCATCACCATGGCATCATCAAAACTTTCCACTGTACAATCGTGAATTCGCACATAGCGACAACCGTCAAAAGCAATTCCATCGTTATTACCTACACCTGCATTATTGATTGTTAAACCCGACATCAACAACGTATCACAATTTAAATTGTGCATCATCCAGAACGAAGAATTCTTCATGGTGATGTTTTCATAGCGAACATTTACACATGAAATAAAACGTACTCCAAAAACACGCTGACTGGAATTAAGGATAAATGCTGAAGCGAAACTGTTTCCGTCTAAGGTTCCTTCTCCGATGATGCCGATATGATTTTCATTCTCTGCATAAATCAGTGAACGCTTGCGGTAGCCATCAGCCATACCATGTACCTGCGATTCAATTTCGGGATACTGTGTCGGGTCACCACTGCCTTTTAAGGTTGCGCCATCAGCAAGGTTTAACAATACATTGCTTTTCAGAAAAACGGTGCCACTGATAAATGTTCCTGACGGAACTACCACTTCTCCTCCACCCGCTTCATTGCAACTGTCTATTGCAGATTGAATGGCTAACGTATTGATGGTTGCTCCGTCACCTACCGCACCAAAATCAGTGATGTAAAGGGTTACCTGTGCGGAAGAATTGACAATTGATAAATGATAAATGACAATTAATGAGAATAGAAGTTTTTTCATGTTATTTGTTTTTTTGCTAGTCATGCTGAACTTGTTTCAGCATCTGGGCAATGTCTGGGGGACATTGAGCCAGCTTGTGCTGATGACAAGACCCTGAAACAAGTTCAGGGTGACGTTTCATTTTTAAAAATTATACAGCACACCTTGCTCCGCGAAGATAAAGTTCAGTTTGTATTTGTTCTGTTCGCTTAACTGTTTCTTAATAATTTCTTCATTTTTGCCCGATGGCTTTATGTGTGTGATGATTACATTTAATTCTTTCATGGCATCTTTCCCTGCAAGTTTTGCAAGTGTTTCCATCTCTTTCATCAGCCATTTGGGAGTAAGGTGTCCGTAAAGTTTATTATCCGCTTGTTCATCGGGATAAGAAACTTCCAGAAAAATTGCTTTCAGTTTTCTCTCTTTCATTAAAGGTGCAATCTCTTTCCAGACACTTTCCATACGATTGGATTTCTCTAATTCATCTGCCCCGGTGTCACCAAAATATAAAATGTAGTTATCGTTATTACGCAGTAAAAATGCTGAACTCTGGTAAGGAGCAGAATGACTTAACGGAAACGTTTTTGCAGAAAGAGCAGTGTTTTCAATTTTGGTTTCAGCACCGGGTGCTAAAAACTTGTACTGATATTTTTTAAGTGCAGGACTGTCACCATCGCTGCCGAAGTTTGGCCAGCTTTTCCAGTTGAAATAATGTTTCTGCAAATAGTCGAGCGTGAAGGGAAGTCCATAAATATTTTTGGTGGTATCATCAACTGAATTGAGAACAAGCCCTGAAACATGATCAAGGTGCGCGTGAGAAATCAGGTAGGCTTTGATGTTGTTTTTTATAAAGGATTGCACATCGCCTTTAACTGATTTAGCAGCAATTGCTTTCTCCACTCCGTTGTAAATTGTTCCGGCATCCAGGCAAACGTATGTATCAGAACCTTCAGGTGCGACAAGGTAAGCAGAGAGATTGCCTTCATCCAGTCCACCTTTTACACCGAGGGGAATTACTTTGAATGAATTCTGAGCTACGCAGAAACAGGAAACAAGAAGTAAGAGGCAAGAGATAAAATGCTTCATGAATTAAACTGCTTTTTAAATTGTTCTTCGGCTTGTTTATCAAAGAACACCCAGAAGATGGGAGTGTAACCTTTGATTTGTCCGGTTTCGGGATCAACCACTGCCATGCGGGGTGCCGCGCCCAATACACGTTTCTCTAACTGCAAGGTTTCTTTGTTGAAATGCCAGGTCTCTTTCAACTTTATTGAAATGATGTTTTTGTCCAGTTCGTTCTGAACTATTTTTGTTTCCAATACTTCGGTTTCGGGATTTTCAACAGAAACTGTATCTGTAAAATTGGAAGCCTTTTTTACATCGTCAATACTTAAAGGAGTTCCGTCCATAAAATTATAAGCCTGCAATTTGCCAGCATATACCTGCTCGAAAATTTCATAAATCAATTTGGAGTAGTCTGTAAAATCGGTGTCTTCCAGATCATCATAATACGTGGTGGGTGCATCCAGAGAATAAATAGCAGGTTTTGTCCAGCCGGCTTGGGTGGGTGCTGTTGCAGTGGTTTCGGGTTGCTTAGCTTGTTCTTTGCAGGAGAGGAGAAGTGCAAGTGGTAAAAAAAGAAGTAGGTTTTTCATTTGTTTGATTTTTTAGTTCGTCACCCTGAACTTGTTTCAGGGTCTGTTAATTGAGATGCTGAAACAAGTTCAGCATGACGCTTGGTTATTCATTTGAATTTTTAATTAACTGAATATAAAAGCTGATGGTCTCTTTGTAACTCTCTATTGAAATACGTTCGTCTGTTCCGTGAATGCGTTTAAGGTCTGCATCATCTAAACGCGTTGGTTCAAAGCGGAAAATATTTTTTGTGATGTTCTTGTAATGTTTTGAATCGGTTGCGCCCAATACTAAGTAAGGTGCTACCAATACATCGGGAAAAATTTCTGCTGTTGTTTTATGAATAACACCAAAAGCTGAGGAGCTAAGGTCTGAAACACCTGATGGTTCATCGGGATCCTGACTGGTGGTTGTTATTTTTATTCGCTCATCATTGATAACTCTTTTCACGTAATCTATAACACCCTGCACACTATCGCCCGGCATGATGCGAAAATTGACAACGGCTTTTGCTTTAATGGGCAACACATTTTCTTTTTCACCGCTATTGAAAATAGTAGCTGCAGTTGTAGTGTGCATGGTAGCGCGTGTAGAATTTTTCTTGTCGAGCTGACTTTCAATAACAGGACCAAACAACCAGCGGTTGGCAAAAACCAAACGCATTCCGAAAGCCATTTCAGGGCCTACGTAATCAAACATAACAGCACCGGGGCCATCCATTTTAGTGGGGAAAGGATGTGTCTCCAGCTTTGTTATGGCTGCACTTAATATACCGATTGCGCTTTGTTTTGGAGGCATGGAACTATGTCCGCCTTCTTCTTCCACGCTCAATTCCAGACTTACATATCCTTTCTCGGCAATACCGATGATGGCAACAGGTTTTTCAATTCCGGGCACAATACCGCTGATGATGGAACCACCTTCATCCAGCACATATTCCAGTTCCACATTTTGTTGCTGCAGATGGTTTGCAATCTGAAGTGCGCCCTGCCTCCCTCCTATTTCCTCATCATGTCCGTAGGCAAGATAAACGGTTCGCTCGGGTTTAAAACCTTCGCGCAATAAATATTCCACCGCTTCCATCTCGCCTGTGATGCCGCTCTTGATATCCAATGCACCGCGACCGAAAACAAAACCATCTTTTACCACACCCTCAAAAGGAGGATGCTCCCATCCGGGAAGTGTAAGCGGGTCAACGGGTACCACATCCTGATGCGCCATAAGCAATATCGGTTTCAGTTCAGGATTACTTCCCCGCCATTTGTATAACAAACTGTAGGTATTTATTTTTTCAAGCGTTAAGAGCGAATCAATTAAGGGAAAAGAGTGTTGAAGAAAACGATGCAGACCATTGAAAGCGCTGGTGTCCATCTTTCCTGAATCCTGATACGAAACGGTTTTGAATTGTATGGCCTGGCTCAGGCGTTGTATGACTGCATCATCGGTTTTGTAAAGCTGAACAGCCTCCACTTTTATTTGCTTTGAATGAAAGGAAAGTGTTCTGAAAATAAGAACAGCAGCAAGCAGCAGCAGAGCAACAAGAAGAAAGAGGAGAACTTTTTTCATATCGGTTTGGTTGGTAAAAATAGTTTTTTTCACCGCAGAGGCGCAAAGACGCGGAGGATTGTTTTACTCTTCCGCTTCCATCAGCGCACGCTCCACGTTTTTATCGGGTATAGCCCACATAACAGCAGAGACACCAATGAGCGCAACTGATACAACAGGATAATAAAATGCAACAGGAATGGCAACTAAATAGATTGCCACTGTTATCATTGATTTCTTTTTGGTTTTGAGAATTGCTTCCATCAATTTGTTTTTTTCGGTGAGGTGGTCGAGAATGGCATTTTGCAGAAGAAAAGCCATAAAGCCGCAGAACAAATGGTTAACAGCATAAAGGGCAACAGTAAGCTCGGCAAAATGGTTTTCGCCCATCCAGCCGGTGGTGAAGGGAACGAGCGAAAGGGAGAACAGCAAGCCCATATTGGCCCAGATTATTTTTGGCGTAACATGTCGAACAGTATGCAACAGATGGTGATGGTTGCCCCAGTAAATAGCTACCATCAGAAAGCTCAGCACATAGCTGATGAAAACGGGAGTAAGCGCAAGCAAAGCTTGCATAGTTGCCTCATGTGGTATTTTTATTTCCAATACCATGATGGTAATAATAATGGCTATTACTCCATCGCTGAAAGCTTCGAGGCGGGTTTTGTTCATAGTATATCAGGGTATTTTAGGGGCGTGAAAGTAAATAAAATGCGGAACGTACCTCAACCCTAGCCCATCAATTGTGTGTAACAAAAAAGGAGCGCGGGTGCGCTCCTTTTTTATTGCTCCAACCTCCCTCCTCCAACTTCCATCCTTTCTCCAAATCAACCATTTATAACCCCGCTCACACCCGTCATTTCATCCCTTCCGCTCATCAACGCCTCGCTTCCACCCCTCATTTCATCGCTCACCATCGTCAACGCCTCGCTTCCTGTCATCAATGCCTCGCTCACACCCGTCATTTCATTGCTCGCTCCCGTCAATGCCTCGCTTCCACCCGTCAACGCCTCGCTCACCGTCATCAATTCATCGCTCACTCCCGTCAATGCCTCGCTTCCACCCGTCAGCGCCTCGCTCACTGTCATCAGTTCATCGCTCACTCCCGTCATTGCCTCGCGCACTCACGTCCGTGCATCACTGTCACACAATAAAACAGCTCTTCCTCATTTCTTTCTCTGTTTATTAAACGAACAACTACCTTCTTTATAGCAACGTACATGATCGTCCCTCAACAAACAATTACTTGCCGCTTCCCTTCTCCTTTTTTCAAGGAGAAGATACCCGCAAGGGCGATGTGGGCGATGTCCGGTGGACATCGAGCCAGCCTGTGCTGATGAGAGAGGGATAAGAGGGTGAGGTTTGGATGAGGTGGAGAGGATAATAGGCTGAGGTCACCACATTAATAATTTAGTTACACCCTTTATAGCTATAAAGTCCTTTTAAAGACTACTTTTGCACCCTCAAATTTTTAAGCCCTACATGAAGAACATCAGAAATATTGCCATTATTGCCCACGTTGACCATGGAAAAACGACCCTTGTTGACAAGATTTTACATCAATGCAAACTGTTCCGCGATAATCAGGAAAGCGGTGAATTGATCCTTGACAACAACGATTTAGAGCGCGAAAGAGGAATTACCATTCTTGCCAAAAACGTTTCGGTTCAATATAACGGAACCAAGATTAATATCATTGACACCCCCGGCCACGCTGACTTTGGAGGCGAGGTAGAGCGTGTATTGAACATGGCTGACGGTGTGCTGTTGCTGGTAGATGCCTTTGAGGGGCCTATGCCGCAAACCCGTTTTGTGTTGCAAAAAGCAATTTCATTGGGCTTGAAAGCTATTGTGGTTATCAATAAAGTAGATAAACCAAACTGCCGTCCTGATGAGGTGCAGGAGAACGTTTATGAGCTATTCTTTAACCTGGAAGCCAATGACGATCAATTGAATTTCCCTACCATTTACGGCTCTTCAAAACAGGGCTGGATGAATACAACTTACAAAGAGCAGACTGAAAATATTATTCCCTTACTGGATTGCATCGTTCAACACATTCCTGAGCCAAAAACACTGGAAGGCAGTTTGCAATTGATGATCACTTCACTGGACTATTCTTCTTTTGTAGGAAGGATTGCTATCGGGCGTATTCTGCGCGGAACGGTGAAAGAGAACATGCCTATTTCGTTGGTAAAACGTGACGGCAAAATTGTGAAGACCAGAATAAAAGAGCTTTACATTTTTGATGGTCTCGGCAAGCTGAAAGTAAGCGAAGTGGAAGCCGGAGATATTTGTGCCGTAAGCGGGATAGAGGGATTCGAAATCGGTGATACCATTGCTGACTTTGAAAATCCTGAAGGGTTAAAGCCTATCAGCGTTGATGAGCCAACCATGAGCATGTTGTTCACCATCAACAACTCACCTTTTTATGGTAAAGAAGGCAAGTTTGTAACATCACGCCACATCAAAGAAAGACTTTATAAAGAAATAGAAAAGAACCTTGCCCTGAAAGTGGAAGAAACCGGCTCGCCCGATACACATATTGTTTACGGCCGCGGAATTCTTCACTTGTCTATCTTAATTGAAACCATGAGACGCGAAGGATATGAGTTACAAGTTGGACAGCCACAGGTTATCATCAAAGAAATTGACGGAAGAAAGCATGAGCCTGTTGAGACATTAACAATTGACACTCCTGAAAACACAACCGGAAAGGTTATTGAATTAGTAAGTCAGAAAAAAGGCGACTTATTAGTGATGGAACCAAAAGGTGATTTAATTCACATGGAATTTCAGATCCCTTCAAGAGGTTTGATTGGTTTAAGAAACAATATTCTTACAGCAACAGCAGGTGAAGCTATTATGGCGCACCGTTTCAAAAGCTATGAGCCCTGGAAAGGCGATATCCCGGGAAGAATTAACGGAGTATTGATTTCAATGGGAAATGGTGTTTCAACATCTTACTCTATTGATAAATTGCAAGACAGAGGTTTCTTCTTTGTTGATCCGGGCGATGAAGTGTATGGCGGAAGAATCATCGGTGAAAACAACCGTATGGATGATTTGGTTATCAATATCATGACTGAGAAAAAATTGACCAACATGCGTGCTTCGGGCACTGATGCAAAAGTGAGAATTGCACCTGCACGTAAGTTTTCTTTGGAAGAAGCAATGGAGTATATTCAGGAAGATGAGTATGTGGAAGTAACTCCTAAGTCAATTCGTTTGCGTAAGATTTATCTTGACGAGAACGAGCGCAAGCGCAAAAGCAAATAAAGACTATAAGACATAAAAGCCCTTTTTAAAGGGCTTTTATGTTATCCATCATCTTCTCAAACCCTGCCCTCTTCAATGGCGAGTCTTTAAATAACTTCCGAAAGACTTCTTCGGTCATTTCTTCCCAGTCTTTGCGGCTCATATTCAGCATCTCTTCATTGCGTTTAAAATGTGGTTCATTATGCGGTTTTGAAAATCTGTCCCAAGGACAAACATCCTGACAGATGTCACAGCCAAAAGCCCAGTCCTGAAATTTGTTTTTCATTTCGGGTGGTGTATTTTCTTTTAGCTCAATGGTGAAATACGAAATGCATTTGCTTCCGTCAACCACATAAGGCTGCACAATTGCATCTGTGGGACAAGCATCAATACAGCGTGTGCACGTTCCGCAATGGTCAGCAACGGGAGAATCATATTCCAGGTCTAAATCAATAATCAATTCTGCAATAAAGAAGAAAGAACCTTGTTGTTTATTGATGATGTTGGAATTTTTGCCAACCCATCCCAAACCACTTTTCTTTGCCCAGGCTTTATCCATCACAGGTGCAGAATCAACAAATACTCTTCCGTTTACATCACCGATGTTGGTTCGGATAAACTCTACTAACTCTTTCAGTTTTTCTTTGATAACGAAATGGTAATCTTTGCCGTAAGCGTATTTGGAGATCTTCGGCTTCCCGTCACCGTCACCCTGAACTTGTTTCAGGGTCTGGCTTGAAGATGCTGAAACAAGTTCAGCATGACGAGACGTTTCCTCCGGAAAATAATTCAACAACAGCGACACCACCGACTTAGCACCCGGAACCAACAAACGCGGGTCAAGACGTTTGTCAAAATAATTCTCCATGTACTTCATTTGCCCATGGCGATTGTCTTTGAGCCATTGTTCCAACAAAGGTGCTTCCTCTTCTAAAAAATCTGCTTTTGAAATTCCGCAATGAAAAAAACCGAGGCGTGTGGCTTCGGTTTTTATAAGTTGGGTATGGTTATTCGCCTTCAAATAAAGTTCCCGAATTGGGTGAAAATATTTTTCCGAGATGCTTGTAAGCAAGTTCTGTTGCCTGCCTTCCGCGAGGGGTGCGGTGCAAGTAACCCTGCATAATCAGAAAGGGTTCATATACTTCTTCAATGGTGCCTGCTTCCTCACCAACGGCAGTTGCAATAGTTGTAATGCCAACAGGACCGCCTTTGAATTTGTCAATGATGGTGCTGAGAATTTTATTATCCATTTCATCCAGACCGTGTGCATCCACATTCAATGCGTTGAGTGAATATTTAGAAATTTCCAGATCAATGTTTCCGTTACCTTTTATCTGTGCAAAGTCGCGAACCCTCCGCAGCAGTGCATTCGCAATACGGGGTGTGCCGCGGCTTCTGCGTGCAATTTCATCGGCTGCTTTATCATCAATTTTTACTTCAAGAATATCGGAAGAGCGGATGATAATACCTTTCAGAACTTTTGCATCATAGTATTGCAAACGTGAATTAATTCCGAAACGGGCGCGCAAAGGAGCAGTGAGCAAACCCGAACGAGTTGTTGCTCCCACCAGGGTAAACGGGTTTAATTTAATCTGCACCGAGCGGGCATTAGGACCGCTTTCAATCATTATATCAATGCGGTAATCTTCCATTGCTGAATACAGATACTCTTCCACAATCGGGCTAAGGCGATGTATCTCATCAATGAACAAAACATCATTCGGTTGTAAGTTGGTAAGCAGGCCTGCAAGGTCGCCCGGCTTGTCAAGCACAGGACCGGATGTGATTCGGATGTTAACTCCTAAATCATTTGCGATGATGTGAGCCAATGTTGTTTTTCCCAAACCAGGAGGACCGTGCAATAGAACATGGTCAAGCGATTCGCCACGCTGACGGGCTGCTTTCACAAATATTTTCAGATTTTCAACAACACTTTCCTGTCCGGCAAACTCACCAAAATCAACAGGACGCAAGGCTCTTTCTATTTCCTTGTCAATAGGTAACTGGCTTTCGCTGTTGGGATCTAAATTCTGATTCATGTCTCGCACAAAAGTAGAAAAATTAAGGCTTAAATCTTCTTCCTGATTTATATTAGCTTTGCTGCAATGCAGCTAATTATCTACTATATTTTCAGAGCAACCGAGGCTTTATTCTCGCTAATTCCATTTCCTGTGCTCTATGTTATTTCAGATGGATTATTCTACCTGTTTTATTATGTGATTGGCTATCGGAAAAAAGTGATTGAAAAAAATCTGATAAATTCTTTTCCTGAAAAAACAGAAAAGGAAATCAAACAAATCACCAAAGATTTTTACCGCAATTTCTGCGATATATTTCTGGAAGGATTGAAGGGACTTTCTATGAACAAGGAAGAACTGGTGAAACGTTATCGACTTATAAACACTGAAATTTTAACACATTACTTTAATGCCAATCAAAGCATAATCACTGTTGGCAGCCACTATACAAATTGGGAATGGGGCGTACTTTCATCCAGTTTACAGGTGCAGCATAAAACGCTTGGCTTTTACAAACCACTTACCAATAAACCGATTGATGAATATTTTAAAAAATCTCGTGCTGCCTGGGGAATGCATCTGATTTCAATTTTTGAAACAGCAAAAGCATTTGCTGAGAACCGCGATATTCCCTGCGCTTACATTTTAATCTCCGACCAAAGTCCTTCGCGAAAAGATGCGGATAAAAGTTTCTGGATTCGGTTTCTGAATCAGGACACAGCCTTTTTGCATGGCATGGAAAAATATGCAACCGTCAATAAATTTCCTGTTATTTATCTGGACATACAGCGTGTGAAAAGAGGATATTATGTTGTTTACCTTTCATTGCTTGAAGCCAATTCGGACAAGCCCGGCAGCCTTACAAAAGCCTATGCACAAAAACTGGAAAGCATTATCCGCGCAAACCCTGCAAACTGGCTGTGGTCGCACAACCGCTGGAAACTGAAGCGTGAAAATCATCATGAACTCATTCAGTAAGAAAACAATTTAAAAAACATAAACTACTTTTACTCCTTCAATCATCAATTAATCATTATCAATTTAAATGGAAGCTTATATATACGATGCAGTGCGCACACCACGCGGAAAAGGGAAAAAAGACGGAAGCCTTTACGATGTACAACCTCTTGAATTGCTGACTACTGTTTTTAAAGCCATTCGCGAACGTAATAACCTTGACACAAAATTTGTGGAAGATGCAATTATCGGTTGCGTAACTCCTGTTGGTGAACAAGGTGCAGACATTGCTAAAACTGCAGCCATAGCTTCGGGGTATGATAATATTACAGCAGGTGTAACATTAAACCGCTTTTGTGCATCAGGCCTGGAAGCAGTAAATCAGGCTGCCGCTTATGTTATGAGCGGACAAGTGGATATGCTTGTTGCAGGTGGTGTTGAATCAATGTCACGCGTTCCCATGGGTTCGGATGGCGGTGCTTTGTTTACAAATCCTGATGTTATTACAAAATACAAAATAGTTCCGCAGGGAATTTCTGCTGATTTGATTGCAACTAAATATGGTTACGACCGGAAAAGTCTGGATGAATTTGCAAGTGTTTCGCATCGCAGAGCAGCAAAATCATGGGAAGAAAATCGTTTCAGCCGTTCGGTAGTTGCTGTAAAAGATGTAAACGGTTTAACGGTTACTGATAAAGATGAAATGATTCGTCCCGACACCACCATTGATACCTTGGCAAAACTGAATCCTTCGTTTGAGCAAATGGGACAATACGGTGGTTTTGATGCATTAGCTATACAACGTTATCCTGAAGTGGAAACGATGCGTCACGTTCACCATGCCGGAAATTCTTCTGCCATTGTTGATGGTGCTGCTTTGGTATTAATCGGCAGCAAAGCAATGGGTGAACAATTAGGTTTAAAACCGAGAGCAAAAATTCGCTCGTTTGCAGTGGTTGGTGCTGAGCCAACTATTATGTTGTTAGGGCCAGTTCCCGCTACATTAAAAGCTTTGAAAAAAGCTGGGATGAACGTTTCAGACATTGACTTATTTGAAGTGAACGAAGCCTTTGCCGCAGTTCCTATGCGCTTTATGGAAGAACTAAATGTTTCTGCTGATAAAGTAAATGTAAACGGTGGAGCCATTGCTATGGGGCATCCGCTGGGCGCAACAGGCGCAATGCTAGTGGGCACCTTAGTTGATGAGCTGGAACGCAGCGGAAAACAAACAGGTGTTGTTACGCTTTGTGTTGGCGGTGGAATGGGAATTGCTACTGTGGTGGAGCGCGTATAATTATTTTTAACCTACTAATTTATCACTATGAAAAAAGCATTTTTCTTTTTGTTTTCAATTTCAATTCTTTCCAACGCCTGCAAAAAGCAGGAAGATTTAGACCCCGCTTTATATGGCACATGGGATGTTACCAAAGTTGAAGGCGTCTATTACCTGAATAACATTCCGGTTGCATATCCGGTAGATAATAATCCAACAGGCACCATTAATTTCAACAGCAACGGAACGGGTAAGCAGGATTACAGCTATTCAATAGCAGGAACGGTATATCCGCAAAACAGTAATTTTATTTGGGAGGCAAATGCTCAGCAAATCACTATAGACCGCACGAGCGAGCCCGACATGACATGGACAAGAGTGTTGAATGAAGCAAACAAACAAGTTGCTACTTACAGCTATGTTGTTGATGCCACCCAAAAATGGGATTATACACTGACCTTGGAAAAATAAATTTTGAAGAGAAGCGTTTCATAGATCACCTTTCGTGATCATCTTTAAAGTCAAATTTTCAGGACAAAACATACCTCTCAACAAGAGATTGCAACCATAGTGAAACTACTTTAATTCTCAATCTTCGTAACCGGAACATCACTTTCATCGCTTCCCCATTTTGTGTTGGGTGCATTATTCATTTCCAGTTCAAGCGTTCCGCCTTTGATGATATCATCAAACGTCAGGAAACTTTTTGTGTACTCTTTTCCATTTAATTTTGCTGAGTTAATGTAAACGTTTTGAGCATTGTTATTATTTGTCTTGATTGAAAATGATTTACCATCTTCCATATGAATAATTGCTTTATCCACTAGCGGTGAACCAATTGCATATTGAGAACTACCCGGACAAACAGGATAAAATCCCAACGCACTGAAAATATACCACGCACTCATTTGTCCGCAATCTTCATTACCTGCCAAACCATCGGGCTGGTCGCGATACATTTCATTCATAATTCTGCGCACCATTGCCTGTGTTTTCCAAGGCTGTCCGGCATAATTATATTCATAGGCAATCTGATGGCTGGGCTCATTGCCATGAACATATTGTCCAATCAATCCTGTTATATCCGGTTGTTTATGACCGGTAAGTTTAGTAGAAGCGCTAAACAATGAATCTAAAAAGGCAGCCAGTTTTTCCTTTCCTCCAAGCAATTGCATTTGCCCCGATAAATCCTGCGGAACGTAAAAAGAATATTGCCATGAGTTTCCTTCGGTGTAATGATGATTGACTTCAAACGGGTCAAATGGCGAAAGAAAACCATCGTTACGCGGACGCATGAAACCGGTGGAAGCATCAAACGCATTTTTGTAATACTGTGCACGTTTGATAAAATAGTTGTAGTCTTCTTCTTTACCTAATTGTTTTGCCATTTGTGCAATACACCAATCATCATAGGCATATTCCAGTGTGCGCGAAACACTTTGTCCATCGTCCATGTATTTTATATAACCATTTGCCTTATAGCCTTTCAAGGCATTCTTGTCTTCCATGGCTGAAAATTTCATGGCTTCATACGCTTTATTTGCATCAAAACCGGTTACTCCTTTTGAATACGCTTCCCAGATTACGGGCACCGCATGATAGCCAATCATACACCATGTTTCGCAACTGGAGAGTTCCCACACCGGCAAGCGACCCCCTTCTTCAAACTCTTTATTAAATGTATTTATAAAATCAGATGTTCGCTTTTTGTCAATAAGCGTTAGCAAAGGATGCAAAGCACGATAGGTATCCCACAGCGAGAAAACAGTGTAATACGTGAAGTCTTTGGTTTCATGAATTTCAAAATCGCGTCCGCGGTATTTGCCGTCAACATCCTGGTAAACATTGGGTGCAATCATGCAATGGTAAAGTGCGGTGTAAAAGGTGCGCATCACTTTATCATCTTTTGCTTCAATTTCAATTTTGCTGAGTTCCCTGTTCCATGCAGCTTTTGCATCACTTTTCAATTTTTCTAAATCAAATCCTGTCTGTTCTGCTTCCAGATTTTTTCGCGCACCCTCAACACTAACTGCCGACATGCCGATTTTTGCATAAATCACTTCCCCTTCTTCTGTTTCAAAACTTACGGATGCTTTAAGTGTACCTATTTTTTGCGAGCGCACGAATGGTTTTGAAAACTGAATCACGAAATACAATATCTGGTTATTGGCCCAGTTGTCACTGATACGCTTGCCGGCAATCTCTGTATTGCCATTTATAGTAATATCGCTATCCTTTACTCGATCGCGATGTGTAAGGTCCAGAATCACATTTGCTGAAGATGATTTAGGAAAAGTGTATTTATGTAAACCAGTGCGCGTAGTGGCAGCAAGCTCAACTTTTATATTATTCTTATCCAGCACAACGGAGTAATAACCAGCTTCTGCTTTCTCATTTTTTTTTGAAAAAAGGGAAGAATATTTTTTGTTGCTAAACTGTGGCTTGCCTGTTGTAGGCATCAACAAAATATCACAGTAATCCGATGCACCAGTTCCGCTTAGGTGAGTGTGCGAAAATCCATAAATCCTGTTATCGGAATTATGGTAGCCCGAGCAACCATCCCATCCGCTCAAGCGTGTATCCGGACTAAGCTGCATCATGCCAAATGGAACAGTTACACCCGGAAAAGTATGTCCGTGTCCCCCGGTTCCAATAAAAGGATCAACATAGGTTGAATAATCTGTTGGTTGAGCAACTACTGCTGAAGTAAAGAGAAGCAGGGCAAGGATTTTATTAATAATAGTTTTCATATAATATTATATGGGGGTAAATGTATTTAATTCTATAGAAATTCATTTTTTCAGTCGTTAATCGAAGTTTTGGAACACTATTTTTCATGTACCCGTTAAGATGGATAATTAATTCAATTACTAATGAAAACAAAAAACAAAAACATGAAGCCAAATACAATTGCAGGATTATCGGCAGCCGATTGGAAAACCATAAGGGAGATTAAAGTTCTTATGAGTATGACACTTGAGGAACTGATGATGGTGGAAGTAAGAGGAATTCAATTAAAGTGACCTCATCCTGCCCTCTCCAAAAGGAGGGGGTAAGCCATTATTGGTTCAGCAATTGAATGATGTCATCATAAATGATTTCATCTCCGGGGCGGGGCGCATTTTCATTCGCAATTTTTCCAGACTTATCAATCAACATATAACGGGGAATACTGCTAATCTTAAAAAATTTGCAAGCTTCGGAACTCCAATTTCCGGGTGAAATAGTATGATAGCCATGAATCTCCATTTTCTCTATTGCGCTTCTCCACGATTCTTCATTCTCATCAATTGAGATATAGAGAAAAACTATTTTCTTTTTTTCTTTAGCTGTAAACTTTTCTTGCAACTCTTTCGCAAATGGAAATTGCTGACGGCATGGTCCGCACCAGCTAGCCCAAAAATCTATATAAACCACTTTGCCTTTAAAGTCATCCAGTGAAATGGTTTTGCCTTCCAATGTTTTAGCTGTGAAACCTGTTGGTGCAGGTTTTTGTCCAACCAGAATCGGTGCTGACTGTTTGTCTTCTTTTTTAACTTCTGCATTCAATGCATCTCCACATCGTTCATTAATAAGGGAAGAATAAAATCCTTCTTTTTCTTCCGTTGCAAGCACATTGTAAACTCTTTTCAAAGGAGTTTGCGGAATTTTCCCACAATGCTCTAACATAAATTTTGCAAGAAAATACGTGAATGCTTTGGTCTCAAAAAAATCACGAGCTGCTTTATACTTTGCTTCCAGCGAAGTTCCCTGATCAGTGAATTTATTAAAGCCATTATTTTTAGATGCAGTATAAATGGAGTAGTAATAAACGAACAAGCGGTAATATCTGCCTTGCATAGCTGTTGGATTTTTTCCGTCTTCAGCAGTAACTTCACTCAACATAATTTCGGGCAAAGCACCAACTACTGTATTGGCGCTGTTATTCCCTCGCATAATAGGAAAGGAAACAAGGCTGCCCAGATAATTGTAACGAATGAGATTTTCAACAAACAATTTAAAAGCAGGAGAAAAATTTTCTTTCTCCTTATAGTTTTTATAAAAATCATTTTGCTTTTTGCGACTGTTATAAAGAGCAATTTCAAACTCATCAATACTTGTTACTCCAAGAATTTTTGCTTTCGTCTCTGCCGTATCATATTCAATTTTAAAAGTGTTATAAAACTCATACAGAAATTGATTGTGCAATGAGCCTTTGCCTTTAAACGTTGTGCCTTTGTTGATACTGCCAACAATGAACTCAATCGAAAAATCATCTCCGGGTTCAACAAAAAGCTGAAGCGCTTCATCATTGCACTGGAATTCAACCGGACCGGCTTGAGCAATTTTTATTTCGGAAACGAAATCACTGCCATCCAACAACACTTCTTTTAAATCAGGTTTTATGTTCAAATAATGCAGGTCTTGTTTGAACATAATGCTTTGAGGCGGAACGCCTTTTACTATGCCGGAGATTTTGGCTGTTTCCTGCGCGTTTAACCCACCACTAAGAACACTTAGAGCACTCAAAAAAAACATTAAGAACTTAGTGGTAAGTCTTTCTTCCTTCATCCTAAAACCGTTTTTGCAATTTGTTTAAACCCTTCATCTGTGTTCCAGCTATTTTCAATTCCCGGAATTTTCATCACTTGTTGCATAAGAGCCTCTTGTCGTTTTCCTTCATTCCATGCAGTTGAATATGGAATATCGCTGAAGGTTACCATGCTGTAAAGAGGCAACCATTTATCAGGAAACTCAGCTGATAATTTTGCTTCAATTTTTTTGCGCAGCACAAATTTTTCGTCTGCAACCAAATCTCGCATTTCAATAAAATTTTGCAAAGCAAGTTCTGCAATGGCATCGCTATTAGGTTTACGGGAGGTTTCAAATTTTTTGAAAATTGTTTGCCAGTCATTTTCTTCCTGCATAATTTGTTCTAACACTGTGCAATCCTCAAAGCCGCAATTCATGCCTTGTCCGTAGAACGGAACTATAGCATGAGCAGCATCGCCCAATAACATTGCTTTGTCTTTATAGCTCCAGGGAAAGCAACGCATGATTGCTAAAGATGAAGTAGGGTTGTGAAAATAGTCGTGTTCCAATGTTGGCATCAGTTCCACAGCATCTGGAAAAGTTTTATTGAAGAAGTCGAGCATTTTTTCTTTTGTGTCGAGTGATGAAAAAGAATACTCGCCTTCAAACGGGAAAAATAAAGTGCAGGTAAAACTGCCATCAAAATTGGGAAGAGCAATCAACATGAACTTACCGCGAGGCCAGATGTGCAGTGCATTTTTCTCCATTCTCCAATCTCCGTTTGCAGCAGGAGGAATGTTCAATTCTTTATAGCCTTCTTTCAGATAATCCTGCGAGTAATCAAAGCGGTCGGTAAACATCATGCGGTGGCGTAACTCAGAATAAGCGCCATCCGTGCCGAAAATCATGTCGGAAGTATTTTTGTTTGTGTTGCCATTTTCATCTGCAAATAATGCAGTTGCATTTTCAAGATCAACATCTACGCAACGCTGGCTGAAAAAAATCTGCGTGCCGTTTTGTTCTTCCGCCAAATCCATCAGCTTTTTATTCAAATCGCCACGCGACACAGAATAAATTGCCTGTCCTTCTTTTCCATAAGGTTGAAAATTGGTTTTGCCTTGTGTGTCGTGAATGATTCGACCATGCATGGGAATTGCAATTTTGCGGATTTCATCTGCAATGCCAACTCCTTCCAGACCTTTCCATCCTCGGTCGCTAAGAGCAAGGTTGATGCTTCGGCCTGCAACAATTTTTTCTTTGCGCATATCAGGTCTGCGTTCAAAGATTTGAACTTTATGCCCGCGCTTTGCGAGGTATATGGAAAGAAGTGAGCCAACAAGACCCGCGCCTATAACGGTAATATTTTTCATGGGATTTATTCTGAACAAGCGAAAGTAATACTTTGCTGAAATTTAATCAGCTTTCGCGTGCAGAAACCTTTTCGGTGTCTAATTTTCCGCGCAGTTCTTTTACGCGGTTTTTGTATTGGCCAAGATGGGCTTTATTAATAGGATCGGCAGGTTGTGAAACCACATCTTTTTTAGGGTCAACCTGTTTTCCGTTTTTCCAGAATCGATAGCAAACGTGAGGGCCGGTTGCAAGACCTGTGCTGCCCACATAACCAATTACATCTCCCTGTCTTACCCGTGAACCATCTTTAATACCCTTTGCAATTTTGCTCATGTGCAAATACTGTGTTGTATAAGTTCCGTTATGTTTTATTTTCACATAGTTTCCATTGCCGGCTGTATAAGCTGCGGCAATCACTTTACCATCGGCAGTTGCCATGATTGGTGTTCCAGTAGGCGCTGCATAATCAGTCCCTAAATGCGGACGATTTACTTTTAAAACAGGATGTAAACGTTTTGCTGAAAAGGAAGAACTGATGCGTGAAAATTTCAACGGTGCTTTCAGAAATAGTTTTTTTAGGCTCTCACCGTTTTCATCGTAATAGCCTGTTGCTCCTTTTATGTCGCTCCAAAAAGAATAGAAGTCTTTGCCGTCATTGTTGAATAAAGCAGCATGAATGCGACCTACACCAATGGAATGTCCGTCTACAAATTTTTCTTCGTAAATAACTTTGAAATAATCTCCTTTCTGAATTTTGTAAAAGTCAACCGTCCATGCGTAGATAGTTGAAAGTTCCATTGCAAGACCAAGGTTAATGTTGTTGGCTTCCATAGTAGCATAAAGCGATGAATAAATTTTTCCGCTTACGGTTACCATTTTTGTTTCCACCGGTTTTTCGCCACGGTAGATGTTCAGCGTATCACGAAAATCAAAAACAATGTAATCGCTGGCGTTAATTTCATACACAAAACATTGAGCAATCTGG
>CAMBRL010000007.1 GCA_945870105.1 Chitinophaga pinensis
AACAAAAAACTGAATATGGACACGCCTGCGGACACAAAAGTCCTCACCAAGCCTGACATTATTCAGATCATAAAATACCTCATCCAGCTTATCAATTCAAAAGCGATTGTGGATGATATTGACCACTTAAGTAATCGTAGGGTTCGTACCGTTGGCGAGCAATTATATTCTCAGTTTGGAGTTGGTCTTGCACGTATGGCAAGAACAATCCGTGAGCGTATGAACGTTCGTGATAACGAGGTGTTCACTCCTACAGACTTGATTAACGCGAAGACTTTATCTTCCGTTATCAATTCATTCTTCGGAACCAACCAGCTTTCACAGTTCATGGATCAAACAAATCCGTTGGCTGAGATTACTCACAAGCGTAGGTTATCTGCCCTTGGCCCAGGAGGTCTTTCACGTGAGCGTGCCGGTTTCGAGGTTCGTGACGTTCACTTTACGCACTACGGAAGACTTTGTACGATTGAAACTCCTGAGGGACCAAACATCGGACTTATCTCTTCTTTGTGCGTTTACGCGAAAATCAATCACCTTGGTTTCATTGAAACTCCTTACCGTAAAGTAACAGACGGAAAAGTGAATGTGAAAGAAGCGGTGATTTACCTGAGTGCTGAGGAAGAAGAAAAAAATACAATAGCACAGGCAAATGCTCCTTTTGATGAAAAAGGAAATTTCCTGAGCAAGAAAATCAAAGCACGTTTTGAAGGTGACTTCCCGCTAGTGGAGCCTGAAAAACTAACCTTGATGGACGTTGCACCTAACCAGATTGCATCGATTGCTGCTTCGTTAATTCCATTTTTGGAGCATGACGATGCCAACCGTGCACTGATGGGATCAAATATGATGCGCCAGGCTGTTCCGCTGATGCGCCCTGAAGCTCCTATTGTAGGAACAGGGCTTGAAGCAAGAGTAGCCAGCGATTCACGTGTGTTGTTTAACGCAGAAGGTGATGGAGTTGTTGAGTATGTAGATGCTGAAACTATAACTATCCGTTACAGCAGAACTGATGACGAAAAGCTGTTGAGCTTTGAAGATGATGTTCGCACATACCAGCTTATCAAATTCCGCAAAACCAACCAGAATACTTCTATCAATCTGAAACCAATCGTTGTAAAAGGCGAAAAAGTTTTTAAAGGACAAGTACTTTGCGAAGGTTATGCAACTCAAAAAGGTGAGCTTGCTTTAGGTCGTAACCTGAAAGTGGCATTCATGCCATGGAAAGGATATAACTTTGAGGATGCGATTGTAATTTCTGAGCGCGTAGCGAAAGAAGATATTTTCACTTCAGTTCACATTGACGAGTATTCACTGGAAGTGCGCGACACAAAACGCGGATTGGAAGAGTTAACTTCTGATATTCCTAACGTAAGTGAAGAAGCAACCAAAGATTTAGATGAAAACGGTTTGATACGCATCGGTGCTGAAGTAAAAGCAGGTGATATTCTTATCGGGAAAATTACTCCAAAAGGAGAAACTGATCCTTCACCTGAGGAAAAACTGTTAAGAGCCATCTTTGGTGACAAAGCCGGTGATGTGAAAGATGCATCGCTTAAGGCGCCCCCATCATTGAAAGGTGTGGTAATCGACAAAAAATTGTTCTCAAGAATTATCAAAGACAAAAAATCAAAATCTGAAGAAAAAGGATTGTTGACCAAAGTTGATGATGAGTTCGAAAAGGAGTCAATTAAACTAAAACAGAAATTAGTTGACAAACTGTTTGACCTGGTTGATGGCAAAAAAGCACAGAACGTTTCAACAAACTTCAGAGAAGTTGTAATTCCTAAAGGAACCAAATTCACACAGAAGTTATTGGGTTCTATCAACTATAACGACATCAGCCCGAGCGGATGGACAACTGACAAAGAAACCAACGACAAGATTAAAATCCTGTTGCACAACTACACTATTAAGGCAAATGACCTGATGGGTATTTACAAACGTAAAAAGTTTGCGATTACTATCGGTGATGAATTACCTGCCGGTATTGTTCAGTTGGCTAAAGTTTACATTGCTAAAAAACGTAAACTGAAAGTGGGTGATAAAATGGCTGGTCGTCACGGAAACAAGGGAATTGTAGCGCGTATTGTTCGTGAAGAAGATATGCCATTCCTTGAAGACGGAACACCTGTTGACATTGTATTGAATCCGCTGGGTGTACCTTCGCGTATGAACCTTGGTCAGATTTATGAGACCGTTCTTGCATGGGCAGGACAAAAATTAGGTGTGAAATTTTCTACCCCTATTTTTGACGGAGCTACGAATGATGAAATCCTGAAATACACACAGGAAGCAGGACTTCCCGAATACGGAAGAACCTACCTGTATGATGGAGGAACCGGTGAGAAATTTGACCAGCCGGCAACCGTTGGAATTATCTACATGCTGAAACTCGGACACATGGTGGACGATAAGATGCACGCACGTTCTATCGGTCCATACTCACTGATTACGCAACAACCATTGGGCGGTAAAGCTCAGTTCGGAGGTCAGCGTTTTGGAGAGATGGAGGTTTGGGCACTTGAGGCATTCGGTGCAGCCAACATTCTGCAGGAGATTTTGACCATCAAATCGGATGACGTAATCGGAAGAGCAAAAGCTTATGAAGCGATTGTGAAAGGTGATCCGATGCCTTCTCCGGGTATCCCTGAATCGTTCAACGTATTGTTGCACGAGTTGAGAGGACTTGGTCTGAATATCACGCTTGACTAAATTAATCTGTAATCCCGGAAAAAGTTCAATGAGCTTTTTCCGGGTAACACAGAAAAGAAGAAACCATTTAATAATCCAAATTCAAAAATGGCTTACAAAAAAGAAACAAAAATTAAAAGTAATTTCACCAGAATTACTATCAGCCTTGCCTCTCCGGAGTCAATTCTGGAGCAATCAAGAGGTGAGGTTCTGAAACCTGAAACCATTAACTACAGGACATATAAACCTGAGCGTGATGGTTTGTTCTGCGAACGTATTTTCGGTCCTGTAAAAGACTGGGAGTGCCACTGCGGTAAATACAAACGTATCCGTTACAAAGGCATTATCTGCGACCGTTGCGGTGTGGAAGTAACCGAGAAAAAAGTTAGAAGAGAACGTATGGGCCACATTCAACTGATTGTGCCTGTTGTTCACATCTGGTATTTCCGTTCACTTCCAAACAAAATCGGTTATTTGTTAGGTCTTCCTACAAAGAAGCTTGACACCATTATCTACTACGAAAGATATGTGGTAATCGCACCGGGTATTGCTAATAACTCTGCCGGGGAACCATTAAAACAATTGGATTTCTTAACAGAAGATGAATACTTAGATATTCTGGATAAACTTCCGAAAGACAACCAACATTTAGATGATACAGACCCAAGCAAGTTTATTGCTAAAATGGGAGCTGATGCTTTGCACATGTTGCTGAGCCGCATCAACCTTGATGAACTTTCTTTTGACCTGCGTCACAAAGCAAACACTGAAACTTCACAACAACGTAAAAATGAGGCGTTAAAACGTCTTCAGGTTGTGGAAGGCTTCCGTGGTTCATTGCAAAATATTGATAACAAACCCGAGTGGATGATTGTGAAAGTTATTCCTGTTATTCCACCGGAACTGCGCCCACTCGTTCCATTGGATGGCGGTCGTTTCGCTACTTCGGATTTGAATGACTTATACAGACGCGTTATTATCCGTAACAACCGTTTGAAACGTTTGATTGAGATCAAAGCGCCTGAAGTTATCTTGCGTAACGAGAAACGTATGTTGCAGGAAGCGGTTGATTCATTGCTGGACAACTCACGTAAATCAAACGCGGTTAAAACTGATTCAAACCGTGCACTGAAATCACTTTCAGATTCATTGAAAGGTAAACAAGGACGTTTCCGTCAGAACCTGTTAGGAAAACGTGTTGACTACTCTGCCCGTTCGGTAATTGTCGTTGGACCAGAATTGAAACTGCATGAGTGTGGTCTGCCAAAAGATATGGCTGCAGAGCTTTACAAACCATTCATCATCCGCAAAATGCTGGAGAGGGGTATTGTAAAAACTGTAAAATCTGCAAAGAAGATTGTTGACCGGAAAGACCCGATTGTTTGGGATATTTTGGAGAACGTATTGAAAGGACATCCTGTTCTTCTGAACCGTGCCCCAACACTACACAGATTAGGTATTCAGGCTTTCCAGCCAAAACTGATTGAAGGAAAAGCTATCCAGTTGCATCCGTTGGTTTGTACAGCCTTTAACGCTGACTTTGACGGTGACCAGATGGCGGTGCATTTGCCACTTGGCAATGCTGCCGTTTTGGAAGCCCAACTATTGATGCTTGCTTCACACAACATTTTGAACCCTGCTAACGGTGCGCCTATCACGGTTCCTTCTCAGGACATGGTGTTGGGTCTGTACTACATGACCAAAGGCTACAAGAGCGATAAAGCAAGAACCGTAAAAGGTGAAGGCATGACCTTCTATTCTGCGGAAGAAGTTACTATTGCTAACAATGAAGGCAAAGCTGATATCCATGCTTTTATTAAAGTAAGAGCTAAAGTGAAAGAAAACGGAGAATTGGTTACCAAGCTGATTGAGACTACTGTTGGACGCGTATTGTTCAACAAAGTAGTTCCTGAGCAGGTTGGTTATATCAACGAACTGTTGACTAAAAAATCATTGCGCGATATCATCGGAAATATCATGAAAGAAACCGGAATGGGCGCTACTGCTCAATTCCTGGATGATATTAAAGGACTTGGATTTAAGATGGCTTTCAAAGGCGGTCTTTCATTTAACCTTGGTGATGTAATTGTTCCACCTGAAAAAGAAATTCTTATTGCTGCTGCCAACAAACAGGTTGACGAGGTAATGGAGAATTACAACATGGGGGTTATTACCAACAACGAGCGTTACAACCAGATTATTGACATCTGGACACATACTAACTCTAAGCTTACAAAAACCCTGATGGATAAACTCATCAGCGACAAGCAAGGATTTAACTCTGTGTACATGATGCTTGACTCAGGTGCAAGGGGTTCTAAAGAGCAGATCCGTCAGCTTTCAGGAATGAGAGGTTTGATGGCGAAGCCACAAAAATCAGGAGCTTCTTCACAGGAGATTATCGAGAACCCTATCCTTTCTAACTTTAAGGAAGGTCTTTCGATCCTTGAGTATTTCATTTCAACACACGGTGCACGTAAAGGTCTTGCCGATACGGCTTTGAAAACTGCCGATGCGGGTTACTTAACACGTAGGTTGGTTGACGTATCACAGGACGTTATTATTTCTGATGAAGATTGCGGAACATTACGCGGACTGATTGCAACTCCTTTGAAAAACAACGAAGAGATCGTAGAATCATTATATGACCGCGTTCTTGGTCGCACTTCGGTTCACGATGTTTTTCACCCGCTTACAGGCAAACAGATTGTAAGTGCCGGACAGGAAATCGTTGAAGAGTATGCACAAATCATTGAAGATTCACCGATTGAATCGGTTGAGATACGTTCGGTATTGACTTGCGAATCTAAAAAAGGTGTTTGTACCAAATGCTATGGTCGCAGTCTTGCATCAGGCAGAATGGTTCAGAAAGGTGAAGCTGTGGGCGTAATTGCTGCACAGTCAATCGGTGAGCCGGGAACACAGCTTACATTGAGAACCTTCCACGTGGGTGGTGTTGCGGGTAACGTAACTCAGGAATCAAAAATTGAGGCTAAATATGGCGGTGTTACTGAGATTGACGAGCTCCGTACTGTACCAAGTCCTGAAGGTAAATATGATGTTGTAACAGGTCGTTCTGCAGAGCTTCGCATCATTGATGTGAACACACGCATCGTTCTGTCAACTGCCAATATCCCTTATGGTTCTGAGCTTTATATTAAAGCAGGAGACAAAGTAGAGAAAGGACAACTTATCTGCAAATGGGATCCGTTCAACGCGGTTATCATTTCTGAATTACCGGGTAAAGTGAAGTTCGATCAGATTGAGGAAGGTATTACTTTCCGTCTTGAGTCGGATGAGCAAACCGGTTTCAGTGAAAAAGTAATTATCGACAGCAGAGATAAAACCAAAAATCCGGTTATCCAGATTGTTGGAAAAGATAAAGAGGTGATGCGTAACTACAACATCCCTGTTGGTGCACACGTTGTTATCGAGGAAGGAAAAACAATTCCTGCAGGAACAATTCTTGTAAAAATTCCACGTGCAACTGGAAAATCGGGTGATATCACGGGTGGTCTGCCAAGGGTAACGGAGTTATTCGAGGCACGTAATCCATCTAACCCTGCGGTTGTATCGGAAATAGATGGTATTGTTACTTTCGGAAAAATTAAACGCGGTAACCGTGAGGTGGTTGTTGAATCAAGAACAGGTGAGATTAAAAAATATCTTGTTTCTTTATCTAAACACATTCTGGTTCAGGAGAACGACTTTATCCGCGCAGGCGATGCCCTGAGCGATGGAGCTATTACTCCTTCTGACATTCTTGCGATTAAAGGACCTACTAAAGTTCAGGAGTATTTGGTAAACGAGGTGCAAGAGGTTTACCGTTTGCAAGGCGTGAAAATCAACGACAAACACTTTGAAGTGATTGTTCGTCAGATGATGCGTAAGGTTGAAATCGTTGATCCGGGCGATACTACATTCCTGGAAAGAGAGTTGGTTAACAAACTTGAATTCGGTCAGGAAAACGATGAAATCTTTGACAAAAAGGTTGTAATTGATCCAGGCGATTCGGCTACATTGAAAGCAGGACAAATTCTGAATGCACGTAAACTGCGCGATGAAAACTCTATGCTGAAACGCAAAGACTTGAAGACGGTTGAATCGCGTGATGCAATTCCTGCAACATCGAATCAGATTTTGCAAGGTATTACCAGAGCATCGTTGCAAACCGAAAGCTGGATGTCTGCTGCATCGTTCCAGGAAACAACAAAAGTATTGAACGAAGCTGCTGTGAAAGGTAAGAGAGATAGCTTATTAGGACTTAAAGAAAACGTAATTGTTGGACACCTGATACCGGCCGGAACAGGCTTGAGAGAATACGATAAATTGGTTGTAGGCTCAAGAGAAGAGTACGAAAGACTGCTGGCTGCTAAACAAGAGGCGGAAGTAGAAGAGTAAGCACGTAATAAGTAATATGTAAGATGTAATATTTGGTGGGTAAACCATCAAAATATTACATCTTACTTTTTAAATCTTACATATAAAATGGCAGAGCAAAAACCAAATCCACAACAAGGACAAATAAATATTGAACTGAGCGAAGAAATTGCTGAAGGACAATATTCAAACCTTGCCATTATCACGCATTCAACTTCTGAATTTGTGGTTGACTTTATCCGTGTGATGCCGGGTGTGCCTAAAGCCAAAGTAAAATCACGCATTGTTCTTACTCCTGAACATGCCAAGCGTTTATTAAACGCGTTGGAAGACAATATTGAAAAGTTTGAGCAGCAACACGGGGTTATCCGTTTTACTGAAAATCCTCCTAACGTTCTTCCTATGAACTTTGGAGGACCTACTGCGCAGGCGTAGAAAGTTTACTACCTCTTCCCCTTAAAAAACTCCTTTACAATCGCAGAACATTCTTCGTGCAGAATACCGGGCAGTATTTTGGTTTTTTGGTGTAATATTTTCCCCTGCACAGAAGTATAACCTTTCTGTTTATCAAATGCTCCGTAAACTAATCTGCCAAGCTGAGTCCAGCCACAGGCACCTGCACACATAATGCAGGGTTCAAGTGTAACGTAGAGCGTGCACTCGTCCAAGTATTTTCCGCCCAGGAAATTGGCGGCAGAAGTAAAGGCCTGCATTTCGGCATGAGCGGTTACATCGATCAGCGTTTCGGTAAGGTTATGTGCGCGGGCAATAATCTGGTTGTTGCAAACTACGATAGCGCCAACAGGAACTTCATCGGCATCAAAAGCCCTTTGCGCTTCTTTCAGGGCTTCGCGCATAAAATAGTCGTCAGAGTAAACACTTAGTTGCATGGGGGCAAAGATAGCTTGGTTTTTTACTTCACCACTAAGGGCACAAGAACACTAAATTTTTTTGTGAGCATGGTATTCTTAATAATACGAGCTATATTTTTCTAAGTGAGCTTAGTGTACTTAGTGGTAAAAAAAGTAGCCTGTAAAATACTATCTTTGCGCGCTTTTAAAATTACAGGAAAAATGATGGACAGGAATTCGCTTATCGGTATGTTTTTAATTCTTCTCATCGTATTAGGATATGGTTACCTGACCATGCCCAACGAAGAAGAACTGAAAGCAATGAAGCACAAACAGGATTCAATTGCGCTGGTTGATTCGCTCAGCAAAATAAAACACGTAGAAATAAAACAAGCTGTTACTGATACCGTTGAAAAAATTCAGCAACTACCAGATTCATTACGCGATGAAACTGCAAAAAAATTATTCGGTTCGTTTTACAAAGGTGCACTGGGAACAGAACAATTTACAACACTTGAAAACGAAAAAATAAAAGTAACACTGAGCAATAAAGGCGGAAAAATTTATTCTGTTGAGTTGAAAGAATACACAACCTACGATTCACTTCCCGTTATTTTATTCAAAGGTGATAGCGCTGTTTTTGCACTGCGTTTTCCTGGTCAGAATAAAGAAATCAACACTTCAGAATTTTATTTTGCTCCACAGGGAACTTCAGCTTCTGTAAAAGGAAATGAAACTACATCGGTAGCTATGCGCCTTGCAGATGAAAACAATAACTATGTTGAATTTGCTTACAAACTAAAAGGTAACAGTTATGTGGTAGATGTAGATGTAAACGTTTCAGGCGGGCAGAGCATGATTGCTGCCGGCACCAAAGAATTGGCTTTTGACTGGTCGTACAAGGCTGCTCAAATGGAAAAAAGCAGAGAGAACGAAGCCAACGTAACCAGCATTGAATACATGAATACTGAAGAGGAGTATGATTACCTCTCCCCTACTTCAGATGACGAAGAAAAACTGGAGGAAAAACTGAAATGGTTTGCATTTAAACAGCAGTTTTTCAGTTCGGTGTTGGTTTCAAAAGATGGTTTCAGTAATCCTACTTTAAAAGTTACCAAAGAACCTGAGACAAGCCGAAATCTGAAAACACTTTCTGCTTCGCTGACGTTGCCTTACAGCGGGAAGTCAAGTGAAACTAATTCCTTCTCTTTTTATTTTGTTCCTAATCACTACAGCACACTGAAAAGCTATGAGCTTGGAATGGAACAATTGGTTCCGCTGGGTTGGGGGATTTTTGGTTGGGTAAATAAGTTTGTGGTAATTCCTGTTTTTAATTTCCTTGGACAATTTATTTCCAACTACGGAATTATTATTCTGTTGCTCACACTCATTTTCAAAATCGGATTGTTGCCTTTGACTTACAAAGCCTATATGTCAACTGCCAAAATGCGCGTACTGAAACCGGAGATTGACGAATTAAACAAGCAGTATGAAAACAAAGATGCAATGGAAAAGCAACAGGCTACCATGGCGCTATATAAAAAAGCTGGAGTAAACCCCTTGGGCGGTTGTTTGCCTATGGTTTTGCAGATGCCAATTTTGATTGCGTTGTTTCGCTTCTTTCCTGCTTCTATTGAGTTACGTCACAAAGCATTTTTGTGGGCCGATGATTTATCGAGCTACGATTCTATTTTCAATCTGCCATTCACTATTCCGTTCTATGGCGATCACGTGAGTTTGTTTACGTTGCTGATGACTGTTACCACCATCATCTACACCAAAATGAACAGCGACCTGCAAGGCAGCAACCCGCAAATGGCGCAGATGAAATGGATTATGTATCTGATGCCGATTATGTTTCTTGGTTTCTTTAACAGCTATGCTTCAGGCCTAAGTTACTATTATTTCCTTGCCAACATGGTTACGTTCGGACAACAATTTTTGTTCAAATACATGGTGGATGAAAATGCTATTCACGCCAAAATGCAGGAGAACAAAAAGAAACCGGTAACCAAATCTACCTTTCAGAAAAAACTGGAAGACATGACCAAGCAAGCGCAGGCGCAACAAAAAGCAAAGAAGAAATAATCAGCGTCATTGCGAGCGAAGCGAAGCAATCTGATGAAATAGTTTTACGTATTCCTGAATATTTTTTTCTACAGAATATTTTTCTGCAACACATTGTTGGGCTTTTGCTGTAAGTGATTTGCGCAAACTTTCATCGTTCAATAACTGATCGATATTTGCTGCCAGCGATTTAAAATCCTTAACAGAAGAAAGCAATCCGAGGCCTTCCACCGTTTCTTTTAATCCTCCTGCATCAGTTGATACCACAGGCACTCCGTGAAGAAAAGCGTCCAGCACACTGCTGCCCAAACCTTCTTCCTGCGAACTCATTACAAATGCATCCATCACTAAAAAGAAGTCTTCAGCATCCTCTCTGAAGCCCATGAAAATATACTCCTGTTGTAAGTTCAGTTTCTGAACTTCCGCTTTTATTTCTTCCATTAATTCGCCTTCTCCAAAATGAAGAAACACAAAATCGGTTCGCAATTTCTTCAACGCTGCAATAGTCCGAACCATTGTGTACGGGTCTTTGTGCGGAACAAAAGCTGCAGTGGTAGCAATGATTTTCTTTCCTGTAAAGCCTAATTGTTGAATTGTGTTTGCTGCATTTTCTTGATTCAACCGTTGTTGCTTTATCATAGACGGAATAACCTCAACATGTTGAACTCCCTGTCTTTTCAGTATTGCGCGTATTGCCTCCGAAATAGCAACTACTTTATTTATTTGTTTGTATTTCCACAACGTGAAAAAGCCTTGGGGTACAAAATCAACTCTCCGTGTGTAAACAACCGGTGTAGTATGAAACAGTTTTGACAGCACTACCCATATCAGTGCTTTTGAATTCTGCACATGAATAACATCGTATTTATTTGCATTGAAAACGAGATAAAAAAATACTGCAGATTGAGAACCTGCATCAATCAGTTTGATTCCGCTTTGTTTTGCTTTTATTGCCAGCAAGCTGTTGTGAAGACATAAGAGAGAAACGCTAATTCCTTTCTCTGACAGACCTTCCACGGTGTAAAGCGTTTGCCGTTCGCCACCTCGCCATGTTTTTTCGGTATTTATTTCAAGGATGTTCATCTGCCTTCAACAATGTGTTACAGAAAAGAAAGAATGAATTGAAGAACGCAAAAAAGGTAACACCTGCCTGCGATTCCAAAGTGTCTTCGCTAATGAATGAAAGCAACGTAATAATCAAAAATACGAAGTAGATATAGCCCGGTTGAAAATGGTGTGCAACCAAAGGATAGAAAAGTGAAAACAGAAACCACACCAATCCGAAGATACCGAAGGTAACTGCAATGGTAAGGTATTGGTTGTGTGCGCGCTTTCTGAAATTATCTGACAATGGTGAATTCGTTTTATTGTATTGCTCCTTATAAGAGAGCGCTACATCTCCTGTTCCAACTCCAAAATATTTGTTCTCTTTAATAATATTTACCGCAGCTTTCCAGTATTCAAAGCGTTGCATAACCGAGTGTCCGCTGGGGTTTCCTTTTGTGCGGTAATCTTCAAACTCCCAGAGTATTTCATAAATCCTGTCACTGAAGCTCAGTTTATCTAAATAGCGGTAATTGGCAACACCGCTTTGTATGGCAGCAATATCTTTATCTGAAAGTCGTGCAACTCCTCCGGCATCTTTGCGGTAGCCTTTTGAGGTAAGAAAACGTTCGAGTGTGAAGCAAACCAGGCTTCCGTTTTTATCTTTCTCGTCAAATTTTAAATCGCTTCGTTTGTTCCAGGCTTGTTCCAGTTCTTCCCATGAAACATAAACACCTACACGGTTTCCGTTTTCTATTCGTGTATCCTTCATCTTGTGTTGATAAGGGTTTCCAAGTGCTGTAAGGGAATCCAGTTCAGCAACATTCACTTCATTAACGTGATAAAAATCCTTAACAACGCTGCCCAGCCAAACACCTGCACCAACAACAGAAAGAATAATGACAGAGAAAAATGAAATTTTTAATGCTTTGTTATTTGTTTTTAAAATGCCATAGAAAACCGAGAACAACGATGAAATGAAAAAGATAATCAGCCCGTTTGCGCTTTGCAACACAAAAAGGAAGAACATAAACCACAGGGCAAGTGAGCCCATCATGATTTTTTGTTGTTGACTGTATTCGTCTTTCCATTTCTCAATAAGATATGTAACAGAAAATATTCCGAGACATAACATCAGACTGAAACGGATGTGTGAAACATGTGAAGTCATTTCACGCATGTTGGTTACTATCTTGCCTGAAAAACCATACAGATTGTAAACTCCCACCATGGTTTCGCAGAAAAGTGCAAACAGAAAAATATGTAACACCGTTCTGAATTTTTTTTCGGAAAGAACAGGTGTGCTTGACAAAATGAGCGGAAGCAACAGCAAAGGCAGTTTTGTTTTCAGGTCTTTCAGCGCGTAGGCAAAATCAGTGGTCCAGAGTAAGCCGATGAGATGCAGCAGATAAAGCGAAGCAAGTGCTACTGCAATTTTATTTTTGAAAAAGAGATTAAATTTTTCTTTCAGCCCGCCTTCAAGCAGCCAGTTGACCAGCAATACAATCATAGAAATGCTTATCAGCACCTTGGAAAGCGGCATACCAATAACAGCCATTGCCAGTGCGGCAACATAAACCTGTGGATGATATGGCCTGATAAACCCTAGTATTTTATTCATTGTCAGCGAAGATAAGTATTGCACTGAAAAAGGAATAGAAAATAACGCCTGCCTGTCGCTCTAACATTGATTCGGTAAAAAAGCTGATGGCAATAACTGTAAAAAATGCAGCGCCAAGAAATTGTTTTTTCTTTAGAGCGTGAGCAATTCCAATGATGATGGAGAACAGCAAAGCAAACAAGCCGGGCAGGCCGATGGCGGCCCATGTCTGCATAAACTGATTGTGGTAGTTCAGGTTTTTTTTAACGATGCTATCGTAATTATTTTGTTGTGCTTTTTTTAGCAGTTCATCTTTTGCATCGCCAGTACCCACGCCTGAGAGTGGGTGTTCGCGAATAACTTCTACGCCTGTTTGCCAGATAGCCAAACGCAGGTAAGAAGAATAGTTTACTGCATTTGTATCATTTAAAAAGTGGTTCAGCTCATTTTGTGTAGTCTGAAAGCGTTGGCGGGTTGCCGGAATAAAATAAAGAGAAACAACACCTGTTATCAATACTGAAAACAAAATGAGTACTCCTTTTAATCTGTTTTCATTTTTAATCAAATAGAAAATTGCTCCACAACTTATTACTACAAAATAGGCAACAATCTGAGCGCGTGCAGAGAGCAATATAATTACAAGGGTTAAAAAAAGAAATGCAACAATGTAAAGTGCTTTCCTATTATTTTTCTCTTCCCCGAATAAAAAATACAACGCTACAAAAGCCGCGAATACAAGATACATAGCATAATGACCCACATGAAAAAACCAGGAGAGTTTGTAGTAATAAAAATAATTTTCGCCAGTAGTGTAAGTGAGATAGCCCGAACGAACAACGCAAACAACGGCTGAAAGTAATGCAGCAATCAAAAATGTTTTAAGAATGAAATCTGTTTTGCCCTTCAATGTAGATGATGCAATTACCAACGGAAAAAGAAGCAACGGAACTTTAAGTAAAAGATCGGTTTGTGCGTATGCAGTATTTGATGAATAGAAAAAACCTGCACAATAAAAGAGATACAACACTGCAAAGATTAGTGCATTTCCGTTTGCAAGAACTAACTGAAATTTTGCTTTCAGATTTCCGGAAAATAACCAGACAGCAACCATGAGTGCAATACCCGGCCAAACAGGAACAGCCTGCTTCTGAAAGGGCATTACTGCTGCTGTATACAGCAGTGAAATGAGCAGCAATGTTTCAGTTGTATTACCGAAATATTTCCGGGCTTGCTGCAAATTGTTTTAGTTTAAAGTTTAAACGTCATGCTGAACTTGTTTCAGCATCTTATACTAAATACTCTGATCCGCCTTAGGCGGACAGGGTGACGAATTACTGTCTATTTATTTCTTTACCGGAGCTGCAAGCAGTGCTGTATATCTTGCTTTATCAGCCAAGACACTCAATGCTTCTTTAATGTCAGGGTCATTGTCTAACAACGATTCCACACGGCCTTTCTGGTAATAGTAGCGCGATACAATTTCTGATTTCATCAGGTCTTTTATTTCTTCTTTAAATGTTTCGAGGTCTTCGGTTTTATTGTGACTGAGTTTTGCTTTCAGTGCTTCGTATTCCGTTTCCACTTCTTTAAAATATTTTTCCTTTTCTGCAGTTTCTTTAAATGCTTTTACTACATCTTCGCTCTTGGTAGAGTATTCATACTCTTTATCAGCAATAAAGGCAATGAACTGATTCATGATTTCATCGGTAATCTGAAAATCTTTTACCGCAGCAATTGTCGGGTTCTCACGTTTATACTTTGTTGTAAAATCAAAGATGAGACTCTTATTACTCAATGCTCTTACAATCTGTGAATACGAAACAGCTTCGAGTACTATATCGGGTAACACGCCACCACCATCAAAAACAGGGCGTCCGTTTTTAGTTGAAAACTGTTTCATCAGCGAGTCTGGAACTTTGCCTACGCTGCCATCTTCATTGCGATGAGCATAATCCAATGCCTGTATGCAGCGGCCACTGGGGATATAATATTTTGCGGTAGTAACTTTCAGTTGTGTGTTGTAAGAAAGCGGGCGTGTGGTTTGCACCAAACCTTTTCCGTAAGAACGTTGTCCTATGATTACTCCACGGTCAAGATCCTGAATAGTACCCGATACAATTTCGGATGCAGAAGCCGAGCCGCTGTTTACCAAAACCACCAGCGGAATATCAAGATCTAATGGAGTGTTTGCAGCTTTGTATGTTTTTTCCCACTCCTTTACTTTTCCTTTTGTGCTTACTACCAGTTGTCCTTTTTCAACAAAGAGATTACTAAGACTTACCGCTTCATTCAGCAGTCCGCCCGGGTTTCCGCGCAAATCCAATACAAGCGCTTTCATTCCTTTTTTCTCTTTCAGTTCTTTAAAAGCTGCTTCTACTTCATCAGTGCATTTATCGGTGAACTGGTTGAGTTTGATGTAGCCCACTTCATTGTTCAACATATCGTAATGCGGAACAGATTTTACTTTTATCTCTTCGCGCATGATTGTTTTTTCAATCGGCTTATCAACGCCATCGCGTTTTACAACCAACTTCACTTCTGTGTTAGGTTGGCCTTTTAAAATCTTGCTGATGTCTTCGGTATTTTTTCCTTCGGTTGATTTTCCGTCCACCTGAATAATTTCATCACCCGCTTCCAGTCCTGCTTTTTGTGCAGGTGAATTTTCATACGGTTCGGCAATTAAAATCTTTTTTTCTTTGGTGCGGATGAGTGCGCCAATGCCTCCGTATTGTCCGGTTTGCATGAAACGGAAATCTTCAATGTCCGATTCAGGAATGTAATTGGTGTAAGGATCCAGCGATTCCAACATGCCTTCAATACCTGTTTTCATCAGGTCGCCCGGCTTGGTTTCGTCAACGTAATAGAGGTTGAGTTCTTTGAACAGCGTAACGAAAATATCGAGGTTCTTGGTTATCTCAAAGTAGTTGTCAACGTAGGACGAGTTAAGAAATGCAATACCCGAAAAGGTGATTGCAAGAATAAGTCCTTTAGTTCTGATTGATAAATCTTTTAGTCTTTTCATCTGTTAAAATAGTTTAGGGAACCGGGTCATATCCATGTCCTCCCCAGGGATTACAGGATACAACGCGTTTAATGGTAAGCCACAATCCTTTGAACGGACCGTGTTTTTGTAGCGCCTCAACACCGTATTGCGAACAGGTAGGTGTGTAGCGACATGCAGCACCCAGCAATGGTGAAATGGCTGCCTTGTAAAAGCGGATAAGAAAAATAAAAAAATTACTGAGCAGGCGTTTCATACTTAGATAAACGTTGTAAAATTAGAATTATTTTATCCTCTGCTAATTTATATTCGGGCAGCTCGGCACCTACGTAAATAAGCATGATGGCCAGCTTTTTATTTTGTTCAGTCAGCGCTGTGTAAAGCGTGTGTTTATTTTTACGGTAGGCTTCGCGCATCAGGCGTTTTATGCGGTTGCGGTCTACTGCGCGCGGAAATCTTTTCTTTGGTGCAGTCATCATTACCTGTGCGGGATACTTTATTTCAGTTCCGATAGCTGTCGGGACTTCCAGTGTAATTACTTTAAAGGGATGCACCAGAAATGATTTACCTTCTTTTGCCACTTGCTCAATAAGCTTGCGGCTGCTTAATCGTTCGTCTTTAGAGAAGGTTTGCTTTTCTTTTACCACAGATTTCACAGATTAACACAGATTAGTTTTGGGCTTTAATTAAAGTATGTGTGTTTCTACTGAACAAAGATAAAGGGAATGCGGGATGGTTGGTTGTTAAAAAATGTTAGTGGGTTTTGTCACACTGAGCTTGTCGAAGTGTCGTTTACTAAATGCTTCGACAGGCTCAGCATGACTTTATTTCTCCTTCTTCTTCCACACCTTAGCACCTAAAATTGTAAACCCGTAAAACGGTTTTTCTTTCGGGGCTTGTTCTGTAAGCGTAAGCGGTTTTTTTACTTGCGTTAGTGTATCGGGCGGGGCAGCAATAAAACGGTAAACAGGTGTTTTTGTATTGGCATCTTTTTTCAATACTCCTGAAAAATCTTTTGCATAAAAGGTGATGCTGTCGCGGATTAAAAATCCGTTTTCCTGGATTGTTTTAGTCAATACAGTATCGTTTTGTGCCCACCAGTAAAAACCTTTGCATTGTTCATTACCATCAAAATCAATGGTGCAAAAAACGCTGTCGTGAAAGGCATAAACCGTTTTATCACTTTGATACAAATCAATTTTAGCTCTGCCCATAACAGTTTGTACCGTGTTGCGCCTCATGCCTAATTCCAGTTTGGTTGATTGCGCCAAACTTGAAACGACAGAAAGAAAGAAACAAAAGAAAAGGGTTGATTTCATCGGGGACTAAATTACGGAATTGGTTCGTCATTGCGAGGCACGAAGCAATCTCCTGTATGAACTACTGGTTATTATTATGAGATTGCTTCAGGGCGAAAAGCCCTTCGCAATGACGGGTCTACTCAATCACCTTCTTCTGCACCACTTCACTTAACGGACTAATCCCTTTAGCATTTCCGGCCCAGTAATAAATGTAATAAGTAACGCCTACTTCCAGATTTCTGAATACTTTTTTTCGTGTGCGGTTAAGTTCAAAAATAATAACAGAGTCATGCAAGGCAGCAGATACTTCGCTAAAAAACAATTTGCCGCTCTCAACATAAACTCCATGAGGTAATGGTTTGTCTGTTAAAATAGCTCCGTAAGAATCAGCATTCTCTACTTTGGGGCAAATGGTTAGAAGCTCGCGGCTGCTGCCTCTTTTTACGGTTACTTTGCATTGTTCAGGTACATTTTTTCTTCCTACATATTGCAGCGTAGGTTTAAACCCAGCAAGTTCAATAATAGCAGCATTGTTATTAGCCCGCTTATCTACATAATCAGCCAGCAAATCGGTTGCTTTGAACAGTTTCTTTAATTTACTTTGCAGTGCAGACATCGGATTTCTATGTCCTTTGTAGGCCGAGAATGTGTCTGTATATTCTTTTATCACGTCTGCGTATTCTTCTTCTGTCAAGTCAGGATGAGGAAAATGTTCGGGGTGACTGTACACTCCGCTCTTAATTTTAGAAACGGCAAGGCCAACACTACCGGGTTTAAGAAAATGGTAGTCTCTTTTGCAACGCACTTTTTTAATCTGCATAGGCTTGTGTTAAATTGATTTATAAGTAGTTATAGTTCAACGAAAGCATAAACTGTTTGATGAAATAACTGATTTAACCTGGTTTTTTTTCGGCAACGTGTTGTAGCTTTATGAATTAACTTGTTCAGCAGACGAAGTAATCTGTTCAAAATAATTTAACGTTTTGTAGGTTTATGAATTAACTTGTTCATCAGGTGAAGTAATCTGTTCAAAAAAATTTAACGTGTTGTAGCTTTATAAAATAACTTATTAATCAGACGAAGTAATCTGTTTGTAATAATTTAACGTGTTATAGCTTTATAAAATAACTTGTTCATCAGACAAAGTAATCTGTTCGAAATAATTCAACGTGTTATAGCTTTATAAATTAACTTGCTCATCAGAAGAAGTAATCTGTTCAGAATAATTTAACGTGTTGCAGGTTTTTGTTTTAACCTGCTCAACCGCTAAAGCTATTTGTTGAAGAAAATTTAACGTGTTAAATGTTTTTATTACGATTACTTGCTCTGTTAACTCGGTTTCAATGAACGATTGTATAACAACTTGCTCTGTACAGCAAGCTATAAGCCTACATGTAGCAGTTAATTAATGTAACGTACAAATAAATAAAGAACCGGAACTGATACTTGATGAAACGCACTAGACTTGGTCGGCAAGGGTTTAGTGCTGTTTACTAAACCGTGGTGCTAATGTAGGGAGATTTTTGATGATTGCAAATAAGGAGGAAGAGGAAATTTATGAACGATACGTTTATCAAGGATAATTTGTAGGTTTGGAGGAGAGAAGGATATATAAATTTCAGTGTTTAATAAAAATAAATAATGAAAATTGACATTGGCAAATATTTAAGAGAGCATCTGCCTTATAGTATTGAAACAATGTTTTCTCATCATGTTTACAAAATTAAATATCATGAAAAGATTATTGATGATAACCAAATTCTTAGAGGCGTTTTTGTTGGCTCTATAACAAAAGGAAGGATGATCTTAGAAGTCTTAGGAATTAAGCTACATGCTAATGGAGAAATCCAAGAGGATCCGAATTTGACAAAGGATAAAATAGGAGAAGATAACAAGAACACTAGTGTATATGCAGATAATCTAGGAGGTAAACTCGTTAACGTAGTAGATTTAAAAAATAATTTTCCTGACGAAATGGAGAATATTAAACATTATCTCATTGCTGCAAATAAATATGAATTACACTTAACAAAACAGCGCTATGAAGTAGATTTGAAAAAATATGATAAAGCATTACCTTTTATATTAAAGTTAATAGATGAACACATTTACTTAAATTGCGCTGAAAATAGATTAATTAGAGAAGACCTACTAAAAAACAATAGGACTTTACGAGAATTATTTGAAGCGAATTATTAACTTTTGTAACTCTAAATCTGCTTTATTAAACTGTAGTTTAATTATTAATATAATTGAAAGAAACATGAGATTTATATTTCTGTTATTTATATCCCCTATTTCACTGTTTGCACAGGATACAGAAAAGTTGCAATCAACTTTGGATAGTCTTGAAAAAGAAAAAGAAAAAGCATCCAAACAAATAGAGAATATTGATAAACAAATCAAAGATATAAATCAAGAAATATTTAAAACAGTTACCAAAAAAAATAGTGCGGATGGAGTAGTTATTAAAACCATCAATTCAACTGATATATTTGATACAAGAAATTGGACAACTAAATTGGGTACAATTCCTCCAAATTTTACATTATTAGGATATGATGATAAATCTCCAGATTCATTTAAGTATTATTTAGTAAACTATAATGGTACGTCAGGTATTGTATTTACATCTGATGTAGAAACGATAATACAAGAACGAACAAGGTTAACAAAGGAGGAGATACTACTAAAAAATAGGCAAGAACAAATTGAATCACTACAAAAAAAATATGGGAAAGTAAACGGAGAGAGAATATATAATGAGTCCATTTGGATTGGAATGACAAAAGAAATGATAGTTGAAAGTTGGGGAAGTCCGAATGATATAAATAAAACCGTTGGTTCTTGGGGTGTGCACGAACAATGGATTTATAATTCAACTTATTTATATATTGAAAATGGTATTTTGACTAGTTGGCAAGATTAATATAGCCCAACTAATAACATTTGTAATATCGTGTCATCAATCTACATCTTCAAGGCCACAAACATGGTTTTGTTAATATTCTTGTAAAATTTTTTGTAAAAACATTTAATGACTTACATAGTTTTGCAATGCATTAAATGAGGAAAGGGGCTCAATCATGTTATGCACATTATTGAAACCCCTTTCCGCCAGATTATACTGAAATACTAATTGGCTTATGAGACCATTTTCTCTCAGTCGCTGATTTGTTGCAGTGTTCATCTGACTAGCGACCAGCCATCGCATTATTATTAAAAAGCCCCACGCAAGGGGCTTTTTTTATGACCGTAAATTTCGGCAATTAATGACCTTACATTTGGTTCAGTTTTGAACAAAAAGGAATAGTTTTCAACCTGACAGATGTCAGAAAAATATTTACTGTATTCGCACTTAAAACCTAAAGCATCCCGATAGAATCAAAGTACATTTCCGAAATACTAATTTTGGCATCTCTGAAATGAAACGCTTAGCTCTGCTTATTACGGTATGTATTCTTTCGCTGGGTATGACACCCGACAAGCAGGGCATTGTTAATGCACAGTATTATTTAAACCAGGCCTATGGTCCGCACAAGCGCAATAAAATGGATGTGTACCTGCCTGCAACACGCAAAGAAAATACACCCACCATAATTTTAATACACGGTGGCGCCTGGGTAATAGGTAATAAAACAGCTGGCCTGCAGAAATTATAAACGGCCTGGTGCAACAGGGTTTTGCAGTAGCATGTATTAATTACCGCTATGCCTGCGGTGATTTTCATGCGCAGATGGATGATATACAATCAGCCATTGATTACCTGCGCACCAAAAGCACCGAATGGCAAACAGGCAATGGCAACATAGGACTGGCAGGCGTAAGTGCTGGCGCACATCTGTCGCTGTTGTTTGCACATAAATATGATCCTGCACATCAGGTAAAAGCAGTGGTTTCTTTAGCCGGCCCTACCAACCTTGGTGATACATTGTTACAAAAATACCTGAACCGCCACTTTATTAACTTTGTTATAAAACGTTTTCTGGGCACAACCGATGCACAGGTTTGTGCTGATGCCAGTCCCGCAGTTAACCCCGGCAAAGTGCCTACTTTGTTTATTAATGGAGACAGAGATAAACTGATACCCGCAGAACAAAGCCTGCGTATGTTCAATATCCTTGCAGCCAATGCAACCCCTGCCGACACAACCGTTCTGCGAAATACGGGCCATTACATCTATGGTGTCCGAAACGTAAACATCCCGCAACTCAGCAGTGAGATTAATCAGTGGATGAAAACTTATTTGCAGTAACACAGTGCAGGTGTGATGCCCCGCTCGTTGCTTATACGCTTAGAGAATTTTCCGTGTGCGGATTTTTAAAAACGCAACTACTTCATCATCATTTTTAAAAACAGTACCAATATTTACAAAGTGTTTTGCGAGCACCTTGTATTGCTTCAGCATCAGCAGCAGCCAGATAAAAAAGAAATCAATTCCTTCAAACACAATGGCACGTTGCCGGCCATACTCAGCGTTGTTGGCAATAAAATCAGCAGGCATATCGGTCCAGTGCATCTTGGGTGATAAGTGATGGCCAATGTGGTAACCGTCATTAAAGCACTTTCTGTTATAACCCGAATTGATGCAGGTAATGCTGTTGAGGTAACTGTTGCCGCTATCGCTGGCATCAATAAATGCATGTTGTCCCCAGTTACCTGCCATCATTGCAAAACGGGTAAGAATAAACGGCATAATAAAAACAACAAGCGTTGCCTGCCAGTTTATAAAGCTGAGCGCAATACATAAAACAAAAAAAGAAGCTTCGCCTCGTATTACTTTTTTCATCAGCTTCTTGCGCTTTTTGCGGTGGAAATAATTTGCCAGTTCAATTAATCCTATGAAAAAGAATTCCAGATAATAGCGCATAAAACCACGAAAGCTGTCGCGTTGGTAGTGCATGGTGCTGCTGCAATCATCTTTAAGATTATTTTCCGCATGGTGCATACCCACATGGTGGCTGAAATAGGTTTCAGGTGATTGTCCGAAAAAAGGGCCTATAACCCAGGGAATAATGTTATTTGCCCAATCATTTGTTCTGCGAAAAAGTGCGTTGTGACTGGTATTGTGAAGCATAAGGGTAAAAGGACCCATAAAATAAAGCAACACAGAAAGTATATAAACCAAGGCTCCTGCATTCCATGCCCATCCTTGCAGTAAGGGTGTATAAAGAATAACTGCAAGAGAAATTACAAAACAAAAAATCTGCAAACACAAATAAATAAAGGGAAGATCACGCGCATCATTTATCAGCGAACTAAAAAATCTATCCAAAACACCCGGGTGCTCATTTTTAACAAACCCCGGATCAGTGATGGAAGAAAGCGTTTTCATGAAGTTTTCAAAAGTAGATAAATATTTATAGCGGCTCTAATTTCAACAAACAGCTTCCATAACTATTAATATCTATTTTTGGCGTGCCTGTAAAAACCAATAGCACTATGCCGCGCCACTTCGTTCACAACAAAAATCTATCACCTCCCATGTTTGAAAATAAATTCTTCGATTATTTTTCAAGAGTTCATTTCAGCATTGTGCTTATTGTTTATGTTCCGGTGGTATGTTGGTTTTTGTACCAGTCGGTTTATAATTATAATCTTGCATTTACAATCATTATTACGTTGTTACTATTCGGACTTTTTTGCTGGTCAATAATGGAATATACACTTCACCGTTTTGTCTTTCATTATCACCCTGTCAGCAAAGCAGGAAAACGAATTCATTTTATTCTGCACGGTGTGCACCATGATTTCCCAAGCGATTCAAGACGATTGGTAATGCCTCCCGGAGCCAGCATTCCGCTTGCAGTGGTTATCTATTATGCATGCTATGCCATTTTCGGAAGTGTGTATGCAGCACCGTTTTTTTCAGGATTTGTTATTGGATATATTATTTATGACATGAGCCATTATGCTGTTCATCATTTGAACTACAAAAACAAACTGTTTCAAACAATTAAAAAACACCACATGCTTCATCATTACAAAGACCCCAACGCAGGCTTTGGTTTCACCTCCAAAATATGGGATCAGGCATTTGGTACAGATTTTAAAAAGGATGGCAACAAGGTTATTTAAAAGATACCGCTTCTGCGGGAGCTTTTTATTGTCACATTATCTGCTTACCGTTCACATTCTTTAACACCCTACCTCAAAATAATAATTCCTATTTTCGCTCGCCTTCAAACAAAACCTGAACACTTGAAACAATATAACCTCATCAACAACATAGCCGGCTGGCTCATCTTTGCCGTTGCTGCCTTCGTTTACGTTTCTACCATTGAACCTACCGCAAGCTGGTGGGATTGCGGTGAATATATCTCTGCATCCTACAAACTCATGGTAGGTCACGAGCCGGGTGCTCCCATGTTTCAGATGATAGCGCGCCTCTTCTCACTGCTTGCCGGTGATGATGTTACGCAAGTGGCAAAATGGGTAAACATTATGTCGGCACTGGCAAGTGCCTTTACTATTTTGTTTTTGTTCTGGAGCATTACCGCTTTTGCAAAGAAGATGATTTTCAAAAACGGAGAATTTACCATGCCCGGAATTATTGCCGTAATAGGCAGCGGAGTGGTAGGTGCACTGGCTTACACCTTCTCCGATTCATTCTGGTTCTCGGCAGTAGAAGGTGAAGTATATGCCATGTCATCGTTTTTCACCGCTATTGTTTTCTGGGCAATATTGAAATGGGAAAGCGTTGCCGATAAACCTCATGCCGACAGATGGATTATATTGATTGCCCTTTTGATGGGTATGTCAATCGGTGTCCACTTACTGAATTTGCTGGCCATTCCTGCGTTGGTTATTGTTTACTATTTCAAGAAATACGATTTCAGTATTCAGGGTTTTATTGCTGCACTCGGAGTCTCCGTTTTAATTCTGGTGGGCGTGCAATACGGTGTTATACCGGGAGTGGTAAAGCTGGCTTCTCTGTTTGAACTGTTGTTTGTAAACAGTTTTGGTTTGCCGTTCAACAGCGGAGTGGTGTTCTATTTCATCCTCTTAATTTCAGCAATTGTATTTGGTATCTGGTACACACAAAAACATCAGAAACATATTGCCAACACCATCATTTTGGCGCTTACCTTTTTGTTGATTGGTTACAGTGCCTACTTCTTTTCTGTCATTCGCTCCAACGCCAATCCGCCAATGGACGAAAGTAATCCTGATAATGTATTTGCCCTCATCAGCTACCTCAATCGTGAGCAATATGGCGATCGTCCGTTGTTTAAAGGGCATTACTTCACCGCTAAAATGACCAAGACCGAAAAGGGCGGAAAGGTTTGGCACAAAGGAAAAGACAAGTATGAAGTGGTGGAAGAAAAAACAATTCCCGTTTATGATTCGCGCAACAGCGGAATATTTCCGCGTATGTACAGTAATCAGGCGCATCATATAACAGAGTATAAAAACTGGAGCGGAACTGATGGCAAACGCAAACCAACCATGTCTGAGAACATTAATTTCTTTGTTGACTATCAACTCGGTCACATGTATTTCCGCTACTTTATGTGGAACTTTGCTGGACGTCAAAACGATGTGCAGGGCAATGGTGCCGATGGAACAGGTGCAAGTGATTTGCTCAACGGCAACTGGATTTCAGGTATTCCATTTATTGACGAAGGGCGTCTTGGTCCTCAGGATAATCTTCCTGTTTCCATTACTTCCAACAAAGCCAACAACAAGTTTTACATGATTCCTTTTCTCCTTGGAATTATTGGTTTAATAGGTCATTTCATGAAAGACAGAAAAGATTTTTTCGTGGTGATGTTGTTATTCATACTCACCGGTGTTGCCATTGTGGTTTACCTGAATCAGTATCCGTATCAACCGCGCGAACGGGATTATGCCTATGTAGGTTCGTTCTATGCCTTTGCCATCTGGATAGGACTTTCGGTTGCTGCTATTTACGACTGGATTTCAAAGAAAGGTCCTGCTATTGCAGCAGCAGGAATTGGAGTTGCATTGGGGCTTTCAGGTCCTTACCTGATGGCAAAAGATGGCTGGGATGATCACGACAGAAGCAACAGAACAGCAGCCCGCGACCTTGCAGCCAACTATTTAAAAACGTGTGCACCCAACGCCATTATTTTCACGAACGGTGATAATGATACATTCCCGCTGTGGTATGCGCAGGAAGTGGAAGGCATACGCACCGATGTGCGCGTTGTTAACCTCAGTCTTTTCAATACCAGCTGGTACATTGACCAGTTGCGCAGAAAAGCATATGAATCAGATCCGCTGCCGTTTTCTCTTGGCGAAGAAAAATTATTAGGCGACAGAAGATTACAGCTTCCCCTTGTTGACCGCAATATTCCGGGTTATGTTGACCTGAAAAAAGTAATTGATTTTGTTTCGCGTGATGACAAAGAATACAAGATTGCAACCAATGGCGGTGATTTCAATTACATACCAACCCACAAATTCCGCATCCCTGTTGACTCTGCAAAAGTAATGAGCAACGGAACTGTTTCTATTGCCGATACTGCCGGATTAGTTAAAGCAATTGAGTGGGAAGTGCAGGATAATTATATCACCCGCAATCACCTGATGATGCTTGATATTTTAGCCAACAATAACTGGGAACGCCCGATTTATTTTGCAGTAACTGTAGGCGATGATTTGTATCTGAATCTGCAGGATTACTTCCGTGTGGAAGGTTTTGCTTATCGTCTGGTTCCTGTTAAAAATACACCAAGAGACGGACAAACAGGAACGGTATCTTCCGACAAAATGTACGAAAACATGGTGAACACTTTTGCCTGGGGAAACATGCTTGATTCAAATGTATATCAGGGAACTGAAACGGTGCGGATGAGCATGAACTACCGCAATATGTTTGCACGTCTTGCCTTCTCACTCTTTGATGAGGGCAAAAAAGAAGAGGCCATAAAAACAATTGATAAGTGTCTGGAACAAATTCCTGCTTCTTCCATTGAGTTTAATTTTTCGGCATTGCCTTTAATGGAAGCTTACTACCGTTTTGGCGAAAATGAAAAAGCAAATAAAATAGCGGAGAAGATGGCAGATATTTACAGCCGCGAAATGGATTACTATAGTTCTCTTCCGCTTGAATTTGCACAGCGAACCGGCAAGCAGCCCCGTATTGCTTTTTCTGTATTGCAGCGTTTGGTGCAGATTACCGGCACTTACAAACAAGACGAACTGAATGCTCGTTTGAAAAAAATGTTTGAGGAGAAGAAAGATGCGTTTGTAAATTCTCCGGCAGCAAAGTCGATTAAGTAACAACGTCATTGCGAGGGTTTTTCACCCGAAGCAATCTCTTGATAATATTCAATTAGGAGATTGCTTCGCTTCGCTCGCAATGACGCTTACGCCTTCACTCCTATAATACACATATCATCCACCTGCTCGTGGCTGCCCATCCATTGTTTGTAGTGAGCAAGTATGCGTGCTTTCTGTTCTTCCATTGGAAGATGTCCGAGCGTTTGCAGCAGTTCGCGTAAAGAAGCCTTCTTGAATTTCTTTCCTTTCGCACCACCAAACTGGTCAACAATACCATCCGAGAACATATAAAAACTATCGCCCGGCTGCAGTTGATACGTGTGATTAGAAAATGATTTAGGCTCATCTGTAAATTGCCCGATTGCCATGCGGTCGGCTTTCAATTCAATCAATTCGCCCTTGCTGATAATAAACAGCGGATTGTGTGCACCTGCATATTCCAGCTCCAGCGTTTTGGTGTTAAAGTTGCACAATGCCATGTCCATACCATCGCGCACCGCTGTGCCTTCGGTGGCTTTGTGCAGCGTTTCATTCACTGAAAGGTTAAGATAATTAAGAATGATAGAAGGCTTTAATAAACGGTGTTCGTTCACTGCCTGGTTCAATCCGTTGTGACCGATAATGCTCATAAATGCACCCGGCACACCATGTCCGGTGCAGTCAACCACCGAAAGCAAAACATTGTCGCCACGTTTTTCAATCCAGTAAAAGTCACCGCTTACTATAGCTTTGGGCATGTAGATAATGAATGAATCTTTCAGAAAATTTTTGAAAGTTTCTTGCGGAGGAAGCACTGCTTCCTGCAAAGTCTTTGCGTAGTTGATACTGTCGGTGATGTCGCGATTTTTATCTTCAATAATATCTTTCTGCGAAGAGATTTCTTCCTTCTGACGCGTAATCTGCCAGTTTGCCCTGCGTATGCTTACATAACTGTAAATAGCAGCAGCAACCACCAAAGCGATAATCAGAAAAAACCACCAGCGCTGCCAAAAAGGCGGTTCAATAATGAATTTGAACGAAACAGATTTGGCATTCACAATGTCTTCCTCTGTACCTGATTTCACCAGAAATTCATACTCGCCTGCAGGAAGATTAGAATAAGTTTCAGACGTTTTAAATGTTACAGGCAACCATTCCTTATCAAATCCTTTCAGGTAATATTGATAAGCAATTTCGTGCGGATTGGTAAGGCTGATACCCACATAATCAAAGGTGAGGTGATTGCGGTCGAAAGGCAAAACCAGATTGATGGGAATATTTTTATCGTCAACGCTGTCGGCAAATAATTTCCATTCTACTGTTTGCGAAAACAGGCGTATGGATTTTAAAACAGTAATCGGTTCCGTATTTTTTGGCAGATCAAATTCGGGCTGATAAACCACCAGACCATTGGCAGTGCCTATCCATATTTTTCCTTTGTTGTCAATAATCAGGGCATTATTACCACAACCTCCCGGAAATCCATCGTCTTTACCATAATAGCGGTTGCGGTTGATATCATCGCCCTTCACAGTTATGTGATTAATACCCTTAGGCATGCCCAACCACATGCTGTTATTTTTATCAAATACCAATGAATAGACAGCGCTTGATTTCAGTCCGTCTTTTTCCGAAAAATGAGTGAGATAGCTGCGATTGTAACGGTAAACTCCGTCATTCGTGCCGAACCATAAATCCCAGTTCTCGTCTTCATCAATGCAGCGCACACGGTCTCCAATAAAACCATTTCCCTTGTTCATATGCTGCACGCTGGTGCCATTATAACGCAAGACTCCATCTTCGTATCCAAACCATAGAATTCCCTCGCTGTCTTTGTAAATACAATAGGTTTTATCGCGAAATTTTTCGGCTTCTTTAAAGGGAATTATTTTAGTGTCTTCTACTTTAGCTATCCCTTTCCAAGTGGCCAGCCATATTGTTCCGTTCTCCTCTACCAGAATATCTAATATCTTATTAAAATCATTTTCGTCTGAAATAATCTTAGTGAATTTTTTACCATCAAATCTTGTAAGTCCAAAATCAGTTCCGATAAGAATATTACCTTTTCTATCCTGACCAAAACACAAAACATCTTCGCTGCTCAACCCGCTTTTTTCTTTGTAAGTGCGGAATTTTGTCCCGTCAAAAGTGGTAGCTCCCCGTTTGGTTCCAATCCAATAAAGTCCCGAACTATCCTGAAAAACTGCTTCAATATTATCGTCCGGCAAACTGTCGCGGATGTTATAACTGAAAAACATTTCGCTGCTCAGCTTTGACAAACCGTTGGTTTTGGAAGCAAACCACATATTGCCTTCACGATCCTGAATAACTTTCCAGATGTTGTTATCCACCAAACCGTTTGACTTTTTGAATTTCGTAAACTCACCGTTACGGTATTTGAAAACACCTTCGCTGCTGCCAATCCATAAATTGCCGACATCATCTTTACAAAATTCATAGAACGGAATTTCGCTCATTGTACCAGGCACTTTTACCTGCGTTATTTTTTCGTTCTCCAGATTAAACAGGCCTTCATGTGTGGCTATCCAGTAGTTCTGTGTTCCGCGCTGAGTAATAGAATACACGTAGTTTGATTTCAATCCGTTTGCAATAGTGTAGTTCTTTACCTTATCTCCGCTGAAAAGGAACAAACCATTCTGAATGGTGCAGAACCAGGTGTTGCCTTTGCCGTCCTCTACAATGTTCAGCACTGTGGAATTATCCAGCACCGAGTCCAACTTAAAAGGAATAACGGTATCGCCTTTCAATACACAAACCCCCTTGCCTGTGCCCAACAGAATTTTACCTTTTTTATCTTTAAAGACTTTTACAACGCCATTGTGCGAAAGCCCTTTTTCGGTAGTATAGTTTGTAAATTTTTTACCGTCATAAACACTCAGACCTTTGTTGGTGCCGATATAAAGATTGCCTTCGTTGCCCTGTGTAATACTGTAAACAACATTGTTGGCGAGGCCATTAGTTTCAGTTAAAATTTCAGGTGTACTACCGTCATAGCGGGCAATACCACCCTGATTTGTTCCAATCCAAAGCCTGCCGCTTGCATCCTGAAAAATGCTGAGCACCTGTGACTGCGGCAAACCGTTTTCTACCGTAAAATTTTTGAAGAAATAGGTTTGTGAAAACAGCGGAGAAGCAAAACACAGAAGCGCGAAAAACAGAAGTGCTCTGTTAAAATAGTTAAGGCGCATGTTGTTTCTGTTCAAAGCAAAAGGGTTATATAGCAGACGACAAACTTACACGAATTAATAAAAACTTAAACTAAGCGTTGTTCTGCTTAATCACAAATCCACTACTTTCGTAAATTATCATTCAACATGTCCTGGACTAATTACCACAGCCACTGCAATTTTTGTGATGGCAGCGATGAAGCAAAAGTATATGCCGAAGCAGCAGCTGAGCAGGGAATGCTTGCTTACGGTTTTTCTTCGCACGTACCCATGCCCTTCTTTTGTGCATGGAGCATGAAAGCCGAAAATCTTGCTGTTTACGCGGAAGAAATTGAAAGGCTAAAGCTGGAATATCACGGGCGGTTGCAGATCTACCGCAGCCTTGAGATTGATTATATCCCCGGATTGATTGGTCCCGAAACATCGTTTATCAAAGAAGCCAACTTAGATTATACCATCGGCTCCATTCATTTTGTTGACAGTTTTGAAGACGGAACGCATTGGGAAATTGATGGCACCTCTGCCATTTTTGAAGACGGTTTGCAAAAGATTTTTGCAGGCGATATTCAGAATGCGGTAACACGTTATTACGACCTTACCCGCATGATGGTGCGCGAAGAATGTCCTGATGTTATCGGGCATATTGACAAAATAAAAATGCAAAATCCGGATAACAAATACTTTTCAGAAGATGCAGAATGGTATAAGGACGAAGTGCTGCGAACCCTTGATGTTATTGCCGGAACAAAAGCCATTATTGAAGTAAACACCCGAGGACTTTATAAGAAAAAAACTACGGAGACTTATCCCAGAAAATGGATGCTGACCGAAATTCTGAAACGCAAAATTCCGGTGATGATTAATTCAGATTCACATCATCCGAAAGAAATTACTTCAGAATTTGAAACCACTGCTGCCTTGTTAAAAGAAGTGGGTTTTGAAACGGTAAAATCCTTTGTTGATAATAAATGGCAGGATTTTAAGTTTGATAAAAACGGTTTAATTCTGCCTGTGAATGCCTGAAAATTTTATCAAGCGCTGGCTTTCCAACTCTAACGGTTTTGTGCTTTCCTTGTACGCAACACTGGCTGCATTCTGCACTTATTCGTGCATGTATGCCTTCCGTAAACCCTTTTCAGCAGCCGGCTTCAGCGATGTAGATGATATGTGGGGATTGAAATTCAAATCCATCCTTGTCATCTCTCAGGCAGTAGGTTATATGCTTTCCAAATTTATCGGAATAAAGGTTGTTTCAGAGATGGGGAAAAATAAACGAACCTTAGGAATATTAATATCCATCGGTATTGCAGAACTTGCCTTGCTTGGTTTTGCTGTTGTTCCAACCAACTTCAAACTTATTTTTCTGTTTCTTAACGGACTTCCGCTGGGCATGGTGTGGGGTTTGGTTTTTTCTTTTCTGGAAGGCAGAAGATTTACAGAGGCAATGGGCGCTGGCTTATGCGCCAGTTTTGCTTTTGCTTCAGGATTTGTAAAAACTGTTGCCGCAAATCTTATGCTCATGGGTGTTTCAGAATTCTGGATGCCTGTTGCAACAGGCGGAGTTTTTCTTCTTCCCCTTCTATTTTTTGTGTGGATGCTTAGCAATATTCCCGAGCCCACCAAAGAAGATGAAGCCCTGCGAACCAAACGCGAACCCATGAATGCAGAGCAGCGCTGGAATTTTTTTAAGGCATTTGCTCCAGGCTTGATTTTGTTGGTGATTACTTACATGTTCCTGACTGCCTTCCGTGATTTCCGCGACAACTTTATGGCTGAAATTTTAAATGCACTGGGCTTTGAGAAAAAGCCTGAAATTTTCACCCAAACTGAAATTCCTGTAACACTGGGCGTATTGATTTTACTTGCCTTTATCATGTTTATTAAAGACAATAAAAAAGCCTTGATGATTAACCATTTAGTAATTGCTGTTGGCTGCCTGATTACTGGTCTTAGCGCCTTTGCTTATCACAGTGGGTGGTTAAGCCCCATTGCATGGATTATGCTCAGTGGTTTTGGGGCTTATACCGCTTATATTCCATTTAACTGCATTTTGTTTGAGCGATTGATTGCGGCTTTTAAATATGTGAGCAACGCAGGATTCCTGATTTATGTTGCCGATTCATTCGGTTACCTTTGCAGTGTTGGCGTGCTGTTTTACAAAGACTTTTTTCTTGCAGAAGTCAGCTGGCTGAGCCTTTTTACCAGTGCCTGTTACCTGATTGCTGTATTCGGAACGTTGTTTACCTTACTTGCGCTTGGGTATTTTTACCAGAAAAAAACTGTGGTATAGTTTTGCGATTTAATCTAAATGCTGTAGGTTTGCGGTGCAAAAAATAAAAAACTATGGGCTACCTTTTTAATCCTACCGCTAAACTTATAGAAGCATCCTTTCCAATTGTTTACGGATTGGAGAATAATATGAATTATGCTATAATGGCAATTGGCGGAATTGCCTGCATTATTTGGATAGGCTTAATGCTTAAATACGAAAAGCTGGAAGTTCCTAACAGACAGTAATCAGTCTCTTTCTTCTACCACATCTTCCCGGAGGTCAAATCCAATGTCCTTGCGGTAATATTTTCCTTCATAATCTATCACACGAATAGCGCGGTATGATTTACCCAAGGCATTATTCATGTTTGCTCCAACCGAAGTTATAGCCATCACCCTTCCACCGTTTGTAACAGGCTGTCCGTTTTGCAGTTTTGTACCTGCATGAAAAACAAGACTGTCCTCCACTTCATCCAGGCCGCTGATTATTTTTCCTTTTTCATAATTGCCGGGATATCCATCTGCCACAAGCATTACGGTAACGGCAGTATTATCTTCTATTTCTAAGTTAACCTCATCCAGTGTTTGGTTAGCAACACCTTCAAATAGTTCCAGCAAATCGGTTTTTATGCGCGGAATAACCACTTCAGTTTCGGGGTCACCCATGCGGCAGTTGTATTCAATCACAAAAGGCTCTCCATCCACATTCATCAACCCGATGAAAATAAAACCGGTGTAAGGAATATTATCTTTCTTCAATCCGTTCACAGTTGGAATAACAACACGCTCTTCTACTTTTTTTAGAAAATCTTCTGTTGCAAACGGGACAGGTGAAATGGCGCCCATGCCGCCTGTATTCAATCCGGTATCGCCCTCTCCTACTCTTTTGTAATCTTTTGCTGCAGGAAGAATTTTATAATTCACTCCATCGGAAAGCACAAAAACTGAAAGCTCAATGCCGTGCAAAAATTCTTCAATCACCACTTTGTGACTTGCTTCTCCAAATTTTTCTTCCATCAACATTTCGGTGAGTTCCAGTTTTGCCTCCACCACATCTTCGCAAATGATTACACCTTTTCCTGCAGCCAGACCATCAGCTTTTAATACATAAGGAGATTCCAGCGTATCCAGAAATTGTAATCCTTCACTAAGCGTTTCGGCAGTAAAACTGTTATAAGCAGCGGTTGGAATATTGTGGCGCTGCATAAAAGCTTTTGAAAAATCTTTACTGCCTTCTAATTGTGCCCCTTCTTTTTGCGGACCAATTACGGGAATGTATTTCAGCACCGAATCATTAAGAAAAAAATCATGAATGCCTGCAACCAATGGTGCTTCGGGACCAACCACCACCATGTGAATTCCATTTTCACGCACAAAAACTTTCACCGCTTCAAAATCAAGCGGGTCAATGTTTACATTGGTTCCGTATGCCGTTGTGCCTGCATTTCCGGGAGCGATGTATAGTTTTCCGAGGTGTTTACTCTGGCTCATTTTCCAGGCAAAAGCATGTTCGCGACCACCGGAACCGAGGAGAAGAATGTTGAATGTTTGTTTCAAGAAACGATATTTTTAGAAGTGCAAAATTGGAAAAAGAATTTTATCAATAGTCATAATAATTGTTCATCAACGATGTTCTGATTCCTGCAAAAATATAAATACCATTATCAGCAAGACCTGCAACGCTGTGATTGCGGATAGTTACACCACCTTCCAATCGTAAATTCATTGCAGGGTTGAGCAAGTAAGACATTTTAAGTTCAGTGTAAATCATAGTGTTTCTCACTCCTTGCAAGGTTGTGTGTCCGTATTCGGAAGGGCGCAGTAAATAAGATTTAAAAACATCCTGCCCATAGCTGATGCTGTCGTTTCCATCACTGCCATAAACGGAATAAACCATTTTGCCTTCCACAAAAAATTTGTTGAAACGGTAACGGATAATTCCAATTCCTTCCATCAGGTTTGCTCCACCGGGATGTGCGAGTGGCTCATTGAAATGTCCGTAATTAGTTTCCAGTGTAATGTGTGTATACGTGTAGGGTCTGATAAAATTAAACTCACCCTGGTAATACAAATTTTTTATTCCAAATAAATCAAAGCCTTTCAATCCCACCTGAAAAGCCTGTTTGTTGCCCCACCAGCCTGCTTTTGCACGTATCTCGGAAAGCAGGAACTCATCCAACATCAACTGACCATACAAAAAGTTTTGCCCGAAGTGACGCACTTTTAAATTGAACCCTAACAACACGTTGTCGGGGGAGCCAATGGAGAACTCAACAGGACGGAAAAAAATAATCGGGTTGAGGTAGCTTACATCAAAGCCACGGTCGCTGGTTGAGTCTTTGCTGTTCCAGATAATACTTTCGAACAAACCAATGGAAACACGCTTCAGCAAAGGAATATCGAGGTAGTGAAACGTACCAAACTTTACATGGTATTTGTTGCGGTCGCCTCCGGAAGCACCCACTTCACGGAATTTGGTGTAGAGATTTACGTACTTGATTTTCCAGACGGTGGTGGTGATTTTCAGGAAATCATAATTGTTGGCGGTGTTGCCTAATAACAATGTACGATAACCATCTCCTATAAATTGTTTATCGTGACCTAACTGAACATTGAAATGTTTGGAAGGTGTGTAGGAAATATAACCAGAACCTGTGAAGTAACGATAGCCGCCATTGCTCATGGCATGCGCATATCCCTGTCCGGGAATAACGTTGGTTTGCTGAATTTTTTGGTTGATATAGTCCGGAAATTTGGAATTGGAAAACAGGATATTTATTTCACCTCCGATTTTCTTTACAATGCTGAAACCTACACGCGCACCTATGGATGCTTCGTAGCCGTTTGTTTTGCTTTTTAGTTTGGTGTAGTTGGTATAATTAAAAAGTGGGTCGAGAAAGAAAAGTGATTTTGGTGTTGCGAAATGAGCCGCATGTGTAGTAAGAAATCTGTTTTTTTTGAAGACTATATTTTTCTCTAACGACTGTCGTATTGAGTCTACAAGTTGTTCGCTGAAATCGGTGTAGCGATAAGGTCTTATGGAAGAATGTGCGTTGGTATTCTGATTGTAAACTGCATTGTCGTAAATGGTCTGGGTTTGCAGGTCTGTACTGATATTTAGCTCCTGTGCATTAGCAATAGAGCCAAGTAGCCAAGTAGCCACGCAGCCAAATAGTACGGACAATAACTTCTTAGAACAACTGTTTGACAATAGCAGCATTATCAAAAATCGTAATAAAGATTTCTCAAACTGGTTCGCATGCCGATATTGAAAAGGCTGTTGTTACGTTCAGCAAATTCAGTTGATTGCTTTCTGTGGGTATACTCAATAAAAATATTCCAGTTGGTTTTTGGATTTACGAGATAGGATACTCTGAATTGTGCATAGACCAGTGTAGTTTTAACACCTTGTCCGATTGAATTACCGAAAGAATAAATTCCACCAACGGCATTATGGTCTGACAGAAAAATATTTTTTCCGTAGCTGTACATGCCGCTGTCAGCGCCATACACAGCATAATTGAATTTCAACTCTGCAGATAAATCTTTCCAGCGGTAACCAATAATTCCAACGATTTCGCGAAAGTTGGCGCCCAGCGGATGAGCAAGGGCTTCATTGTAATGCGCATAATTCTGCAACTGCTTTTTGTGTGCATAAGTGTAAGGTCGCACTTGATTGTATTCTGCTTGCACATAGAGGTTTTTTATACCAAATACGTTAAAACTTTTTAAACCAATCTGGTAACCATATTTCTGCTGAAAAAATCCTTTGCCTTCTTTTGATTTTGAAAGATTCATGTCGTCAATAACAAACTGCCCGTAAACGGAAGTGTATTTGAGCGCTTTTATTTTCAGGTTGACACCCATAATGGCATTGTCGGCAGAATTTAGAGAGAATTCAATCGGACGGTAGAAAATAATCGGGTTGATGTAATTGATATCAATGCCGCGTTTGCCTGTGCTGTCGCTGCCCTGCCAGATGATGCCTTCAAATAATCCTAACTGAATTCTTTTGGCGATAGTAATGTCTAAGTAATGGAAGCTGCCGTATTTGCGGGGATAACTGGCGAGATTATCAACCAATGAAATGTCACTTTGGAAAGATGTGAACAGATTCATATACCTTATTTTCCAAACGGTAGTAGTGATTTTCAGGAAAGGGTAGCTGTAAGCAAAATCAGATAATAATAAAGAACGGTAACCATCTCCTATAAAATTTTTGCCGTGACCGAACTGGAAGTTTACGTGCTTGGATGGTGTGTAGGAAATGTATCCAAAGGCTTGTGAAAAATCGAATGATGAGCCTTTGAATGTTTTGATTCTTCCCTGTCCGGGAACTACTTCTTTTTCTTTTACATATTCGCTGATGTAGTCGGGAAACTTCGCCTGATTTTCGTAGAAGGAAGAATAAAACGAGAATTTTTTTCCGATGCTACCGCTTACCTGAACACCGCGTGTATTGACAGAAAGTGAACTGTCGTTAGCGAAGTCTTTGCCGTATTGCAAATCAAAAAGCGGGCTGAGTTCCAGGAAATAATCTTCACCTTGCGTTTGAAAGAAATATTGCTTCAGAAATTTGCGGCCGATCTTGCTGTTGGCGAATTTTTTATTGTTGTAGCCAAAACGTGAGAGTGAGTCGTAGTTGGTAATTGCACGTACTTCGCTTTCGAGGAAAGGACGGATGGAAGTGTGAAAATCATTTTCCGGTTTGTTCAGTTCAGCTTCAAAAGCATAGTAGTAGGCGTGGTTGTGAGGAATGGTTGTTTGCTGGGCAAACAGATATAACGGAAAACAAAAAAGAAAAAGTATCCAGATTTTTTTCATCTGCTCATAATTTGTTTTTTAGCAGCCAGATGGAATACGTAATTGGGTATTTTCATCTGCGTTTTATAGTTTTTTGCTCATGACTATTTCATGCCGCGTAAAGGTAGAAAACCTTTTATGCAAATCTTTTACTTGCTGCGAGCCCGCCTAAAAATGATATTGTAAAATGCTTTGAAGAAATATTTGATGTCGGTAATGAAAGGGGATTTATCATAGGCCTCAAAATATCTACGCTCCGATGCCAGAATTTCTTCGAAGGTTTTAGGCATATCGGCATAGAAGGGGGGAACCAGGCCGGGTTTGTATTGTATTCTGCGAGCGCGCACATCAAGTGTATAAAGGCTGAGGTAGTGTTTACTCAAGGGGCGAACACCAACTATTTTAAGATCGCCTTTGAACAGGTTGATTATCATCGGAAGTTCGTCAATCCAGAATTTGCGCATGAATTTACCCATGGTGGTTACACGAAAATCGTCTTTTATTTTTCCGCCTTCGGCTAAGTTGTTGAGTTTGTAAACATATTCCTGAGCATATTCGGAATAGGCTGACATTGTGCGGAACTTATATACATTGATGACTTTTCCGTTTTTGCCAATTCTGCGCATTTTAAACAACGGGCCATAGGAAGCGTGTTTATCAAAAGATGGTTTGCCGCTTTTTTTGACAAAGAAGTAGAGATTGTTTGCTATTGTCTTTTCGAGGAGAAACTCAAATCCGCAGGAATAAAGACGCCCGATAATTTCGGCACGGGACATTACGCGGTTGCGGCCTCCTGTTAAGAGAAAGTATAGTTTTTTAGTTACGGGTAATTTTGGGAATACCCTTTTTAAGAGATAGTCGAGGAAATAATAGATGTGACCAATTCCCCATGGGAATTTTTTGAATATGCGCTGTTTACGTAAACGAGTGGTCTCAACGCAGCCAATAAAAATTCCGTCAAGGGGGAGTTTTTCATTTACGGCTTCAAAAAATTTATTGATGTGCTGAATATCGTTTACACGCTCAAGGTTAATGTAGGTATCAACATAGGGTTCTTCAATTGACTTAACCTCGAAGCGGGAACGGGTTTGATGAACGATTGTGTGTTTGCTGCGGAGATCTGTGTAGTTGCGGATAAGCTCACAAACGTTTGGTCCAAACTCTTCTATAATGAGTTGTTCGCGTTGATTATGAAGTGCTTCCGGTAACACGTATATGTAGTTGACTTTATTGGCGGCAAATGTAGGGAATATTTGATATTAAAAGTGCCTTAAAATGCGGTGTATGTGGTATTTACCTAAAAGCCAAAATTCAATCCGAGGCTAATGGTGTTTTTCCGGCCGGTGAGGAAGGCGGGGGAATAGCGGGCTAAGTAATAGTCTGAGGTTTGGTTATTGGTGTTTTTTGCGGTGATATTGGAGTTTGAAAAGCCTAAATTGATGCGGCAGTTGTAGGCAAATTCCCAGCTGGCAGTAAGGGAGATGGTTTGGTTTTGCCAAGATATAGTATCAAGGAATGGGTATTCATCTACGGGTGTGCCTCCGGGTATAAAGGCGTATGGGTTTTCTTTGCCTTTTAGTGCAAGCGAATATGCAAAATTAAAAATGAGTGCTCGTATTGGTTTATAGCTTATGCCTGCTGCATATTCGCGGGCATTGTCGCCAAGGTAGTGGCCCATGTTAAATCTGTTGCTTTGATAGGTGAGCGATGGGACACGGTGGGTGAAGGTGAGGGGTGTGGATTCTGTGAACTCGAAAAAGTATGCTATGTTTTTAAGGGGGAAGTTATAGACTTTAAAGCCGGCTTTGATGCTGTAGAAATTTCTACGGTCTTTGTCTTTTATGCGGGTGAACGAAAATTCGTCAATGAAGATGGAGCTGTAGACGTGGAGGTGTTTGATGGAACGAATGCTGAGGTCGAAGAAGACTTGTGAGTTTTGGTTGTCGATATTATTATTGAGGGTGTGGTCAACGGATTTATAGAAGAGGAAGGGGATGAAGTAGGCGGGCTGGACATTTACATCGCTGTAAATAATTGAATTGCCAAGTGAGAGGGCTACGCCTTTTACGGGGCCGATGGTGATGAAATTTGCGGCAATGTATTTATCGCGGTAAACGGTGCGGGGAACGCCCGATCCGGGATAATATGTTCTTGCGGAATCGATTTCTTGTGATATGAGCCAGCCGTGGAAATAGTTTAATTCGAACCATTTGGTTGGTTTGACTTGCATTTTGAGCATGGCGAATGAGGGGGTGCGGCCACTGAATATGTTGGAGCCGTTGTAGTTGTTTCCCCACTGGATGTGGTCTTTTACTATTCCTATGTTGAACCATTTATAGGTGTAGGTGATACCTCCGCGCATTTCGGAGTAGTCGCCTCCGGTTCTTTTGCCTTCGTTGAATTTATAGTTGGCGCCTTGTGATTGGGTTAGGTAGGTTGGCAGGGCGAGGACTTCTTTTGCCTGATAGGCATCGCGGTAGTTGGCGTAGATGCCGATGTTTTTGAAGCCGTAGAGGTAGATGTTGCCTCCGAAGTAGCTGTTGTATATATTGCCTGAGCTGTTGGCATAGCCTGTGCCGCCTCCGAGGGGACGGAAGTTGAGGCTGAATTGTTTGCTGCTGAAGGCGTAGACGGGTGGCAGGAGGCTGAGGGTGTGGTTATTTTTTTGACGGAAGGGTTTTAGGGGTTGTGCTTGAAGATTTGCAATTGAGTCGGATTGGAGTTCGATGTAGAATTCGCGGAGGTAGAATTTTAGTTCGGCTTGCTGGCGTTTGTTTAGTTTTTCGTTTTTGGTTGTTAGTTCTTTTAGTTTTTCGGCTATCAGGATTCTTGAATATGGTTTTACGGCTGTGTTGAGGAGGATGTGTTTTTCGTTTGCCATTTCATCGAGGAAGAGGTAGATGGCTGCGGATGAGGTGTGCTCGTAAACGGTTTGGGCTTTTATGGGAAGCAGGAAATAAGAAGCAAGAAACAGGACGCAGATGAGTTTTTTCACAGAGCAAAAGTAGTTCTTAACCGCAAAGTGCGCAAAGGAATGCCGCAAAGGGGAGCAAAGTTTATACTTGGATCAGGGTTATTTTGCGTTTGTGTTCTTTGCCGGGACGGATATGGACGCCTGTTTCGGTTTTGGGTATTATAGGTCAATTGGTTGGTGGTTGAGTGGGTTTGGGGGAGGGTTGATTTAAATTTTCATTAAAAATATTTTTGTAGGTATTTGCTATTAACTGCCAGGTATAGCTTTTTACTACATGGGTGTATGCATTTTCGGCACGTTGTTCCATTGGAGAGGGGTTATTTAGTGCGAACATTATTTTGTCTGCTAAATCATCTGCGTTTTTGTTTTCAAAAAACAGGATTTGGGAATCATCTAAAATGGCTTTATTAGATGGAATATCGGAAGCGATAACGGGGGTTTTTTGTGAGACTACTTCAAGCAGCATCATTGACATGGCTTCGGTGAGCGATGGGAAAATGAAGAGTTTTGCCTCGCGGACATAGTTGAATAGTTTGTTTTTTTCTTTAATCAGTCCGATGTATTCGATATTGAGTCCGATGGAGAGTTGTAGTATTTTCTGTTTATAGGAGGGTACCTGGTCGATATCACCTACTACGGTTAATTTGCCCTGAAATTTTATTTTGTGGAGGGCTTGTAATAAAATGTGTAGTCCTTTTATTTCGAAAACGCGGGCGGCAGCGAACAGGATATATTCGTCTTTCCCTGTTTTAACATTTTTGGGGTGGTTGGTAATGGTTATGCCATTGGGGATGTGGGTGATATTTTTGTTGTATTTTTTGAGTATAAATTCTGTATCGGGTTTTGAAACGGAAATGACCTGGTTGGCCCACCTGACGTTTTGTTTTTCGGACCAGGAGAAAAATTTATTCTGAAGGGAGTTGAACTTGGGGCTTTTTTCTTTGTGAACGCCATGAAAGGTTACGATGACGGGATTTTTCAGGCGAAGAAATGGGGTGATGAAGCCGCTTTCGGCATGATGAAGGTGGATTAAATGAAAACTTTGTTTGAAAAAGCAATAGAGAAGGGATTTGATGTAATAGAGAAGGGTGTTTAATCCTCCTGTTCCGTGATTTTTAAATACAATTTGTTTTACTCCATTGTAGTTACCGGTTTTTAATGAGGTGTGTGAGGCAACGCTAAAGACTGTGAAGTCGAACTCGCTTTTGAGTTCGTTAATAATGTTTTCGCCCACAGCAGCAGCACCTCCGAAAGCCGGGAGGCCCTTTAAACCGATTACCGCTATTTTAATTTTTGCTGCCACTTAACGTATAACAGAATAGTTTACTTTCTTGGGAGAAGGGAAATAAAACAGAAATGAAAGGATTACAAATATATCTCTTAAAAACTGTGTGGGTATTCTTTCGAATATTGATTTTATATTTTTTCGGGCTACAATTATCACCGCTGTTATTAATAAAGCAACGTAGAGAGCAGGGAAAATAAAGGAGCCTGTAATTAATAAACCGAGCAGTGTAAAAACAAGTATAGGAAAGGTTGGATCACTTTTAAAGATTCTTATAGAAGTATAGGGGTTAAAAAAGTTTTTGCGGTATAGATACCCTCTGGAAAAACATGCATTTTTAATGAGTTGTTTTAAGCTAAGTTTTTTTTCGGTGGTATGATGAAGCACCAACGATTGGTGCTTTCTTGTTAAGAAAAAATTGTTGCCTGAAAGTCTAATTGATAAGTCGATGTCTTCTCCATAGACAAACTCCGTTCTCATGCCTTGGTATTTTTCCCACAATTTTTTTTCAATAATAAACAACCCTCCGAAAAAAAATTCTTTTTTGTCTTTTAACAAACCGGGGTAATATTTATTTCTGCTTAACTCATTTTTAAATGATTGGTCGTAAAAGATGTTATCTATTTGACCGGAAATCAAAATATATTTTTGAATTGAATATTCTTTTTCAATATCTAACCTGAAGTCAGGGATTAATTCCATATCGCCATCCATAAAAAAAAGAATATCACCCTGAGCAAGTTCAGCGCCTGTATTGCGGGCAATGGCAGCATTGCAATCTTCTTGCAATGCTGCTACTCTTATGTTATTATTAATTTTTAAAACATCTGCAACAGAGTTATCATTTGATTTTGAGTCAACATATATTATTTCGAAATCTTTGATGGTATTTGCAGTAACGAATGTATAGATACTGTTGATTGACAGCACTAACTTAAACCCTTCATTTTTACCAATAACAATAAAAGAAATCATAATAAAACTGTTGCAACTTCTTTATCCCTTATACTTAAAGAAGAAGACTTTCAGGGGGCCGAGCACGATTAACAAAAAATAGATTGGTAGTAATATAATGTTACCATGTTTACGAAAGTAGTAAAATGATTTTTTGAAACTATTAATCGAAAACTGATTAAAGTGTGAAAGCAAAAATTCTTTTGCAGACGGCTTGTTGTAGCTTGCTCCTTTTGATGTTAATTTTTCATTTTCGAAAACATAGGATTCGAAGGAAATAAGGACTTTAATTTTTTCTTTATATGCACGGAAACTAAAATCAGTGTCTGAACCATATTGAACTAAGTTTTGGTCAAAAAGTCCTATTTTATTAACTACCTCCCTACTAAAAAACATACCCCGACCGGACAGATTGACAGAACTATTAAATCCTTTGAGCTGTGCCGGGTCAAGTTCACCAAGTTTTTTATGGTAGCTGATTTCTTTGAGCCGCCAACTAATTATGTCTTTTATACCGGAGAATGTTATACGATGAGGAACGGATTGGGTATATGAAACGGAACCAATAACGCATGGCTCGTTTACAGTATTATTTACTTTCAAGAGCGATGATATGTATTGATCTCCAAAAACTATATCATCATTCAACGTTAAAATATAATCTGCATTTATTTCAATTGCTTTTTTTATTCCTTCGTTAATACATTTGGTGTACCACCAATTTCCATCACCCAGTATTTTGATACAATCAGGATAACATTCATTTATCATTTCGATGGTTCCGTCAGAAGAGCCATCTATAATTACTATGGGTTGAATTTGAACTGATTCGGCATTTTGATTTTTTAAGCAGCTTAATAATTCTTTTAAGCATTCTCTTCTGTTGAATGTTGGAATAATCGCAGCGATTTTATTTTTTTTCATCGAGCGATTTATACAGATTAATATACTTATTTACCAAAAGGGATATTCCGAAATTTTGATTGACTTTGTTGATTGCATTGGTATTTAATTCTACTCCATCGGGATTGCCGAGCACCCAGTTAATTCCTGCTGCAAGGTCATTGATGTCGTTTTGTTTTGCCAAGTATCCATTATTTTTATGCTCAATCATATCAGAATTTCCGCCAACATCAAAAGCTACAACCGGGGTGCCACATGCCAACGATTCCATAATAACATTAGATAAATTTTCGACCTTGCTGGGCACAACAACAACATCAGCGGCTGAATATAAAATGCGCTTAGATAAATCATCATTTAAATAGCCTGTATAATGTGTTTTAAATTTTGAGAATAGTTCGGTTTCGGGTTTTTCTGCGCCAAACACGCATAATTCAACCTTGTCTTTTAAATCGGGCAAACTGTTTAATGCTCCCACTAACTCTTTAAATCCTTTATTTATATCCTGCGTTGCACTAACTGCACCAAACAGAATTATTTTTTTATCTGATGGCAACAAGGCACTTAATTTTGCCGATAGTTTATCAATCGGGAAATAGCTGTTCGAGTCTATTACATTGGGCAAATGAACGATGCTCTTGTTTTTTAACAACGCGCTTTCAGCCGCCAACTTTTGCATCCATTTGCTTGGTGCAATAAATGTGATGTTTGGGAGTTTGTTGTATACTTTTTTCTTTCTTTTAAAATTCCAGTTACTTAAGTCTTTCGTATTTTTTGATTTTAGCTGAGGGCAGGTGTTGCATTCTGATTTGTAATTGAGACAATCATTAACCAAATGGCATCCTCCGGTAAAAGCATAATTGTCGTGCATTGTCCAAAGTATGGGCCGTTTAAACTTCAACAAGTCTTCGAGTCGAATCATTCCCTTGCCCACCCAATGTATGTGAATAATGTCGGGCTGTATTTTGTTAATCTCTTTGGCAATACCCGTAAACGGATACCAATTATTAGTAAAGGGGTAATCACGGGTTCTGCTTTTATAAAACAGCATCAGGACAGAATCGATGATTGCCAATAGTCTTCTTTTCAGGTAGCCGTTTTTATATGATTTTACGGCTTTGGCAGTGCCGGTTTTTTCAGCTGCAAAATAAATTGAGTTAATGTCGTAATTCAATAATCCCAAATGTAGCCTCATTGCTGATTTTGCGGCACCGCCCATTGAGTCTGAACTGCTGATGTGAAGGATTTTCATCTATTTACCCTAATTAAATTCTTACTGTTTTCAATTTGGTTAAGAAAATAAACATAAAAGAATAAAATAAACCAACCGCCTGAATACCATGCATTGGCTGTTAATAACCAAGTTGTGAAACCAATGAAAGAGCACAAAACTGCAATTTTTTCATCTGTTGCTATCGTAACTGTTTTTTGATTTAATACAGAAACTAATTTAAGTATGATTATGCCGTAGGTTAGTGTAAAAATGCAAAATCCAATGAATCCTAATTCTACATACAGTGTAACAAAAAAATTGTGAATATCTCTTGTATACTGAAGAATTTGGTTGTTTTCATTTACCCAAAAAGTTGTTTTAGCGGCAATGTTATTTGCGCTTTCATTTCCGAATCCTAAAAGAAAACTATTTTCATTTACATGTTTGATTAAAGGAACCCATATTCCACCTATTCTGCCTGCTAAATTACCTTCCTGATTACCTCCTTCAGTAATTTCGGAAATGCTTTTAGAGAAAATTTCATCTTTGCCAAAGAAAGCCTCTCCGCCATAAATAGATACAATGCCAAAAAAAAGTATTATTGAAATCACTTTCGCAAAATTTATTTTTTGGGCACCCTTATTGGGGTTAACAACAGTGAAATAGTATATTATTACTGCAGATAAAAGAGATGAAAATATAGCAAACCGAGAACCGTTGTAAAATATCAGTATGTATAAATACAACATAAAAAACAAAAGGGTAATTTTTTGCAAGTTGCTTTTATCAGCAATTTTATTTTGAATTAAAAGTATGCAAAAGGGGAACGTTGTAGTAAATATTCCTGCTATTTCATTTCCATTTAGTCCACCTATTCCCATTCTAAATACTCTATATGACCAAACAAACGGATGGAGTAAAAAATAATAAAGATGTGCAACTGTTAATATCAAAAATAAGATGTTAAAAATTTTATAAAAATGGATGATGCTTGCTTTATGTGCATACCTATTTTGAATTAGAATGATGAATAAAAGTCCCAAAAATATTTTAAACGCACCCTTAAAATCAGTACTAAGAATAAAACTCTGTAAAAGATTATAGAAAAACAGGATTATTAACAACTTGTCTAAAGTTGAAAGCGTAAAATCGATTTTATTTTTTGTTAATCTGCTGAGAAAGATGACTAAAAAGAAAACAAATACACTGTATTTTAAAATAACATAAAGTGCAGCATAGCTATTAACCTCTATTAAAACCAGGTTTAACAAGCTAGCAAAATAAACCAGAAAAAAAAGGGTAATTATATGCTTATCTTTCAATTAGATTTATGTTTTATGACAACACTACATTAAAGAGTATTACTCTGTTGTAACCTTATTATTATCATACAATTTTTTTTGCAATTTTTTTAATGAAATTCGGAATTAACAATTTCCAATGTTTGTTAAAGTTATTATTTACTGAAAAATTGTTGGCATTCAGAAGCAACCAAAACGCGACTTTAAAATAGTTGGCAATTGACGGATTTGCATTGTAGTTGATTTTGCTTTTTTCGAATTTCACGTATCTTATGTCGTCAGACTCTATAATGTCCGAATAACGAATCAGTATTTCATCCAGTACTTGCAATCGTGACGTAGAGAATTCTTTTACGTTAGCATGTGATGTCATTCCTACCCCTAAGCGATAAACAGAAGAAACTTCATTTATAAAAATAAATTTCTTGCATTTAACGACCTGATCGAAGCCAAAGAGCCAATCGCCAAACACTCCATAATTAAGTGGTATCGGGTTAATGTTGTTCCACAATTTTTTGCTAAAACCAACCTCACGATAACTAAGTCCATAGCGCAAGCGTTCTTTAAACATGCTATTTTTCCTAATTCTATAGTTATCGAAAATTACTTCTTTGCCGTTTGGATATAAGAGAACCGTATTGGTAACAATGGAGAAACTATCGTTTACAGGATTAAGATTATTTGCTTCTATTGCTTTGTTAAGCGCATTGAATAATCCAGGCTTATAGAGATCATCACCAGCCAAACCGGAAATTACATCTCCATTTACTTTATCCATCAAAAAATTAAAGTTTTTGAAAATGCCCTGATTCTGAGAATGCCTGATTACTTTTATTATTTCTGGAAATTTTTGTCGATAGTTTTCTAAAATTTCTGGCGTTTTATCTCTTGAGCAATCGTCACCAATAATAATTTCAAAAGGAGGAGGATTTTGTTGCAACACAGACTCAATTGCATCTGCAATATAGTTTTCCTGGTTATAGGTAATAATAATTACACTGTGCTTATACATGATTTATTTTCTTTTATACTTTGCAAGCAGCGATGCAATTCCTATTCGTTTATTGAGTTCAACATATGAAAAGAGTAAAGATATTGCTAATGCCAGTATTCCAAAAACATAATTAAGAGGACTTGGACAAAATTTAACAATTATAAAACAGGCTACAGAGAGTAAAGTTTGCGTGAGAAAAATTTTAATGAACGAATTGCTGAAGTTGAAGTTATAATTAGATTTACTTATTACAAATACCTGAATTAAATACAAAATATATCCTACTAAAAAAGCTACACCAATACCTGTTAAACCATAAAAATGGTATCCAAGTATATTGATTAATAAAACATATACGTTAGCGGTAAATTCGTTCCAGAAAAAAAGTTTTGCATTGCCTTTTGCTATAAACACAAATGATATAGACCAACTTGCAGCTCTGAATAACATGCCTAAAACGGCCCAATGAATCATATTTTCGATGGGTATAAATTTTTCGGAATACAATAAAATTACGGCCCATTGTATAAAAATTAAAAACAGAATGATTAAAGGAGCTAAAAGCAGAATTGCTATTTCGGCTTGTTCATTTATAGTTTTTGTACAGAACGCATTGTCATCAGCTTTGGCAGACAATCTCGGAAAATAATCTGTTGCCATGGCGCTGAACACAAGTCCAACGTAGGTATTCGTTAACGCAAAACCAGCATTATATAATCCTACCTGATCAATCCCGCCAGTATAGTTAATAAAGATACGCAGTAAATAAGATGAACCGAGTGTAACTATACCGCTGATACTTACCATAAATCCGAGGTACAGCATTCTTTTGCCTTCGGCAACAGTTCTCGCTCTTGAAATATATATTTCTTCTACTTCAATTTTTCTGGAAAAAAACCATGCTAACACGAATGAAATAGCGGAGGCAATAATCAATCCCGGAACAATCCCTGCCAGTTTAAAGTAATAATAAACGGGTATGATTATTAAAAGCCCGAGAAAACTACCCAGCAGATTAGCATTAGCCAATAATTGCATTTTTCGCATGCTTTGAAGTATTACCAAGCGCTCACTTGTTAGTTGGCTGAGCAGAAGCGTTACTGATATACATGCAAATGCAATTGTATAATCTTTGTTTCCAAATGTAATTTGACTTAGCCATGGCGCAAATACTAATGTTAAGAGCATTCCAAGCAGCCCCGTAATCCAAACCAGTCTTCTGAATACACCAATAATTGTAGCAATTCTTATTTTATTTCCTGTTGCATTAGCGGCAGATACATCACGTACTGCACTTGTTCCTAACCCGAAGTTTGTTAAACCACTAATCAATGTAGTAGTAGCTGTAAGCAGACCAGCTATTCCCATGCCGGCAGGACCCAGAAAGATTGCAATAAACTTAGAACGAATAATGGCAATGATAATGTTAAAGATCTGCACACCTCCAAAAAGAGATGTCGCTTTCATAATCTGACGGTATGAAGATTGATCTTTTGACATTACATTTTTCTGCCGCTTTAATTGGAGAAATTATTCAAACTATTTACAATTTGCGCCATCTCTTCTTCAGTCAAAACCTGACTGATCGGCAAGCTCAATATCTCATTATGAATTAGCTCAGTTAGGGGAAAACTTAACTCATGCAACTCTTTATAGGCAGTTTGTTTATAAGGAGGTATGGGATAGTGGATTAGTGTTTGTATACCATTATCGGTTAAATATTTTTGTAATTCGTTACGCTGCCTATGTCTAATCACAAAAAGGTGCCAAACGTGAGAATTTGACGCTGGAATATCAGGTAGAATTATTGTCGGGTTTTTTATATTTTTCAGGTAATAATTTGCAACATCTCTTCTACGTTGGTTATCTGAATCAAGGTGTTTTAGTTTCACAGATAATGCAGCGGCCTGAATTTCGTCTAAACGCGAATTCAACCCTTGATAGTTGTTTACATATTTTTCTTTGCTTCCATAGTTTCCAAGTGCGCGAATTATATCAGCCAGCTTATCATCGTTGGTTGTTACTGCACCCGCATCTCCTAAGGCACCCAAGTTTTTGCCGGGGTAAAAACTATGTCCTGCAGCATGACCTATTGATCCGGTTCTTTTTTGTTGGTAAAAACAACCTTGTGCCTGAGCATTATCTTCAATAAGTTTTAAATTGTATTTCAGAACTAACCGTTCAATTTCGGGATGCATGGCATTTTGGCCATATAAATGAACAAGCATAATACCCTTGGTGCGGGGTGTTATTTTTTCTTCAATTAAAAAAGGATTTAAGTTGTAGGTTTTAATATCAGGTTCAACCAAAACGGGCTTAAGTTTATTATCTGTAATAGCTAATACAGAAGCTATATAGGTATTGGCAGGAACTATAATTTCATCTCCTTCCTGCATACTACCCAGTTCTATGTATGCTTTTAAGATAAGTCTGAGTGCATCTAAACCATTTGCAACTCCTATGCAGTGTTTTGCTTCTATGTAAGCTGCATAGTTTTGTTCAAAAGTATTTGCTTGTTCCCCCAGTATATACCATCCTGATTTAATGACTTTTTGAATGCCTTCAGATAATTCGGGTTCATAAGCATTGTTGATTTTTTGCAGGTCTAAGAATTTAATCATTTTCTTTCGTTTTTTGCCATTCATCAAATCCAATTTTTTCCCAAGGCATTCCTCTTTCAAAATTATACTGCCATGGATAATAGTGTTCGATAGCATTCTTTTTTGACGGTATTTCGCGAATATCTTTTATTCTTTTAGCCGGTGTACCTATTGCAAACGAATAGTTCTCAATATCTCTTGATATAACTGAATTGGCGCCAATCAAACAGTTTGTGCCAATAGTTACGCCCGGCAAAACACAACAATGGATAGTGATTATTGAATAATCGCCAACTTTTGCTCCTGATAACACATCAGAAGGCGGTTGAGGATCGTTGGTAAAAATGGTATAGGGATAAATAAAGACATAGTCTCCTATTTCAGTACATTCTCCTATATGAACATTGCTGTATATTCTTGAATAATTGCCGATTTTACAATTGCCTTGTATATCAACCAATGTGCTAATTAAACAACTATCGCCAATAACAGATTTTTCTCTAATTGTAGCTCTATGACCGGTGATGAGTCCTGCGCCAAATGTTGATCCTGCATAAAATATGCAATGGCTTCGTATGAATGAATTTTTGCCAATAATTGTTTCGGGGTTAACATAGTTATCTATGTCTTTATAATAGGAGTAAAGTGGTTCACCTATAATACAATCGGAAGAGATAACGGTATTATCTCCGATGATAACATTATCATATATTGTAGTATTATCTCCAATTTTAACATTATTTCCAATTTTAGCAGCCGGGCTTATCCAAACATTTCTATTATTAAATTTCATTTTTTGTACGATTTAAATTCTTCGTAATCTCTTAAATAATCATCCGGGTCATACTTATGAGATGCTAAAACCAAACAAATAGCTCCGGATGAAAATTCAAACAATTCACGCCATATTCCCGGCACAACTATCAATCCGAAATCTGGTCTGTTCAGTGTAATCGTTTTTTTATTTTCACCATCATCCAAGAGTATATTATATGAGCCACTTGCTGCTATAATCAACTGATGTAACTGTTTATGTGCATGCCCACCTCTGCTTTCGCCTCCCGGAATATCATACAGGTAATAGATCCGTTCAATCTTAAACGGAATATTTTTATCGCCTTCAACGATAGTAATATTACCGGCTCTATTGTGGATTTTGCTTAAGGATACTATAGAACAATCGTGAACACTACTTTTCATGAGTTGTTCTGTAGTTTAAAAAATCATCGTAATCACGGATATAATCGATTCCCTCAAATTCGGTTGAACTTAACACTAATGCTAATGAATTTGTAGAAAAGTTTATCATCTGTCTCCACAACCCGGCAGGGACATATAATCCATAATAAGATCTATTCAGAGAAAAAATTTCTTTAATTTTTCCATTATCTATCACCACATCAAAGCTACCCGAAAGCGCAATAATCAGTTCTTCTTGTTTTTTAAATGCATGTCCACCTCTTACCTGTCCTCCAGGCACATCATAAATCCAGTAGGTACGTTTTATTTTAAAGGGAATGTGATTTTCTTCTTCAACAAAAGAAAGGTTACCGCGCGGGTCTTCAAACTTAGGAAGATCAATTAAGGTTGCTTTCATTTATTATTCATTGCAAGGCTTTTTCTGATGATGCTTCGCGTTCAACATTTATTTATGGTTGCAGTGATTGTATAGATTAAACTAATCTTTTTAACACAAACCAATTCTGAGATTTTGATTGCTTGAAAATGTTTTCAGCTAAATCTATTGAAATGGAGCTAAAGAATTATCCTTTTTTAAAAAATGTTTTAAAAGAATTAAAAAATGATTTCTCTTTTTTAACATCTTCTGAATAATAACCGTAACCGTAACCATAACCATAACCATAACCATAACCATAATTTCCTAACTCTCTATCTATACCATTAAAAACAATGGAAAGTTTTTTCATTTTATTATTTTGATAAATATCAGCAATTGAATATAAGTAGGATTTGGGTGTTCGACTTTGTCTTACTATGTAAAGACTGGCATCTACATGTTCTGCTATAATTAAACTATCGGTTACCAAGCCAATTGGCGGGGAGTCAATAATTACAATATCAAATGCGTTTCGTAAACTTAATATTAGTTCTTTAAGCTTATCTGTCATAAGCAGTTCGGCAGGATTGGGCGGAATTGGTCCAGAAGAGATAATATAAAGATGTTCGTTTATCTCTGATTTGGTTACAATTTCATCAAGTGATGCCATTCCGATAAGATAATTGCTAATGCCAATAGGATTTCTGCTTTCAAGGCTTCTGGTGAGTTTTGGTTTTCTAAGATCCATTTCCAAAACCACTGTTCTTTTGCCGGAAATAGCAAAGGTTAATGCAAGATTTAATGATATAAAGGTTTTACCCTCTCCACTGATTGACGATGTAACCAACATGGCTTTTTCATTTACCCCTATTCCTAAAAATTGCAGATTTGTTCTGATAGATCTGAATTCTTCTGAAATTGCAGATTTAGCCTTTGTATGCACCATTATAGTTGATTCCGAATCGCTTTGACCCACTACACCAATTATGGGGGCTTTAGCTGTCGTTTCAATAACAGATTTTGAAATTACCTTGTCGTTTAACAATTCTTTTAAATAAATTACAATTATTGGTAATCCCAATCCGAGAACAATGGCAATGAGATAGGATAACTTTTTTACAGGCTTAATTGGTTTATTTGAAAAATATGCCGGCTCAATAACCTTATTATCTGCAACTGTAGATGCAAGTGCAATTGCAGATTCTTCTTGTTTCTGTAGTAAGTATAAATACAAATTTTCTTTAATGGTTTTTTGTCTCTGGATTTCCACTAAATCTCTTTCTATGGTAGGAATTTGTTTTATGCTTTTTTCAAAATCATTTAACTTATTTTTTAAAATTCCATTTTTAATATTGAGTGCTTCTTTAATTCCTGAAACGTTTCTTTTTATATCTTCTCTTGTTGCAATAATTTGTTGTTTTAGAATTGTATTTAACGGGTTATCTTTGTTAAGTGTATTTTCATACTTAATTTTCAAAGATTCTAAGGTATACAACTCACCAACCAATTTCTCCAATGCGGGGTCAGTAAATCCGGGTAATGCCGGGGCTTTATATTCTTGCATGGCAAGATTTTTATCTATTTCATTGATAAAAGTTAATTCCATATTTATTTTGGCAAGTTCCTGATCATATTGCTCAACTCCCTGCAAAAAAAACTTGGCTTCTTCACCTATATCGGCAATGCCTTTACTTTTTTTGTATTGTTCAACTTCATCCTCTATATTCGTTAAATCTCCCGTAACAAATTGTAATCGTTCTTTTATAAACTCAAGTGTATTTGCTGCCATCTCATTCTTTTCATCCACACTATTTTGAATGTACACTTGTGCAACTTTATCCAAAAAATCTTTTCCTTTCTCTGGAACACTTGTTTTAATTGACAATTCTAATACAGTTGCCATTTTATTAACAGCTGCTATTTTAAACTCTTCATAATAATTTTCAATCAATGCTTCCTTTGAATTTATTGAAAATAAAAAGTTTCTATCAACATAACTATCGTCTAAAAAGCGGCTTTGATCAAAATTTAAACTGGGCACTATTTTAAATTGTCCATAATGCGTTTTAATCGTTGTATTATATTTGACTATTGAAGATTGTTCATCATAACGCAGCTTAATTTCTCCATTTTTTTCAAAATCAAGCTCAAACATACGTTCAAACACCTCTGGCAAAAGTGTGTCATAAGTTACCCTAAATGGCACTTTAGAATAATATTGCTCAGATGTAATAGCATCGCCAACTAAAAAATAGCTGACATTAAAATTTAAATTGTCCAGAGCTTTCCCGATAATCGGTCTTGAGTGAATTATTTCAATTTCATTTTCTACAATTCCTCCATCTTTAAAAATATCAAGTTCTTTGAGCATCTCTGATCCGGTCGGAGACTTTTTTTCATCTTTAACAAGAATTTTACTGGACACTAAATATATTCTCTGTGAATATCTATTGAATGTATAAGCTATAACGATTGCTAATCCTAAAGATAAAACGAAAAAATACCAGTAGCGTAAATAACGAAAAAATATCTCTCGGATATTTATTTCATTCTCAGTAGAACTGTTTAATTCATTATTGTTAGAGTCTTGTATCATCGATATAAAATCGTTAGCAATACGGTAAGGGTGCTAATTCCGCTAATAATTATTGGAAGTATTCTATATATATTATCAGCATTTGCAGCTTTTCCACCATTAGGGTCGACATAAATTATATCATTGGGCTCAAGATACATATAAGGAGAATTGAGCACCTCTTTAGACGTTAAATCAATTTTATAAATCTGATTTTTCCCATTCACTTCCCGAATTAATTTAACTCCTTTTCTTAATCCATAAACAGAAAGGTCACCCGAAAGTCCTAATGCTTCCATAATCGTAATGCGTTCGTTTGCAACTGGGTAAACGCCCGGACGAGCCACATCACCTAATATGGTAACTTTAAAATTTGAGAAACGCACACTGACTGTTGGTAATTGAAGATATTTTTCTAACTTTTCTGTAAGCATAGATCTAATTTGAGTAGTGGTGAGTCCATCAACCTTAACATTTCCCAACATAGGTACCTGAATATTACCCTCATTATCTACTAAGAATCCTGGGGTTGCTTGCATTAATGTTTTCTCTGGAGTGGAGACGCTTTGGTTTATAAATGGATAATTAATCAGCGCATTCGATTCCGCACTCAAACTCATCACCGTAATATTCAATATATCTCCCGGCTTAATTGTCGGCTCATAAAGTGCAGTTCTCAAACCCGAATTAGCAGCAACCGTTGCAGTATCAGATCCTGGTATATCCTGAAAATATGTTATTTGTTTACGAGTAATACATGATGAAAGAAACACCACGAGTAGCAATAACCAAAGTCTATTATTTAATTTCATTGATTTACTAAGGACTTTTTTAAAAGCCGCGCAAAGGTAAAAAAGTTATCTAATCCTTTTTTAATCTCTGAAATCACTCAGAATAAAGAGAAAGATTAACAAATTCTATATTCTTACTTTTGCCCTCATGATAAAATCAATGACCGGCTTTGGCAAAGCAACAAAAGAAGTAGCAGGCAAAAAGATAACTGTTGAAATCCGCAGTATTAACAGCAAACAGTTTGATTTGAATTTACGAATGCCTTCGAGTTATCGCGAAAAAGAATCCGATATCCGGAAAGAAATTCTTTCAACACTTGAGCGCGGAAAAATTGATTTTCTGCTTTTTACAGAAGCGGCTGCCGCATTAAAAAAAGTTTCGCTGGATAAAGAAGTGGCAAAAGCTTATTACCACGAAATAAAATCGCTTTCAGATGACTTAAATCTTGACCCAAAAGATATTCTTTCTGCTTTGCTGAAATTACCAAATGTTATTGCAGCCGAACGCGAAGAGCCGGATGAAAATGAATGGGAAGTGGTGAAAGAAGCATTTGTTGAAGCACTTGCAGCAGCCAACAATTTCAGGAGTTCAGAAGGAAAAGAACTGGAAAAAGATTTCAGTATGCGCATCGGAAAAATTCTGGATTTGCTGGAAAAAATTTCTGCCTGGGAAGGCGAGCGAATGGAAACTATAAAAGTACGGATTTCAAATAATCTTGCAGAAGTTGTTCCACCTGACAAAACCGATAAAAACCGATTTGAACAGGAAATGATTTACTTCTTAGAAAAGATAGACATCACCGAAGAAAAGTTGCGCCTGAAAACACACTGCGATTATTTTA
>CAMBRL010000008.1 GCA_945870105.1 Chitinophaga pinensis
GAACGCTTTGTTCTCTGTCTTGTCCTTGTATAAATTGCATGGAATAAAGATAAGAATCCTCTTGATTCTTATTTTATAACAACAAGAAAGTATTCAACAAAATGGTGTTGAGTTTTTAGACAGTTTGACGGTTGAGGGCTTGGCGAAGGCGGGCAATTAAAAGCACTTCACTTCTCGCACCGCACCAACCCCGGAGGGCTCACGAATACAATAATAAAACAAATTATGCAATGAGTAAAGTTAATTAAAAGCAGAAAAGGCTGTTTATGCGGAAATGCAATTTCCTTTATGTTCCGAGCGGCATTATCCGCCTGAGGCGGACCGCTCAGCCGCACGCGTTGAACATTCAGCCGAGCGGAGTAGCGCAAACCCCTTCAGCGATGCAGTGAGAAAGGAAGAATAACGAACACCGATTAACGAATGATGAATAATGAGTTGTAGTACTTCAAAAATCTAAAATCGTTAATCGATGTTCGATATTAAAACACATGTATAGAGATACTGTTATTTTTCAAGTTTACCGCTGTATAATCAGCTTTTGTTTTTCAACTCCTTTTGCTGAAGTTACCTCTACCACATACATTCCACTGCTTAAATCACTCACATTAATTTGCTGCTGATTGCTGCGCAGTGTTTCTGCAAAAACTAATTGTCCGGTGGCAGCGTAAATGTTCAGCTCACCTTTTCCGTTTTCCGGTAACTGATAACTGATAACCAATAACTGATTTGCAGGGTTGGGCGACAGTTTCAACTGTTTTTCAAAAGCCCCGGCATCATTAAGCCCTGTTGAATTGCTTTGCCTTACCCAAATCTGATGAAAGGTAGAAGGCATGGTACTGCATGGATAATCATCAACCTCCCAACGGGTATAGGTGCAAAACGAATCGTAACCACCCAAATACCAGTGATAGGTTGAGCCTGTCCATAAGGGATAATCCGTCATGGCAAAATTACCTTTATCATAAGTGGTCATATTAACAGCAGCAGGCAAAAAGGCAGTATGCCCTGCAAGCGCAGTAAAATCAGTGCTTATACCAAATGTAGATCCGAAACCTGTTTTAAAATACTCAACCGTGCCTGCATGCACTGTTTTAAAATCAATAAGGCGGCTGTGCCCCGATGTTGCTCCATAGAAACGAACCTCGTCATAGGCAAGTGCATTCATCAAAGCAGTGTCGGCATGTCCCCAGAATTCTGTATTGCTTTCATCAAAACCAAGTGTTGTTCTGTCCTGCAGCGGAAGACTGTCAGTAAATACATGCAAGGCAGGATTAGTACCCGTAAGGTGATTGTAATTGAGCACCAATGTCCAGCCGCCACCATCGGTAGTCATATCGCATTGGCAACTCATGGAAGGCAATGCCCCGGCACCATCAGGATCAATAGTGTAAACCCCACTGGCAGCAGCAGGCGTAAGCGCAAGTATTTCACTGCAATTGTGTGGCGTTTGTGCAAGTGAACTGTAGGTTATTGCAAGCAAAACCGAAAAAATAAGTGTAGCGTTTTTCATAGTTAAGGTGTTATTAAATTTAATGTTGTGGTTATGTTTTTCACGGGTTTAAATTCCCCATTTGCCTTATCAACAGACAAAATTATTTGCTTACCAACTATTTAAACATGATACCCCGCAGCAAATAATATGACTATAATCAGTTACAAATAATAGCAGGCAGGATAAGTTTGCTGAGTGTTGCAGGCTTACTTAGAAGTTGCCCCCGTTACCGGAACATGCAACTCCTTTTCAATCCATGTTACAATGGCTGAAAAGTCTTTTTGGGTAACTTCTTTTTTTGTTTTGGTGTTAAAAATTTTCTTCACCGGAATTTTAGAAATGGGCTTGATCCGTATGGTAAATAAATCGTTCAGCGGCACTCCGCTTTCAGTAAGCTCCGGCACCTGCAAGGGATAAATATGCGTTGGGGTATTAAAATACTTAGCGTGCGTGGGTATTAACCACGGCAGTATTTCACCATAGGTTTTGGTGTTCCATGCCAGCAAAAACTTTTTGCTGGGCAACGAAACCCTGTTCCACCAGACCCCCAACACATCATCCATAGCCGTTTTGGTTTCTTGCTCGGTGTTTACCTTGCCCAGCTTTACAAGCAATTGCTGTATAACGGTATCCACAGCCGTTTCATAGTGGCTTTCCTTTTCTATAGCCCAGCGCCCGACATACGTGCCCAGCAAATTAGAATACAAATCTTCAGGCGAAAAAGCCGATTGAATTTCGTGAATAGGGTAATGCGTGGGCACACCAAAATACGTGCGTATCTCGTGCCACACCGCCAGCTCGTAAGTAATGCGTTGCCCCAGCAGAAGTATGTCTGTTGATGATAACTCCCGTCCTTTCAGCGAAATTTCAATCACCCGTTTACCCGCCTCGTGTTTGGTCTTCAGCACAATATCTTTATCAAGGTTATGTGAAATTTGTGACGAGAAATAAGCCATCATATCGGCATTGTCGCGCACATGCCCTATGTCAATAAATCCGCCATCGCGGGTATAAATAATGCCGTTATATTCGCCTTCACCACCATAAAATTTATGATGCCCCAAGCGCTCGCTGCTGGTAGTATAACCCATCTTTGCAGGAAAACCAAACACGGGGAGGTCATACCCAAACACACAACAAGGCCTTATCATGCGCCCGAAAGGCTTTACCTCAATACCATCAAGCGACTTATCAACCTGCTGTGCAACTACAGGAATGCTGAACAATGCGGCAATAAAAATCACCACCGCTTTTGTGGTTCTGAAATTTTCTAAACGTACCTGCACTGCTTGTTTTGCCTCATTTTTTTAAGGGCTGCAAAGCTACCATTTTTTAAAGGCACTCTGTTCCCCCTCCTTGAAAAAAGGAGGGGGTCAGGGGGTGGTCAAAACCTCCACGCTACAATGCGGCTGCTCTTATTACCCTGCGCCATGTTGATGGTTTTCACCTCAACAGCATTCGCAATTTTAAGCGCAGCATAAATACTGTTAAGGTTTTCGCTTTTGGCAACCAGCGTTGTAAACCATTTGCACGAAGCTGCAAACTGCCGGCTTTCTTCAATCATGGTGCGTACAAATTTTGCTTCGCCCCCTTCGCACCACAACTCGTTGTTAGTTCCTCCGAAGTTTAACGCAGGCTTGCTTATTTTTCTTCCTTTCAGATTACTCAGTTTGCGCAGCGTACCGGCTTTGGCTTCTGCTGCCGAAGCATGAAAAGGCGGGTTGCAGATACTCACATCAAACTGCTCGCCTTCATGAATAATACCTCGAAAAACAGCGTTGGCATTCAACTGCAAACGCAGTTCCACCTTGCCTTTCAGCGAAGGGTTAAGCTTAACCAGTGTATTGGCTGCATCAATGGCAAGGGAGTCAATATCGCTGCCTGTAAAACTCCAGCCGTATTCGTAATTCCCGATAATCGGGTAAATACAATTAGCGCCTGTGCCTATGTCAAGACACTTTACCTTGCTGCCTGTTGGAATTTTTCCGTTGTTAGTTTCAGCTAATAAATCAGCAACATGGTGAATGTAATCAGCCCGTCCCGGTATAGGCGGACATAAATAGTTGTCAGGAATATCCCAATGGCTGATGTTGTAATAGTTTTTGAGCAAGGCCTTGTTCAACATCTTAACCGCATCCGCATTGAAGAAATCAATTGAAGTATCGTTGTAAGCGTTGGTAATAACAAACGGTATCAATTCAGGGCAACTGCGCGTGAGCAAGTCAAAGTCATACCTGCCGCGGTGGCGGTTGCGCGGATGAAGTTCTGTTTTTTCGGGAGGGTGTTTCATTTTTGTCAGGCATCTCTTTCGTCATTGCGAACCCTTTTTCAGGGTGAAGCAATCTCACAATAATAAGCAGTAATTTAATTATGAGATTGCTTCGGGTGAAAAACCCTCGCAATGACGTAGAGTTACTCCGAAATCGCAATCTTTATTTTTTTATTCTTAATCTTTTCATCGCGTATCAGCGCAACAACTTGCTCCACCTTATGATTACTTACAGCAGCATAGGAAGAATGGTCTAATACTTCAATCAAACCTAGTTCATCTTTTGCCAGTTTGCCTTTTTGTAACAACATGCCCACAATATCCATCTTATTAATCTTTTCCTTTTTGCCGGCAGCAATGTATAAGGTGCGCCAGCGTGCTTTCGGTGGCATCACATTTTTGTCGGGCAGTGTTTCTAACTCCGGTGTTTCTTCAATAAAGGGAGGAATATGATCATTTGCCGAGAGCAGTAAATACGCACTTCCTTCGGCATTCATACGCGCTGTTCTTCCGTTGCGGTGGGTAAATACATCGTGTGTGGTCGGCAGCTGATAATGAATCACCGCTTCAATCTCGGGTATATCTAAACCGCGCGAAGCAAGGTCTGTAGTAATCAGCAAGCGGTGACTTCCGTTGCGGAATTTTATCAGAGCACGTTCACGGTCTTCCTGTTCCAGTCCTCCATGAAAAACACCATGCGCCAGACCTTTTCCATCCAGCAAAATACTGATGCGCTCCACTGCATCGCGGTGATTGCAAAACACCAGCGTTGATTTATTCTGCAACTTGCAGATAAGCGCAAACAAAATATTCAGCTTATCGGTATCCTCTGCTTTCAGATATTTCAGCTTCAATGTAACCGTTGTTGGCGAGCCTGTGTTCAGGAAATTCAGTTCAACAGGATTGCGCACTCCGGTAAAAGAAGGCAGCTCTTTCATGGCAGTTGCCGAAGTAAGAATACGCCTTTTCAGATTTTTTAAGTTGCTGATAATAGCCGACATCTCTTCCTTAAAACCAAGGTCTAATGCTTTGTCAAACTCATCCAAAATAAGCGTGTGAATGCTTGAAGTATCTATGTTGTTATGTTGTATGTGGTAAGCAATGCGCCCCGGTGTGCCCACCAGCAAAGCAGGCGGATGCGAAAGATTATTTTTCTCAGTACGCGTTGAGTGTCCGCCATAGCAGCAGTTTACTTTAAAGCCCGTATTCATTTGCTTAAACACTTGCTCTATCTGCAAACCCAGTTCACGCGAAGGAACAATCACAAGCGCCTGCACTCCTTTTTCTTCCGCTTTCAAACTGCTTAAAACAGGCAAAAGAAAGCCAACTGTTTTGCCTGAACCCGTAGGCGAAAGCAACAGAATATCGGTTGCTGTTTTTGCAGCTTCGAGCGAAGCAAGCTGCATGCTGTTTAAAGAGGTTATCTTTAAATTCTCAAGTATTTTTTCAAACATAGTTTTTGTATTTCCCCTTTCTTAATTCCCCATCTCTTTTAGTTCCCCCTCCTTATTTCAAGGAGGGGGTTAGGGGGTGGTTATAACACACTAATCTTCTTCATCCCCGCCTTATCGCCCACCGCCACTTTCAGTGTATATAAACCCGCAGCATAATTGGCAGTGTTAATAGTATAACGGTGATTACCTGCACCCAATTGATTTTGCTCAATCACCTCAACCAGTTCACCAACGCTATTATAAATTGACAAAATTATTTTCTCAGGTTGCACCAGATCAAACGAAACAGTTGAGACATTGCTCGAAGGATTTGGGAAAATATTCAGATTAATAGCATTGGCAATATTTTCTTCCACCGCACTGATGTTTGCCTGGTCAAGATAACTAGCACCCTGATACAGCGTTCCATCCTGATCTAATGACGAAATGCTGAGAACAGGATAATGCGTATCAGCTTTGTACCAGTGGTAATTGGTTGCAGCATACGTAAGCGTAACGGGCACTGTAACGGTATAGCTGTCCGTATAACTTTCAATTACCTTAACACGGATAACATTGTTGATAGTGCCGTAAGGCAACATCAATGTTCCGTAAGCATCAGCCGTTACATTCACTGTACCGCTTCGCGTAATAGTAACTCCGGCTGTAAACGTAGCGCCAAAATTATCACTGTAAGTGTCGGTATAGGTAAAAGGAAAATCCATTAATTTTTCAGCATCTGAATAGGGAATAAGATTGCCGCTTGCAACTACTCCGTCATAATACCAACCACCGGCATTACCTTCAAAATAACTGTATGCACCACCTTGCGAAATGCTAACTGTTGCATCAGGAAAACTGGCTGCACTTGGCGTTGAAGCAGGGTCAACATGATTCATATTAGCAGTTCCTGATGCGGCAACACCTGAAAAATCCCAGGTAAGACCCGCACCGCCAATGCCTGCTGCCTGATAAGGGAACAAGTGAACAAGAAAATTTTCGCCCGGCTGAGCAGTAAAGCTGGCTGCTGTTATCGTAGGCTGCGCCTGTAAAGGGTTTATAAACGCTGAAGCAATAACAGTGAAGAGAAAGAGTAAATTTTTATTCATGGTGTTAAGGTTTTAGTTTGGAAACAAAGCTATGGAATTTAGTGAAGATAATTTTTTAGTGTATTCAATCAAAAAATCTACTTTTGCCGACCAATCAATTCAATCTTTAATCTTTCCAATATACTATGAACATCCACGAATATCAGGGCAAATCAATCTTAGCAAGTTTTGGCGTGCAGGTGCAACGCGGCATTGTTGCCGAAACACCAGAAGAGGCTGTTAAAGCGGCAAAACAATTACACATCGAAACCGGAACATCGTGGTGGGTGGTAAAAGCGCAGATACATGCCGGAGGAAGAGGAAAAGGCGGTGGTGTTAAACTTGCAAAAAGCATTGAGGAAGTTCAGGAAAGAGCAAACGCCATCATAGGCATGCAACTGATAACACCGCAAACCGGACCGCAAGGAAAAAAAGTAAACAAAGTGTTGATTGCCGAAGATGTTTACTATCCGGGCGAAAGCAAAACAGCTGAGTTTTATATGAGCGTATTATTAAACCGCCAAACAGGTCGCAACATCATCATGTATTCAACCGAAGGCGGAATGGATATTGAAGAAGTTGCACACTCTACTCCTGATAAAATCTACAAAGAAGAGATTGACCCGAAAGTTGGTTTACAAGGATTTCAATCACGCAAAATTGCCTTCAACCTTGGCTTGTCAGGTAAGGCGTTTAAAGAAATGGTGAAATTTACTGAAGCACTTTACAAAGCGTATGTTGCTTCTGATTCTGCCATGTTTGAAATCAACCCAGTTCTTAAAACATCGGATGATAAAATTATTGCCGTTGATGCTAAAGTAAATATTGATGATAACGCCTTGTTCCGTCATCCTGATTACGCAGCTATGCGCGACAAAAGCGAAGAAGATCCAACCGAAGTTGAAGCTTCTGAAAACGATTTGAACTACGTGAAGCTGGATGGAAACGTAGGCTGTATGGTAAACGGTGCCGGGCTTGCCATGGCAACCATGGATATTATTAAATTATCAGGTGGTGAGCCTGCTAACTTTCTGGACGTAGGCGGAACAGCCAACGCAGCACGTGTTGAAAAAGCTTTCCGTATTATTCTCAAAGACGAAACAGTAAAAGCAATTCTTGTAAATATTTTTGGTGGCATTGTTCGTTGCGACCGTGTGGCGCAGGGAATTGTTGATGCTTACAAAAATATTGGTGAAATTAAAGTGCCCATCATTGTGCGCCTACAAGGAACCAATGCTGTTGAAGCAAAAAAGATCATTGACGAATCAGGACTGAAAGTAAAATCAGCTATCCAATTGCAGGAAGCTGCGGATGCAGTGAAAGAAGTATTGGCGTAATTTTAATGGAACGCGGATGACACGGATTTAACGGATGTACACGGATTAAATCTGCGAAAATCAGCCTAATCACCCTAATCCGCGTCATCCGCGTTCTATCACTCCAAATCAATATCCGTAGCCTTAACTCCCGGAGCAACTTTAATTGAATCCAATTCAGGAGCATAACCGTTATCAATAATAAAGGTGATGCGGTCAATTTCTTTTATCACCACATTCATAGAATCATAAAGCGGGATTAATTCAGCATCCGGGTAGCCCGTATTCTCTTCAAGACTCTTAATAATAACCTCACAACTCTCTTTTCTAAGAAGAGAATATTTCATGAGTAACTCAACGCGCGTTCCGTAATTTTCGGGTAGGTTATTGAGTTCAGATAAAGAGAGAACGGTTTTATCCCATCTCTCCACTCCATCCTGCCTGAAACGTTCGAGATAGTAATCCCGTTTTTCATAAGCCAGAGTGTCTCTGTCGTATTGTGTAAGCACTGCCAGCGCCATTTCCTGATTGACATCAAAGGCTTCCATTTTGTCATCGTAATATGCTATACCTTTTGGAATTTGTTGATAAGCAAAATAAAAAATTCCGATAGAAATAACAATCAGCACAACATCATTTAACAGCGTAACTGAAAACGATTCCGTTTTGCGATACGAAGGATAAAACACCAGAGCGGCAAACACTCCGTAAAAAATTCCGCCAAGGTGAGCTGAATTATCAATGCCGTCTTTCAGACCGTAAAGCAGATTAAAACCGATTACAAAAGCAGCCCAGATAAAAAACGCGCCCAACTCACCTGGCGCAAACATTTTTCTTCCTACTACTGAGAACATGAGCATCATTCCATACATACCCAATATAGCGCCCGATGCACCTGCACCAATTGCATTGCCATCCCACCAAACGCTTAGCAATGCAGCAGCAACAGTAGCAAGCAGATAAACAGTAACAAAACGCACTGTACCAATGAGTGGTTCAAGAATAATTCCAACATACAGGAGCGAAACCATGTTGGCAAACAAATGCCCGAAACCAATGTGCACAAACTCGCAGGTGAACAAACGCCACCATTCATCTTTCAACGTATAGGGTCCGTAGTTTGCACCCCAGCGCACTAACTGCTCACTGGTAGGATCAAAAAAAGAAACGCCATCAATAAGCATGGCAACATAAACCACAATATTAATAACCATGATGCTGAAAAAACCATAATATGGAAATGTTCTCCAGTTAAAAACAGGAGGGCCGTTTAGAATTTTGTATATGTCTCTTTCTTCTGACATTACTGAATCGGTTTCAGTCCTATCACCTCTTCACAAAACTTAAACGTTTCACTTTCAACACCGACAATATCTTTTGAATCCAGATAATAACATAACACATGGTTCCCGGCTTCAGGAAAAGGAATTTCGCGTTTTTGATTTGCAGGAGTTGATAACTGCGCATACATTTCTTTTATAGCTTCGATAGAAATAACCTTATCCTGCTCTTCTTCATTTTTATAATAATAACCTATAAAAACAGGACAGGTAATTTTTTCAAACGTTTCTTTTTTCATGGTATGCGAAATCAGAGACTGAACGCCAATCAACGCTTCAAGACGATAATAATTGGTAAAATATTTTTTCTTTTCTTCAGGTGCCGGCCAATCCCGATACTTACTGCCTAAAACGGCTCTTGAAATTTGCAAGCCCCAGGGTTTATCAAGCAATTTAGCAGTAGGGTCGTAAATTTTTACATTAGGTGAATACAAAACCATGGCATCAATATTATCTTTTCCCGAAGCGAGGTAGAGTGACAATGTCCCCCCTGTGGAACTGGAAACAACAAGCACCTTCTCACCTATCACTTTGCCAATTGCAACAGCTTCTTTAGCACTTTGCAGGAGTTTTTCAGCAGTTAAATTTACCATGCACTCCGCTGTATCTAAACCATGTCCGTTAAGGCGCGGAAGAAAAACATTACAACCGTAGCGCTTTGCCAAATCCAAAACTACAGGGTCGCCTTCCCGCCATGAAGCAGAAAAACCATGCAGAAAAACAATGCTCCATGCGGTTTTTTCTTTAGTGCTTTCTGCCCAGATAATCCTCGCTTCATTATCGGGACGCAGGGTTTTAAAAGCACTTTCTTTTTCTGCAATCTGCTTTTCAAGCGCAGTTGCGTCAGCAGTTATTAAAGGAAGAGATGTCTCAGGAATAAATTTTTCAGGTGTTGGCCCTGCAAGGTAAACTGCAACAAGCAGCAACAAAATAATTCCAATCCATTTAAGTATTTTCATTGGGCTAATATCGGAATAAAAGTTTTTCACGGGCTTTGTTGAAAATTAGTGATGCTAATCATAGTTGACTATCCGCAGGGCATCTATCTTTATGCTAAATAATACAACCTATGGAAACTAGCTGGCTCAACATTATTCTTATTCCAGTTATTTCAGCATTGATTGGATGGTTCACCAACTGGATTGCCATTATTATGTTGTTCCGCCCGAAGAAGGAAGTGAAGTTTCTATTCATTAAAATTCAAGGTGTTTTTCCAAAAAATCAGAAGAGGGTTGCTGAGCGAATCGGCAGTATGGTTTCTAACGAATTATTTTCAGCTAAGGATATTCGCGCACACATAGAACACCCTGACAACCTTGATACCATCCGCAATGAAGTGGAACTGAAAATTGATGAATACCTCAACGTTACCTTCCCGAAAAATTATCCGATCACTTCCATTTTTGTTGGCAAAAACAGGAAGAACAAAATAAAAGACGACCTTATTCTGGAGGTAGAAAAAGTAGCTCCTGAAATAATTGAACGGTATGTTCAGAATATTGAGGCTTCGCTTAACATTGAAGAGATTGTGAGAACAAAAGTAGCTGCACTTCCGCCCGACAGATTAGAAGAAATGCTAAACAGTATTCTGAAAAAAGAGTTTAAGTTTATAGAATATATCGGTGGCCTAATCGGGCTTATTATCGGGATTTTGCAGGTGGTGTTGGTGTATTTACTTTAGTCCAATGTCGGGTATCAGAAATAAAGCATCGGATTTCAAACATCCAACTTTCTACTTATATTCTACCTGTTAATGAATTATTCCTTCTTAGGATCTTGATGCGTATCAAAAAAGGATAGCAACTCAATGGTTTTAGCTTGCTGATTTACCTGATACAGAAGCAAATTATGTTTTGTAATAATTGCTTCAAAAATATTTTCCTTTTCTGAGGCTCTGAACAAGTGCGGATTTATTGAAACAAGGTGAATAACGTGTTCTGTTTCGCGCACAAATTTTTTGATTTCTTTTTCTGTCCAGTTTTTATCAAGGTAGTCAATAACCTATCAAAGGTTTCAACAGCCTTTGGCGACCAGATTACTTTGAAAGCCCTTTTTTATAATTCTTCATTACCTCTTTGTGCGGAATACCCTGCCCTTTTTTAAGTTGGGCTTTTGCCTGCGAAACGCATAGCTTCTGGTAATCGCTTAGCTCGTCCCACAAATCGGTTTTGTATGAATCTACAATAGCTTTTATGTGAGTGATTAATGCAGGACTTTCTGAATTAAGTATGGCTTTTGTGAGTTGAAGTTTTTGTTCTGAAATGTTCATGGTAATTAATTTGAAAACAAATTTATGAAAACTTCGGGGGAATTATTAAAATCTTATTCCTTGTGAATTATGAATTTACAACTTGAAATTTACTTATACACCCTTCTTCTCAGCACCGAGTAAAACAGCATCAGGCCCAGGACAGCTGCACAAATTAAACCGTAAAGACTTATTACAGGAATGCCATATTCACGGGGCATATCGGGTCCCCAGTTTGCTGTCATGGATATGGCGGAACCTATGATGAACGCAAAAATAAGCAGCGTAATTACAATGCGGTTGGTAAGACTGTCCCACTTTTTAAGCAGGTAACCGTAGCCCTGATGCTCAATCTCAAAATGTATTTTTCCTTTTTTGAGTTTGGTGATGAGCTCCTTCATGTCGCGCGGAAGTCCGCTTGCAAAATCGGTCATTTGCTCGGCACGGTAGGCTACTTCATTCAGAATATTTTTGGGCGAGAACTGTTCTTCAATTATCTTTTTTCCATAAGGACGAATAAACTCGTAGGTATTGAAATGCGGATGAATCTGTTTTCCAATTCCTTCCAGAATGGCAAAGGCACGGAAGACAAGAAATACACTTCCTGGCACCACAATTTTGTAATCAAACATTACCTTTTGCAGGCGTGTTACCATGTCGGTTATGCTGCTTTCACTCACATCAAGGCCTATAAAATCTTCAATGATTTCGTTCAGGTCGTACTGAAAGGCACGCATGTCGTCAATATTATCGGAGATGGAAAGCTTTTTCAGCGCATTAGCCATTCGCTTGGCATCTTGCTGCGACATGCTGACGAAAATCCCCGCAAAGGCCTGTTTGTCTTTCGGCATCAGTTGCCCCGTCATTCCAAAATCAATGAGACAGATAACTCCATCTCTGCGCACCATCACGTTTCCCGGATGCGGATCGGCATGAAAAAGTCCGAACTCAAATATCTGAGTAAGGTATATGTCCATTCCGTTTTCGGCTACTTTGCGTGGGTCTAATCCCCACGCCTTTAGCTGCGCCATGTCGTTTATCTTGCAGCCATCAGCATACTCAATTATCAGAATTTTGCCGGTTGAAAATTCGCGGTAAGCGCGGGGGATGTAGAAGTTTTTGTAGCTTTTATAGAAATTGCGGAAGCGTTCAATGTTTCGTGCTTCGTTGTTATAATCCAGTTCTTTGGTTATGCTGCGGTCGAAGGCGCGGACAACATCGGGGGCATTGAGCACTCCTTGTTTTTTAAGGTAGCGGTCGGCACGCTGCACCACATCTTTTATGATGGCAAGATCGCGCTCTACTATTTCAGCTACTTCGGGGCGCTGCACTTTTACTACTACTTCCTGCCCGGTTTTTAATCGCGCTTTGTGTACCTGACCTATGGAGGCAGATGCCAGCGGCTTTTCATTAAACTCTGAAAACACTTCGCTGATGGGGCAGCCCAACTCTTTTTCAATAATTTTTTTGGCTTGTTCAAAAGGGAAAGGCGGAACACGATCCTGCAGTTTTTCAAATTCCTTGATAAGCGGCTCGGGCATTATATCGGGACGGATGCTGAGTACCTGCGCCAGCTTAATAAACGTTGGCCCCAGTTCTTCGGCTGCCATGCGGATACGTTCCCAACGGGTGTATTCAAACACGGGTTTTTCCTGCCTCAGCCACGAGTGTCTGCGGGTTTCTGAAACAAAATTGCGTAGCGTTGAATTGGTTACAATGTCTTCAAACCCATACTTTACCAGGATGGCAAGTATCTCGCGCATGCGGCCTAAGTTGCGGAAGGTTTGGTTAAACATTGTTGGTTTTTTTGGAGTGGCGAATGTAGTAAAAAAGCTAGTGCATCAGGACTAAAATCAGGATTTAGCGCTCCAACAGCGTAACCGAGCCTATGTACTCATGCACTTCGCCATTCAAATCAAACAGGCTGATGTTGTAAACATACACACCCTGTGGCAGCATTTTTCCGGTGGCAGCATCGGTGCCATCCCATTGCAGCAAGGGATTGTAGGAATAGAATAACTGTCGTCCCCAGCGGTCGAAAATGCGCATGTTAAAATTATTTTCAGCTATGCCCTCGCCCATTGGTCCAAAGGTGTCATTGAGTAAACCTCTGCCGGGCGTAAACGCATTGGGAATATAAATGGTGGAAAGAAACGTAACGGTTACAATAATGGTGGTGTCATCGGTACAGCCGTCAGCATTAGTAATGGTAAGGGTTACAGGAAAATCGCCTGTTCCCGGAAAAGTATGCACCGGGTTTTGAATAGTCTCGGTTGAGCTGCCATCACCAAAATCCCAAAGCCAGGTTATAGAGCCGACTGAATTCTCGGTAAATTCACAATACGGGTCAAGGTACGACATCTTCAGCGGGTTTGCCCTGAACGATGCCACAGGCGAAGGTGTTGCGGGAACAATAATCTCAATATTTTGCGGACAACCGCCACCAATATCACTCACCGTTACCGTGTAAGTTCCTGCCGAAAGATTGGTTGCCACATCTGTATTGGAAACATCAGGGCTCCACGAATAGCTGAATGGTCCGCCACCTATAGGAGTAATAACAGTTGCAGTTCCAGCACCTTCACCACAAATGTCAGGCGTAACCAGTGAATCAAGAGGTATGGCTGTTATTTCAAAATCAAGTCCTGAACCTATGGGCGCTTCATTTCCGCAAAGGTCTGTAACGCTGCCTGCAATCTCCAAAGTATAGGTTCCGCCCGAGGATATTGCCGGACTGAACGTAAGCGAAAAATCACGTTCAAAGTTGGCACCCAAATCACAGGCACCACCTGTAAAACCGGTTATAGTATAAGGTCCGCCCGGTCCAACTAAAGCAAAATCTGTCTGACTTACTGTAGAACACAACATATTTTCAGAAAACTCAAATGACACTGAATTATCGGTGCAGAAAACAGGTGCTGTAACTGATTTCAATGTTGGAGTAACATTATCAAAAATAGTGGCTGTGCTGGCAGTCATATCCAGCGTATAGCCCGATTGCGAGGAATTAAAATTCCCTACATAAACATAATAAGTCTCTCCTGCTAAAACCGGAATAGGATCTTCATTTTGCGATGAACCTATGCCCGTAGTTTGTCCGTTGGGCCCGGTAATTCCATTATTTCCCGTGTTACCTGAAAAATTACAACTTGCTTGCAGACTAGCATCTAAAGCAATATCAGCACAAGAAGCATTAGTAAGATTAAATACTGCCCAATCATAATCATCATTAGAACTATTTGGAGTGATAGTAAAGTTTAATAAACCATCTTGCTGAATAGTCATAGTGTACCAAACGCAATTCCTCTCTCCCACTCCAAGACAAGAACTATCCGGATCAATTTCTCCGAGAATATTTCCTTCACCGCTGTAAGAATTTGCCTGATTATAGACTTCCTGACAAACAGGAATAGCTCCTCCGCAGTCCTGATCAGTGGGAGTTTGTGCTGTTATATAAGATGAAATGTGTAAAAAGTAAAAAGCGCAAAGCAATCTCCGTAGAGGGAATAAAGAGGTGAAGAGCTTGAATTGTTGCATGATAGAAGCGGAACTTATACACAAATGTAACGGAAAAGTTGCGGGAATAGTGTGTATAAGGTAGTTTCAAAAACTTTCAACTTTCCAACATTCAAACTTTCCAACTAATGAATATAGTTTCTAATTTAGCGCCCCGAAAAACAATTAATCCCCAAAATAAAATGAAAGTTACCGTAGTAGGAGCAGGCAATGTGGGCGCCACCTGTGCCGATGTATTAGCCCAAAAAGATATTGTCAACGAAGTTGTGCTGGTTGATATCAAACCAAATTTTGCTGAAGGCAAAGCGTTGGATATCTGGCAAACATCTCCTATCAATCTGTATGATACACGTACCATTGGTGTTACAAATGATTATGAAAAAACAGCCGGTTCAGAAGTTGTTGTCATTACATCAGGTCTTCCACGCAAGCCGGGAATGACACGCGATGATTTAATTGCAACTAACGCGGGCATTGTAAAATCGGTAACCGAAAACGTAATTAAATATTCGCCAAACGCCAAAATTATTGTGGTTTCAAACCCGCTTGATGTAATGACTTATTGCGCTTACCTTACCGCAAAGGTTGACTCCTCGAAAGTATTTGGTATGGCTGGAATATTAGATACTGCTCGTTACCGCGCTTTCCTTGCAACTGAAATTGGTTGCTCACCAAAAGATATTCAGGCAGTATTGATGGGCGGCCATGGTGATACCATGGTTCCGCTGCCACGTTACACAACTGTTGCCGGAATTCCGGTTACCGAACTGGTTGCAAAAGATAAATTAGATGCTATTATTCAACGCGCAAAAGTTGGTGGCGGTGAAATCGTAAACCTGCTTGGAACTTCTGCATGGTACGCTCCCGGTGCTGCAGCTGCGCAAATGGTTGAAGCAATTGTTCGCGACCAGAAACGTATTTACCCTGTATGCGCTTTATTAAATGGCGAATATGGCTTGAAAGATATTTATCTGGGTGTGCCTGTAATTCTTGGCAAAAACGGAATTGAAAAAATTATTGAATTGCAACTGAATGCTGAAGAGAAAGCATTACTTGATGCCTCTGCAAAAGCAGTGAAAGAAGTAATGGAAGTGCTGGACAACATGAAAGTTGTTGCTTAATTTAAATAACTGAATTTATTAAAAGGATGGCGTAGATTTACGCCATCCTTTTTAGTTTATAGAAGAAAAATGACTGAGCTAATTCCACTTAAATTTTTAGCCATTGAAGGTGACGGGACTCATCTTTTAATAGCCATAATAATAAACGGAAAGAAAGCGAACATGCTGGTGGATACAGGCGCTTCACGAACGGTGTTTGACATTAACAGCATTTCAAAATTTACAAGTAAAAAGAAGTTTGGCAAGAACCAACAACTCAGCACCGGACTTGGTACCAACACCATGCAAAGCCATAATACTATTTTAAAAAAAGTAAAAATCGGCAAGCTGAAAATCGAAAACTTTGAAGCCATTTTGCTTGACCTGAAACATGTGAATGAAAGCTACGAAAAAATAGGGCTTGGCACTATTGACGGGGTTCTTGGTGGAGAAATATTAGTCAACTTTAAAGCTGTGATTGATTACGGCAAAAAACAAATGAAGTTGAAATGGTAGTTGTTATTGATTACGGAATGGGAAACCTTGGCTCAGTTGCCAACATCATTAAAAAGGTGGGGCATTCATGCACCGTTACATCCGATTTATCACTTATTGAGAAAGCTGAGAAACTAATCCTACCCGGTGTCGGCTCATTTGATAACGGAATGGAAAACCTTAACAGGCTTGGTATTTCTGAAGTTATTACCAAAAAAGTTATGCAGGACAAAACGCCCATTCTTGGAATTTGTCTGGGTGCACAACTGATGTTAGAATCAAGCGAGGAAGGAAAGTTAGCGGGATTAAATTGGGTAAAAGGGAAAGTGATAAAATTCAGGTTTGCAGAAAAACAAATTGATCAACGCATACCACACATGGGTTGGAATCAGATAGTGATTAATAAGCAGAATCCTATTTTCAACAACATGTATGAAAACCCGAAATTCTATTTTGTACACTCCTATCATTTTCAATTAGAGAATGAAGCCGACACGCTCACTACAACAGATTACGGTTATGAATTTGCATCAGGATTTTCAAAAGAGAATATTACTGGATTGCAATTTCATCCTGAGAAAAGTCATAAGTATGGCATGTTGGTTTACAAGAATTTCTTAGAAAGCTGATGCGAAAAAATATTCGTGTAATACCTGTTTTATTAAGCGACAGCGAGGGAAGCCTTGTCAAAACAAGGAAATTCAAAGACCCTGTTTACATTGGCGACCCGTTTAATGCTGTTAAAATCTTCAATGAAAAAGAAGTTGATGAGCTCATTTATCTTGACATCACCGCAAGCGCGCAAAAACGCAAACCAAATCTTTCCTACATCTCCGAACTGGCCTCTGAATGTTTTATGCCTTTGTGTTACGGTGGCGGAATAACAACCTTTGAAGAAATAAAAGCCATCCTAAAAGCAGGAGTGGAAAAAATTTCTCTCAATGCTTCAAATTTCAGCAACATCAATTTATTGCGTGAAGGCGCAGAAAAATTCGGTAGTTCTGCAATGGTTGCCGGAATTGATGTAAAGACAAATTTGTTTGGCAAACATTACGTTTACAATCATGCTGAGAAAAAACTGACCAACCACACTCCTGCCGAATTTGCTGCTTACCTAGCAAAAAACGGTGCAGGCGAAATTTTACTCAACTCTGTTGACCGCGATAGTGCTATGGAAGGTTATGACACTGCATTAATTAAGTCCGTTGCACAAGCAGTAAATGTTCCGCTTATTGTTTGTGGTGGCGCAGGTAAAATTGCAGACTTCAAAACTGCATTGGATGCAGGAGCATCTGCATTAGCTGCGGGTAGTATGTTTGTTTTTCAGGGGAAGCACAGAGCGGTGTTGATTAATTATCCGGGGCAGAAGGATTTACTTAGTCTGGCTTAATCAGGTTGTAGATTATTCCTTTTAACCTGTTATAAATACTAGTTATAGTTGCAGTATAATTTTTTGAGTTAATCGGCTCTGCTTTAAAAGCAGCCCAACTTAGTTTCAAAAAATTCCCATATTGCTTCAAAGCAATTGCTCCGTTTGCCTTAATCCTGAAAACTTTTGAAGGCTCATCACGAAATTCTTTTTCAAATTTTTCTTCCAGCGCTATTAATTCAGCATCGTGTTTTCCATCGAGTAAATATTCCTTACTCAGAATAAAACGTTTGCGTATTTCGTGAATAACATCGTGAATATATACAGTACGAGGTGATGTATTATTCACTTTCACAGCACTGTTGTGAATGCGATAAGAATAGAGTTCATCATTTATATGAACCCCCTTTCCCTTGGAGACCGCGCGAAAAAACCATTCATAGTCCTCCCCTCCCAGCCTGTTAAAATATTCGTGATACAGACCGATTTCATTCAGCAAATGATTTTTCAGCATAATGGTTGCACCACACAATAGTGCTTCATAATCCGCATCCGTTCTGAATTTCTCATAATCAATAGCCCATTTGCGAGACATAATTTTCTTTCCATCAGAATCAATCATAACTGAATTACTGGTGCAAATTCCAAGTTCCTGGTTTTTTAAAAATTCATTCACCTGTTTCTCTATTCTTTCAGACACTGAAACATCATCTGCATCCTGAAATGTGACTAAATCCCCTTTGCATAGAGAAAAAAGCTTGTTACAGGTTTTTAAATATCCCAGGTTGCTTTCGTTGTGATAAAGCAAAATTCTTGAATCGTTGAAAGTGGAAAGCAGTTCTTTTGTCCGGTCAGTTGAACAATCATCTGCAATAAGTAATTCGAAATTGGTGTAGGTCTGGCTTAAAATACTTTTTACAGATTCGGCAAGGTACTTTTCAGCATTATAAGCCGGCATCACAATACTTACTAAAGGTTGTTCCATCTAACCGTTCTTTACTTTGCGCATAAAATTAATAACCGGAGTTGGAATAAACATCACTTTCGCCAACTGTGGAATGAAATTCTTATCCACCGGATAGCCATTTTTCCGAGCATACAACAGGCATTTCCTGCAGTTATCATATTCACCCAACGTATAATATTCAGTAGCAAAACGCACCGCAAAATAGGCAAACAATAATTCAGGATTAATCACTCCTTCGGGCCAGGTGTTTTTATAATTCTTATTCAATTCAAACTTCAGCACAAAATTCTTCAAAAAATCAGGAGCATTAAACTGCTCGAATATTGAGTTATAAATAGCATAGTCGTCTTTCCGGAACAACTCATAAAGACTTACTGTTTTTGATTCACCATGTAAGCGAAATGAAGAAAAAACGGAATTCGTGAACTTAACTTTTTCAGTTCCGAAACGAAACAGAAAACGACACCATAATTCTTTATCCATTGAATGACTCAGTGAGGTATTCACGCAATTACCAAGTTCACGAATGGATTTTAGGCTGTAAAACTGCGAAGGCTGTCCCATGCTAACTTTCGCAATAGTTTTTTCAGCACTCGTTGAAAAACTCGTATAGGTTGTATTTACAGTTTTTTCAAAATTATCGTCATTAAAAGTTCTGCAAACACCATTAAATGAAAGAATATCATTTTCTGCAAATGCTTTTCCCACTTCATGCAAAGCGCCTTTTTCCAACACATCATCTGAGTTCAGCCAGTTAAAAACATCACCTGTTGAACGCTGAAGACCCTTATTTATTGCATCACTCTGCCCATTGTCGGGTTCACTTATCCAGTATGCTAAATGCTTTTCGTATTTTTTAATAATCTCAACGGTTTCATCGCTGCTTCCTCCGTCAATAATGATGTATTCAAGATTGGGATAATCCTGTTCCAGCACCGATAAAATGGTTTGCTCAATATACTTCCCCTGATTAAATGATGGGGTAATAATGCTTATTCGCGGGAAATTAGACACAGATTAAATAAATATTTTCAGCGCGTTAAATTATGTTATTATTTTTGAACCTTTCTAAAAAGCCGCTATGCCCGATACGAATGAATGGACAGAAGTCATTAGTCCCAAGACTTCTCTGCTTGATTTAAAGCTGGCTGAACTTTGGAAATACCGCGACCTGATTGTGATTTTTGCAAGGCGCGACATCATAGCCTCCTACAAGCAAACTATTCTTGGTCCGCTCTGGTTTTTTATTCAGCCAATCATTACAAGCCTACTGTTTACAGTAGTTTTCGGAAAAATAGCTGGGATTTCTACAGAAGGAATAAACTCTTTCCTATTCTTTTTAGCTAGTCAGATTTGCTGGTCGTATTTCAGCAGTTCGCTCAATGGCAACGCTAATATTTTTGTCAGCAATGCCGGCATTTTCGGCAAGGTTTATTTTCCACGATTAGCCGCACCTATTGCAACTACCCTTTCCAACTTTTTCAGACTTATTATTCAGTTGGCTTTGTTCCTTGCTATTTATCTCTACTTCTATTTCATTAAAAAAGATGTTTCCATCCAACCCAACTGGCATTTGATTTTAGTACCATACCTGCTTTTACTGATGACCTTTCTCGGACTTGGATTGGGAATTATTGTTTCGTCACTCACTACTAAATACCGCGATTTTTCAAACCTGATGGTGTTTGGCGTTACCCTGCTCATGTATGCTTCGGCAGTTATTTATCCTGTTTCATTCCTGCCTGAAAAATATCAATATTATATCCGTTTCAATCCTATTGCAGCAGTGATGGAATCATTTCGTTATGCCTTTTTCGGGCAGGGAGGCTATAATATTTCCGATTTAATTTACTCAACCATTTTTGCAGTAGTAGTATTTTTTGCGGGCTTGATTGTATTCAACCGCATTGAGAAGAACTTTATGGACACAGTGTAAGATGGCAGAGACAGCAATAAAAGTAGAAAACGTAAGCAAGCTGTATAAGCTTGGCTATGTGGGTTCGGGAACTTTCCGTGATGATGTAAAATACTACTTTGACAAACTGCGAGGCAAAAGAAGTGAAGCCGAACTGATTGCTGAAACCAACGATCGGGAACACAAGGGCAAAAGCGAATACGTGTGGGCTTTAAAAGACATCAACTTTGAAGTTAAACGCGGTGAAATATGGGGGGTGATCGGAAAAAACGGAGCAGGGAAATCAACCCTGTTGAAAATACTTTCAAAAATCACTTCGCCTACAGAAGGCTCGGTAAAATACAAAGGCAGAATTGCCAGTTTACTGGAAGTAGGAACAGGCTTTCACGGTGAACTGACAGGACGCGAAAATATTTACCTGAATGGTGCTGTATTGGGAATGACAAAGTCTGAAATAAAATCAAAGTTTGATGAGATTGTAGATTTTGCAGGTGTAGAAAGATATGTTGACACACCTGTAAAACGCTACTCTTCGGGAATGACCGTTCGGTTAGGCTTTGCGGTAGCAGCTCACCTTGAACCCGAAATATTAATTGTAGATGAAGTGCTATCTGTTGGCGATGCTGAGTTTCAGAAAAAAGCAATCGGGAAAATGCAGGATATCAGCGCAGGGGGTGGAAGAACGGTTTTATTTGTAAGTCATAACATGGCCTCCGTGCGAAAACTCTGTAGTAAGGGGCTGCTGATGCGCAATGGCAAAATTGCTATGATTGATGATATAGAGCGCGTGGTTGATAATTATTTATCAAGCGAAGCAAAACAGATTTTCAAACAGGAATGGGAAATGAGAAATGCACCCGGAAATGATTTTGTGAAAGTAAAAAAAGTTGAAGTACAAGCTGCAAACAATCATTCCCTTGAAAACTTTGATGTAAAAACTCCATTGGAAATAAGCATTGAGTTTTTTAACAACTATGCAATTTCTGACAAAGTATATGCCAGCCTGCACTTCTATTCACAGGAAGGTTTATGCCTGTTTGATATTGGCTCAGAAATAAAATCCATGAAGAACGGAATAGTGAAAAGCACGCTTCACATTCCAGCAAATTTTCTGAACGATGGCAGCTATTTCATAAACTTCAATATTCTGGATGCCAGCGGACCAAAACTTTTATTTTCGCTGAACGAATGCCTTGCCTTTGATATTACCGATGCCCGCCATGATGATTTAAGTTATTTTGCAAAATGGGGAGGTGTGATTCGTCCCACATTTTTATCATTTACAACAGAACAAGTTTCAGCAGATGCCGCCCATTAATGTTACCAAAACATACCTTCCACCTCTGGAAGAGTATCATGCGTATCTAAAACAAATTTGGGAGAACGGGCAGGTAACCAATCAGGGACCCTTTGTTTCAGAGTTGGAAGGAAAGCTAAAAGCTTTTTTAGGAGTTAAGCATTTGTTTTTGGTAAACAATGGCACCATTGCACTCCAAATTGCCATAAAAGCACTTGATCTGAAAGGTGAAATTATTACCACACCATTCTCCTATGTAGCTACAACAAGTTCTATTGCTTGGGAAAATTGCATACCCGTATTTGCAGACATTGAAAATAATACGTTGTCTATAAATCCGGAAGAGGTACGAAAGAAAATTACGGACAAAACATCAGCTATACTTGCCACTCATGTATATGGAAATCCATGCAATGTTGATGCATTACAAAAAATAGCTGATGAAAATAATTTGAAAATAATATACGATGCAGCTCATGCTTTTGGGGTAAATCATAAAGGGCAGTCTTTATTAAAATTCGGAGACATTTCAACCCTGAGTTTTCATGCCACCAAGCTTTTTCACACCATTGAAGGCGGAGCAATTGTAACAAATGACGATGAACTTGCACATAAAATATCCTACATGCGAAACTTCGGGCATAATGGTCCAGAGGCATTCCATGGAGTAGGAATAAATGGTAAGATTTCCGAATTCAATGCGGCTATGGGTTTATGTGTATTACCAAAAGTTCCGGAATTAATTAAAGCCCGAAAAAACATATCGGAGCTTTACAATGTCCTTCTGAAAAATACAGTTCTTATTAAACCTGAAATCGCAGATGAAACAGAATACAATTATTCATACTACCCGGTTATTTTTCCAAGCGAAGAGAGATTACTGGAAGTTAGAGATAAATTGAATACCCAGAATATTTTCCCGCGAAGGTATTTTTATCCCTCACTGAATATGCTTAACTATGTAGGAAAACAAAGCGTGCCTGTTTCCGAAGATATTTCAAGAAGAGTTTTATGTTTACCGCTTTATTTTGACCTTTCCATTCAGGAAACAGAAAAGATAAGTGCCATTATTTCACCAATGCTTTAATAATAGGTTCGTTTCAATCAACTGCAATTAATGAGATGAAAGAACAATTACGAGTTTTGGTCTTCCCTTGCGGCTCAGAAATAGGGCTTGAATTATTCCGTTGCTTAAGTACTATAAAAAACATTGAACTCATTGGCGCAAACAGTGTTGATGATCACGGAAAATTTTTCTATAAAAACTACATTGGCAACCTGCCCTTTGTAGATGATAAAACTTTTATAAATAAACTAAACAGTATTATTAAAAAAGAAAAGATTGATTTAGTTTTTCCGGCAACAGACAGTGCCCTTCTGGTACTTTCGATCAACGCCAAAAGTTTAAACTGTAAATTAGCTTCCTCTCCGGCAGAAACGGTTAACATCTGCAATTCAAAAAAAAGGACTTACAATTATTTTAAAAAAGACTTGAGTGTTCCGGAGATTTACAGGCCAAATACTATAAAAAAATTCCCTGTTTTCCTCAAGCCTGATGTAGGTTACGGCTCAAGAGGCGTAAAAAGTGCATACAACAAATCACAGGTGCTGAACTATCTGAAAGAAACTAAAAACGGACTTATTCTGGAATACCTCAGCGGAAAGGAATATACGATAGATTGCCTCACTGACAAGAACGGAAAACTGATTTACTTCCTGCCCAGAGAAAGGGTAAGAGTTTTAAACGGTATCAGTTCCAATACCCAACCTGTAAAGAAAAACTTAAGCGAATTCAAAAAAATTGCAGACACCATTAATTCCAAACTTGCTTTCAAAGGTGCATGGTTTTTTCAGGTAAAACGCAACTCAAAAGGAAAACTTGTTTTAATGGAAATTGCCAGCCGTATTGGCGGTTCATCAGGATTAAGCCGGGGGATGGGAGTTAACCTGCCGTTGCTCACTATTTACAGTCATTTCAATTATGATATTTCCATTCAAAAAAACGAACATACCATTGAAATGGACAGAGCATTATCTAATGTGTACCGCCTGAAACTAGATTTCACACATGCCTACATTGATCTGGATGATACACTGATTATTAAAGATAAACTGAATACAAGCCTTTTAAAACTTATATTTCAGTTTATAAACGAAAAGAAAAAAATAATTCTGATAACCAAACACCGGTTTGATGTAACTAAAACCCTTAAAAAATTCAGAATATCAGGCATTTTTGATGAAATAATTCATTTAAAAGAGAACCAAAACAAATCAGATTTTATTAAAAATCAGGACTCTGTTTTTATTGATGATTCGTTCAGCGAAAGAATGAACGTTCAGAAAAAAAATAAAATAGCGGTCTTTGGCACAGAAAACATGGATGTATTATTTAATGACTTCAGTTAATTGGTGAGCAACGCAAGTACTATACAAACTGAAGAAATAAATCTGGTCAATATTTGGATTGTTACTTATAACCATGAAAAATTTATAGCTCAGGCGATTGAAAGTGTGTTGATGCAAAAAACCACTTTCCCGTACAAAATAATTATAGGCGAAGATTGCTCAACCGACAATACCCGCGCAATTTGTATTGAATATCAGAAAAAACACCCTGATAAAATAGAATTATTGCTGCATAAAAAAAATCTCGGCTCTCAAAAAAACTCCTATGTGGTGCATCAAGCCTGTAAGGCTAAATATGTTGCGATGCTGGAAGCAGATGATTACTGGACTGACCCATTAAAATTACAGACACAGGTTGATTTCATGGAAAATAATCCTACCAGTGCCGCCTGCTTTCACCAGGTAAATTATTTTACATTAGATAAAAACTCGCATGTTTTTCCTCAGGAACTTGCAAAAAAAACATTTAACATACACGATGCTATTGCATTTCCAAGAACAGGATGGAATATAATGACATCAACCATCCTGTATAGAAAGCAGGCAGTTCAGGAAATACCTGATTGGTTTTTAAAATTAAAAATCGGAGATTGTACCCTTATTATGCTGGCAGCACTTAACGGCAGTATTGACTTTACAGAACGCGTTATGGGCGCCTACCGCATAAATGCAGGCAGCCTTATGCAATCAAAGGAATATACGAATGAAAAAGTTGCTCAGAAAATGGTTGATCTGTATATTGAATTTAACAAACACACAAAAGATAAATATAAAAACGAAATTTACGAGTTGATTTTATATTACTTATATCAATTGGTCATCTATTATAAGAAAGAGAAAAAGAGTGCTTTACATTTTACAACAACAATAAAGTTTAATTTTTTTACTCTTCAATTAAAACACAGTAAATTAGAGGACAATAAAATAACAAGAATTTTTTCAGATTATTGCTCCTACATTTTCAAAGAAGTTAAAATAAGATAACAAAATAAAAAAAATGAACACATCTTTTTTATCTCTTCAATTGAAATTATCTGAAACGGAGCGCAATATATACCAGCCTGCCGAACTTTTTAATCAGATGCGGTATTCACCGGATGAATATATAGGTGAATTGATTTCGCCATACGGAGATAAGGGCCTTTCCATTGAAAACGGAAAAATAATCTGCAACGAGAGCAAAAAGACTATTCCTCAATCGGAACATGTTATTAACATGAAATCATCCGCTACTGAAAATGATCAGGAATGGATGAAACTAAATGAACAGTTTCTGAATTACCATAAGTCATTAACTGCTTATACCTTGATAAACAGCATGCCCGGTATAAATTACATTGCTGAATATTCAGGGCTTGCCGACCTTAAAAACGTAAAAGTAGTAGATGTTGGAGGAGGTACTGGCCATTGTCTTTGCACAATGTTCAACTCGCCCGAAACTATTGATTATTATCTCTTAGACCCCAATCTGCGAAAACTACACGACCAGTTTATTCGCCTTTTTCCAAAATTATCGAAATTAAAAATGAAGCATCTGTTAGCCCATGCTGAATTTTTACCGCTTAAGAACGATCTGGCCGATGTTGTTTTATCCATGTCGGCCATTGACCATTATGCCGATTATAAAAAATTTATAAGCGAAGCTTATCGCATATTAAAACCGGGCGGCTTCTTAGTAATATGCAGCCATCTGGACAGGCCTAAAGCAAATCGATCACAATATACACCCTTGCATAAAAAGCTTTTTTCAGATACTCTTTTCGAACGCCTTGCACGCTATTTTTACTACAGAAAATATGCAGTAGGAACTGATGACCATACCAACCATTTTGAAGACACTTCAGAAATTATAAGATCGCTAAAAAATGCTGGATTTAAAATTATAATAGACCATACATATTCTGATAATTTCATCATTAAAGTTGTAAAATAATTTCAATCATTTTTCGTTATTTATAACAAATATGTTTTTCCCTGAAAAAATAAAATCAATAAAGAATTCAGACCGGGTATTGGAAATTGGCCCGGGTGGTATGCCACACCCAAGGGCAGATATCCTTTTGGAAAAAAGATTTAATGATGCTGAATGGTTTGCCCAATCAGGGAATATTAAACCTGATTTTAAAGGCAAACCTGTTATTTATTACGAAGGGGGGAAATTCCCTTTCAAAGACAAAGAATTTGATTATGTAATATGCAGCCATGTTTTAGAACATGTAAGCAATATTGATGAGTTTACTTCAGAATTAAAAAGAGTAGCACAATCCGGCTATATAGAGTTCCCGACAATCTATTACGATTACATCTATAATTTTGATGTCCATGTAACTTTTCTTCTGGAGAAAAACGGAAAAGTATTATGGATGCCAAAAGCTGAATCTGACATTCAAAAATATAAAAACATTCAACTTTTTTTCAAACAAGCTCTTGATACAGGCAAGTATGATAAAATGATTTATCAATTACGAGAATTTTTCTTTCAGGGATTTGAATGGGAGAAAGATTTTGAAACTATAAGAGTCTATGATATTAATGACGTGTGCTATGATACATCAGCATTGAATATTACAGAAATAATTGATTTAGATAAACAAAGGATTAAACTATTAGAAGAGCGACTTGACGCAATTGAAAAATCAAAATCTTATCGCTTATCAAATAAATTGTCTAGAATATCTTCTATGCTAAAGTTCATTAAATAGTTTAAACTATTTAAATTAAAAAGGAACGAAAAGTGAGGCATTAAACCTAAATTTTTATATAACTTCCTTCTTTGATTTCAATTTCAGGAAATAGCTTTCCATATATTTATAAGAAAGCGCTGCGGTAGCTATTGTCAGTAATGCAGCGGCCAGCAGCAAGGCAACATTTTCAAAAACGCTTAATGTCTTATGAGCCTGAAACTGAGAAACTAAAATATAAACACATATGGGGTGAAACATATAAATACCATAAGAAATTTCGCCCAGATAATTGAGGTATTTATTTTCAAGTTTAAACAGTGTTGAAGTATTGCAGGCCGCATTCAGTATAATTATACCGAAAACTAAACTGTAAACCTCATGGTATAAAAAGGGAACCTTAAAACCGGTTACGAGCATACCTAGTGTAAAAACAACAGCCAGCACCTGAGTAACCGGGGTATACAGCAGTTTTAACACGTCTGATTTAGTATAGTGAAGCAGAGCAAAAATTCCACCGATTGCCATGCAATCAATACGCGTAAAATGCCAGAAATCCTTTGCGATACTTATGAATTCATTTTGAGACGCAAAAACTGTTAACAGAACTTTAATAAAAACATAGATAATGATGACCAGAAAAAGCGGCAACCAGAGGTTTTTAGACTTCTTAATCAGCACCGGCCAAAAGGCATAGAATTGTTCTTCAACACCAATACTCCAGGTAGCTGAAACGAAGGTGAGCATCGGATGAATAGTAACGAAAGCAAGATTAGGCAGGAAGAATAAATACATCCCCCATATTTCAAGGGTTCTGGAAGTGGGCACTGCAATAGTGCTTACAGAATGAAAAACACTTATCTGCGGCAATACAAGCAAGCCCAGCAGAATAATAAAATAATACAAAGGCCATATCCTCAGAATTCTTCGCCAATAGAATTTTTTAACTGAAATGGTTTTATTCTTTTCCTTTTCAATCAGCAATAAATAGGTAATCAGAAAACCACTCAGAACAAAAAAGAACGTAACAGCATATTGTCCCACATCTCTGAAAAATGGCAGGTTAAAGTAATTAGACATTAAAAATTCTGTCTTATACATCTCATAATGATGAACAAGAACCAGTATTGCAGCCAGGAATCTAAAACCGTTTAAATTGGGGAAATAAATTTTCTGGTGAAGCTGTGATTTCATAAAGCAGGTGTTACAGAATCAATAAACATTAAAAAGGAAAGCAAATACCCTATACTCATCAGATAATTATGCGATGCAAAGTAAATAATTCACCATACATTTATTACTATTGCATAAAATAAATTGGAGGGCATTTATTTACATTATGATTATTGTAAGACTGGAAGGGGGGCTTGGAAATCAGATGTTTCAATATGCGATTGGGAAACAACTTTCACTATTGAACAATACAACACTAAAGTTTGACTTGTCGTCCTACGAAAAAAGTTTATTCGAAAATAAAGCATTCTGGAGAGGATATGCACTTGACATCTTTGAAGCTGCTATTACTATGGCTTCTGCCGATGAGATAAAAAAAGTAAAAGAAAGTCCAACTCCCCTATTCGAAAAAATCAGTTACAGACTACAACGCTTAAAGGAAATTCCGTACTTCAGAAAAACAGAATTGTTTGAAAAGAGAATATTTAGTTTTGATAAAAATATACTTAAAGCGGCTAAAAATTCTTACCTCACAGGTTACTGGCAAAGCCCAAAATATTTCAGTGATATAAGAACTATTCTCTTATCAGATTTTGAATTAAAAGAAACGCCCTCCGCTATAAATTATAATTTTATTGACAAAATTTCTGAGCAGGAGTCAGTGAGTATTCATGTAAGAAGAGGCGATTATGTAACTAATCAGGAAACGTTTAAACTTCATGGGGTATGCTCATTAGATTATTATAATCATGCAATTGAGTATATAAAAAGCAATGTTGCGAATCCTTTTTTTTATGTTTTTTCTGATGATATTGAATGGGCACAGAATAATATTAAACTGTCCGGCTCTGTAGTTTTTGTAAAAGATACACCACCCGGAAAAGATTATTTTGAAATGCATCTGATGTCGCTCTGCAAGCACAATATCATAGCGAACAGTTCATTCAGCTGGTGGGGAGCCTGGTTAAATAAAAATTCAGATAAAATAGTAGTTGCTCCCAAAAAATGGATGAATGATGGTTCAATTGACACAACTGACCTTATACCCGAAAACTGGATACGTTTATGAGTAACTCACCTCTGGTTTCGGTAAATATGGCGGCATACAATGCCGGCAACTATATTGCAGAAGCAATTGAAAGTGTATTGTCTCAAACCTATCAGAACTGGGAACTGATTATTATTAATGATTGCTCTACCGATACTACTGCAGATGAGATTGCAAAATTTAATGACCCACGTATAAAGGTTTATAAAAATGAGCAGAACGAAGGCATTGTTTATACCCGTAATCGCGCTTTGCATTATTCAACAGGCAAATACATCTCTGTATTAGACGCAGATGATTTACACCTTCCTGAAAAATTATCTGTTCAGGTTGAGTTTCTTGAAGGTCACGCAGATTATGGAATGGTTGGCTCTGCCTACAGATTAATAAATGATAAAAGCCAACAAATTGGCGAAGTAACCTGTTGGTATTCAAAAGCCGAGTACTCGCCTGCAATCCTTTTGTTTAATAATTTTTTTGTACACTCTTCGGTGATGTTTCATACATCTCTTGCGAAAGAGATTTTATACAAGCCCCTGGTAAAAGGGTATTCACCGTCTGAAGAATATCAGCTCTATGTAGAAATTGCACGTACACGGAAAATTTATAATATTAACAAAGAACTTACCCGGTATCGTGAACACGCAAGCGGAATTAGTAAAACACGCACTGATAAAATAGACGAGCACATTGATATTATTATTCTCAGCCAATTGAAAAGGCTGCAGATTTCCCCAAACCCTGAGGAATTAAAACTGCACAAAAGCATTTCATTTGCTTTTGACAGACTTGAAAAAGAACATATACTGGCTGTTAAATCGTGGATTCAAAAACTCATTCAACAAAACAGGGAACTGAAAATCTATGACAGCTATTTTGAAGAATATTTTGCTTTCAGATGGTTTGAGATTGCACGCCTGAATGCTAACTACGGTTTAAGGATGTTTATTATTTTTCAAAGTTCTTTCTTATCATTTCACCCGCTCATCAGTTTTGAGAAACGAAAATTCCTATTTCTTCGCTGCCTTTATGAATTTAAAAGAAAACTATTCTGACTATGCCTAAAGTTTCTGTTATTATTCCATGCTACAACATGGGTGCTTTTATTAATGAAACAGTTGATTCTGTTCTTACTTCCACCTATAAGGATTATGAAATAGTAATTGCCAATGATGGTTCAACCGATGATCATACCAATCAGTTACTGGCTGACTATAATAAACCTAATACCAAAGTAATCCAATCCGTTAATTTAGGTCTTCCGGGAGCCAGAAACACTGCCACAAACAACTCTTCGGGCAAATATATTTTACCACTTGATGCAGATGACAAAATAAGTCCGGGTTATATTGCAGATGCTGTTGAATACTTAGATACACATCCCAATGCAGGTATAGTATATTGCGATGCCGAATATTTTGGCGAACAAACAGGCCCTTACGTTTTGCCCGAATATTCCATTGAGGAAATGTTAAAACGCTCCCTTATTTTCTGCAGTGCTTTTTGCAGACGCGAAGACTATGATGCCATAGGTGGGTGGAACACAAAGATGGAATACTTTTACGAAGACTGGGATTTCTGGCTTTCCATCATTGAGAGAGGAAGAGATGTTTACAAAATCCCTGAAACGCATTTTTACTACCGGATAAGAGGTGGCTCCATTACACGCACACGGGACTTTAACGAACGCATAAAAAAAGAACTTCGCAAATTATATCTTAACCACCTGAACCTTTATGCACAGCACTTTCAGGACCCATTAAGTCTGTGGCAGGAAAGAGAACGAATGAAGGCAAGCTATGAAGACCAGATGAAATGGATTTACAACACGGCTGACTATAAATTAGGAAGCAAAGTTCTAACTCCTCTGAGAAAAATAAAATCGCTGTTTACTAAGTGAAGTTGTTTAAAATTGAATTACTAAAATGATGTGTTTTCAAATAAAAAGATTCCTCCCTTCGGTCGGAATTACAGTAGCTAGGGAGTGGGAAAGAGAGGGGAAGAAGAAGTGCGCAAAGCGCACTTCTTCTTCCCCTCTCCCAAACAACCCACAACTCTGTCACCCCGAACAGAGTGAGGGGTCTCATAGTCTCAACTTTAAACAACTTCAGTGAAAAACCTTCCTAATGTCCTGATTTCAGTATTGAACTGGAATAATGCATCTGACACCATCAGGTGCATTCATTCGCTGAAAAAACTTACGTACAGCAATTACAGCATTGTAGTGGTTGACAATGGTTCAAAAGACCACTCTGCCGAAAAAATTCAAAAAGAATTTCCGGAAATACATCTTATTAAATCTGCACAAAATCTGGGCTATGCCGGTGGCAATAAACTGGCCTGCGATTTTGGCAATGATAAAGGATATGAACTGTTCTGGATAGTAAATAATGACAGTGTTATTCAACAGGATTGTCTTGAAAACCTTGTAAGTGCTTATCAGCAAAAAGGAGAGGGTTTATATGGCGGAATTTCATTGAAAGAGGATAACGAAACCATATCTTTTTCAGGAGGATTTGAGCTGGATACAAATGGCAAGGTTATATTCGGCAACTACAGTATTCATTCAGGAAAACCCAAAAGCGCAGTTTTCCAAAACGAAACAGTGAGGGAAATGGCAGATGTAAACGGGGCTTGCATGATGATACCTTACAGCATCATAAAAAAATACGGATTTATTGACGATTCGTTTTTTTTATATGGTGAAGAACTGGACTACTGTTTTAAACTGCGAAAACAAGCAGGAATAAAATCTTTTCTTATTTCAACGGCAGTTGTTAAGCATGAGGGAAGCACCTCGTTAAATAAAAATGAGAACCTAAAAAAAGTAAAGACCTATTACCTTACCCGCAATTATTCTTACTTCCGGCATAAGTATGAGTTGAAAACAAAGGCTGAAGTTATGCGCTCTTATAATTACTCGCTGGTTCAGATTTTAGCTATCTTTTTGTTGAAAAAAATCAACAGTAAGAATTATTTTCTTGCCACTGAATCAAATGCTGAACGCTTAGGTCTGTATGATTTTTTTATTGGCAAAACAGGAAAAGTGTTTGAGCCAAATGACTATATCTGAAACCCATTGCTAAACACGAGATTGCTTCGGGTGAAAACCCTCGCAATGACGAAATTCACTTTACCCCCTCTGCATAAAGCGACTCGTGGTCCCTTTCTTTCAGATCAATCTCGGGATCAAAACTTCTGGTTTTTGCATTTCTGAAACCATTCTTTGTCAACACCGCTAAAAGATTTTCTTCGTCAAACATATACTTATGGTGCCCATCCATGTAGGCTATGTAATTGAGGTAATCCATTTTTGTAGTGCCGTTATAGGCCGGCATAAACCGTGAATTTGAAGCCCAGAAGGCTTTATCATCTTTCACATAAGCATCAACATACAACTTTGCATTGGGTACGCAAACTGAAAAAACACCTCCGGGTTTTAAAACCCGCAAACACTCTTTCATTAATCCGCTGGCTTCAGCAAACGTTAAATGCTCAAATAAATGAGACGAATAAATTTTACTGATACTATTATCCGAAAAAGGAATACCATTTCTAAGATCCCAGTCTATATCACAGCCTTCATGCATATCCAACGTTACCCATCCGTTCTTACCTTTCTTAGCCCCTGCTCCTATTTCCAGTTTAATTTCTTTACCGGATTTAGTGATTGAATCTATCTTCCCGAGCGTAGCTTTTTCTTTTTTCGCTGTCGCTAACTGGTTTTGTATGTGGTTTTTATTAAGTCTTACTAGTTCTTTAAGCAGCTTTATCATACGTGAAGATTTTAGTTTTCAGTTTTCAAAATTTCTCTGATACAGTCAATTACATAATTTACATCACCTACCGTAAGGTTGGCATGCAAAGGTAGCCTGAGCAGACAACTACCATACTTTTCAGCATGGGTTAAAACTACTGATTTATTTTGTGAAGCTATATAAAACGGACTAAGGTGCAAAGGCTGGTAATGAAAAGCAGTACTTATACCCTTTCCGGCAAGACTTTTTATCAAGTGTATGCGTTGATGTTCATTTTTACAGAGCATATAAAAAACACTGCTGTTGTGTTGGGCATATTCCGGAATTACGGGAAGTTTAATAATTCCATCCTTTTCTAATTCTGTTAATCTAGCATAATAGGTGTTCCAGTATTTTTTTCTTCTTTCCTGAATTTCATCCAGTGCTTCAAGCTGAGCAAAAAGAAATGCTGCCGACAGATCAGGAAGCCTGTACGATGAGCCTAAGCCCACCCATTCATACTTTGTTGCCTTACCAGCATTAAAATCCTTGCGGTTGGTACCTTTTTCAATGAGCACCTCTGCCCTGTCAGCAAATTTTTTATCGTTAATCACCAGCATGCCACCTTCGCCACAAGTGATGTTCTTTGTTTCGTGAAACGAAAAGGCAGCAAGGTTACCGAAGGAACCAAGGGGCTTTCCTTTATAATACCCGTCTATGGCATGGGCAGCATCTTCAATCACCACCAGGTTATGTTTTGCGGCAAGTTCCATTATCTTATCCATGTCGCAGGCAATGCCTGCATAATGTACCGGAACAATTGCTTTGGTTCTTGGTGTTATTAGTTTTTCAAGTTGGGTAACATCCATATCAGGATTTAAAGCACCCGAATCGGCAAACACAATTTTTGCTCCGCGCAGGGCAAAAGCATTAGCGGTAGATACAAACGTAAAAGAAGGAATAATCACTTCATCACCTTCTTTGACGTCAATAAGCAGGGCAGCCATTTCAAGTGCAGCCGTACACGAGGTGGTAAGCAAAACATCGGAAAACCCGTATTTATCAGAAAGAAAATTACCGCACTTATCGGCAAACTTTCCTTTGCCGGTAAGGTGTCCCGAATCCATCACTTCTTTCATATAAGCCATATCGGCCTCACGGGATGAAAATGAATTGAACGGAATTGATTTACTCATAAAAATAGCCTGAACAACTTCAACCTTTTACTGAAGTTGTTTACTGAAAATTATCTTTTGCAATATTATTAAAATATAAAGCTCTTACTTAATAATAGAAACACTTAACTTAATTTTAAAAGGTAAATTCATAATTAAAACAGCGCTTTTCATACTTATGAGAAGCAAAAACATACTTATTGAAATACTTTTAATAATTGAAAAAAGAAAAACCATAATTAATCAAACACTTTTTATACTTATCAAAAGCAAAAACCTACTTGAGAAAACACTTTTCATAATTAAGAAAAGCAAAAACATAATTAACAAAATGCGTTTTCTGTTTATTCAACGAAAGCCGCTGCAGCCTTCAATTTTCTGCAATTTTCACTCCTGACTTTTCGAAAAAAAGACCAGCGTATTAACATTTGTTAACACTTTTATTTATTCCATTTTAGCAGCCACTGCATTATATACATGAAACCCGCACAAAGCGGGAAAGGCGACACCGGGCGCATCCCGGCAACCGAGGTTTTTTATAATTAAGGTTTCAGAATTTTCAGGAGTCTGTTTTTCGATAGACGAGGCGGTGTTTGCAGCTGATAGCAGAGCTCCTCTCAGCAAAAACATCAACGAAGTATAGCGGAAAACAGGCCCTGACAAAAATTAAAGTTTAATTGTAAACAACCTCAATACATCCAGTATTATGGCAACTGTTAAAGTTGGAAATTCCGGGCTAAACCCTGTTCAGTTGGTGGCAAAAGCCACCCTGATTCAAGGGAAAATGACCGGAAATGCAAATTTTCTCACTCCCATTCCTGATCTTGCGACCTTTCTTGCGGCCATTACCGCACTGACCAGCGCTATAAGCGCAGCCAGTGGCTTTGACCGCAATCTGATAATCGCCAGAAATCTGAGGGATAAAGAGTTGAGATTGCTGATTAAACAACTTGCTGCCTATGTTCAGAGCGCAAGCAATGGAGATGCTGATAAGATCATCAGTTCGGGTTTTGAACTGAGGAAGCAACGCGGACCAAAAGTCCAAATGACACAGGTGCAAAACCTTGTGGCAGAAAGTACGCTTACCGAAGGCGAAATCGATTTGAGCTGGGATCCTGTTTCAGCAGCCAAAGCTTTTGAGCTTGAATATAAAGATCTGGGCTTCACCGGTGATGGTGGAAATGCGAGCATACCTCCGGGTATGCCCGGCACGCCTACCCCCGGTGCGGGAAACGGAGAATGGAAACATCTTCAATCCGTTACTGCATCAAGGTACCTGGCAACAGGCCTCATCAGTGGTCACATCTATCAGTTCCGTGTAAGGGCGCTTGGCGCCACTGGTCACGGAGCTATGAGTGACATAGCTCAGGTAAGAGCAAGATAGGTTTGAAGGTGCAGAAAGAAAAAGCAGTCCCGCAGAATTGGGGACTGCTTTTTTATTTTTGCTATTTTCGCCACTTCATTATAAATTAATGCTCAACAACAAAACAGTAGCTGTAGTAGTACCCGCTTACAACGAGGAAAAACAAATAGGCATGGTTATAGAAACCATGCCGGCATTTGTTGACCGCATTATTATTGTAAACGATTGCAGCAAAGACAAAACGGCTGATGTTGTACAATCTTATATTGAAAAGGACACCTCCCAAAAAACGACACTAAAAAACAAGCTGAAACAGGCTTTTGCAGCTAACCGCTATAACCGCGCTGACGAGGTTATCTATGAACAGGGTAAAGACGAAATCCGACTCTTTAATCCTTCTGAAGTTGTAAATAAAAACCCTGAAACCGATCGCATAATTTTAATTAACCACAAAGTAAATGGTGGTGTTGGGGGTGCTGTAGCAACTGGTTATAAATGGTGCAAAGACCATGATATTTACTGCACAGCAAAAATTGACGGTGATGGACAGATGGATCCTAATGAACTGGAAAGCATATGCCTCCCGGTTATAAACGATGAGGTGGATTATGTTAAAGGTAACAGATTAATACACAGAAGTGCCTGGCTTGTAATACCAAAAATTCGGTATTTGGGCAATTCCATTTTATCAATTCTCACGAAAATTGCTTCCGGTTACTGGCATGTTTCTGATACCCAAACAGCATTTTCTGCTATTTCACTAAAAGCATTACAAGGTATTCGACTTCATGAAATCTATCGTAGTTACGGCTATCCGAATGATATGCTTGTTAAGTTAAATATATCAATGTGCTCTATAAGGGAAGTTGCCATTAAACCGGTTTATGATGTTGGGGAAAACAGTAAAATGAAAATAGTTAAAGTCATTCCATTAATTTCTTGGCTTTTATTCAAATCCTTTTTTAAACGACTTTGGATAAAATACCTGTTTCGTGATTTCCACCCATTATTTCTGCTTTATAATTTTGCATTTTTCTTGGGCATCATTTGGCTACCTTATCTATTTAAAGTTGCTCATTTAATTCATAATGGGGCACATGTATCATTCGAAACATTATTTGCATTTTCTTTTCTTGCATTTACATCTTTTCAATCGCTTCTATTTGCAATGTGGATGGATATTCAGGATAATGAACGACTAAATAAATAAAATGGGTATTCAACAAAAATCTTGGGGAACTATCCCTGTTGGACCTAAATCAAAAGGAATAAAAATTTTTGGAGCATATTTCAGAAGGGTACTCCATAATATTGCAAGAAACTATGTTTTACTCCCATCCTGGAGATCTTGGTTGAACAGGAAGAGAGGCGTTGATATTGGAAGAAATGTCTTTTGGGGAAGCGATGTTTTTATAGATGATGCAGATCCTTCTCTTGTAAAAATAGAAGATAATGTAACCATTCTTGGTAGATCAACAATATTGGGCCACGCCTATTATCCCAAACATTTTAGTAAAGTGCTATCCTCTACATCAAAAAAAGAAGGCACCATAATAAAAAAAGGTTCTTATGTTGGCATGGGCTGTATAATATTACCTGGAATTACAATTGGAGAGTACACAATTATTGGTGCCGGTTCGGTAGTTACAAAAGATATTCCACCATACTCATTGGCTGTTGGTGTACCTGCAAAGGTTATAAAAAATATTTCAAAAGAAGACCTAATTCTCAATTGACCAATTTCCAAACAGAAAAAATATTATTTAAAAGAGCTTAAAAAATGTGCGGTATTTTCGGAATTATAATAACAAAAGAATCTACGTTAATTAGTTACTATGAACGGATTTTAAAAGAATTGTTTTCACTATCCGAATCCAGAGGCAAAGAAGCTTCAGGACTTGCTATAAATAACGGAAAAGAACTGCGTTACCTGAAAAGCCCTTTCCCTGCATCGGATCTGGTTAAATCAGCTGTATTTAAAAATGAAGTTGATACACTGCTTGGTTCCGACAATTCATTTTTTACCACTATAGGTCACTCGCGCCTGGTAACCAATGGCTATGAGCAATACAATGAAAATAACCAGCCGGTAATCAAAAACAATCTTGCAGTAATACACAATGGCATTATTGTCAATGATACAGAGCTCTGGAAAAAATACAGTGATGAAGAAAGGTTATCGGGCTTAGATTCTGAAATAATCCCTACACTTCTTCGCAGATTTTTAAATCAGGGGTCTACACTGCAAACAGCTCTTTCCAATTTATATAAAGAGATTTATGGAATGACTTCCATAGCAGTATTACCCTTTGAAAGCAAGAACCTGATTTTAGCCACCAACAATGGTTCGCTGTATTATGTAAGTTCTGAAGACAACAGCGCATTTGTCTTTGCCTCTGAACGTTTTATTCTTAATTCGCTTATTGAAAAACTTAAACTTGCTTCTGTTTTTTCAAAGCAAAACATCAAACAACTGCCGGCTAATTATGCCTGCTCTGTAAATATCGAATCCAATACCGTTAATGTTTTAAGTCTGAGTACCACTTCAACGGACTTTAACAACCTGACTTCGGCTTCAAAAATATTATTACCTATTGAAATTACTGAAAAAGTAAGCAACAAGCATGTGCATATCAATACCAGCATGGAACACAGAGAGACAACTGTTCCAAAGGCATTTACGGACGAAGTTAATAGCAGAAACCTAAGAATAGCGAGCCTTAATCGTTGCACCAAGTGTATTCTGCCTGAAACATTTCCTTTTATTGAATATGATAGTACAGGAGTGTGCAACTACTGCAACAATTATCAACCCTTAAAATTCAAAGGCGCTGAAAACTTTAAACTTCTTCTTGACAGCTACCGTTCCAAAGATGGCTCACCCGATTGCCTGATGCCTTTCAGTGGCGGACGCGACAGCAGCTATGCCCTACACTATGTAAAAAAAGAGTTAGGCATGAACCCTATAGCCTTTTCATACGACTGGGGTATGCTTACCGACCTTGCACGAAGAAATCAGGCACGGATGTGCGGGAAACTTGGGGTGGAACATATTCTGATCTCGGCCGATATCCGTAAAAAAAGGGATAACATCCGTAAAAATGTATCTGCCTGGCTGAAACGTCCTAACCTTGGAACCATTCCTCTGTTTATGGCAGGCGATAAGCAGTATTTTTATTATACCGATTTACTGAAAAAGCAAAACAATATCTCCATTGCCATTATGGGAGAGAATCCATTAGAAAAAACCGGATTTAAAACCGGATTTAGTGGTGTGAGGCAAAACAAAAATAACGGTTTTATGGCCTATGATATTTCCACATTAGGAAAACTTCAAATGGGGCTCTTTTATCTGAAGCAATACATCCTGAATCCTGCTCTTATTAATTCCTCCATAACAGATACCTTTTCAGCCTTTATCTCCTACTATGGGCTGACCCGTAATTATGTAAACATTTTTGATTACCTTCCTTGGGAAGAAGAAAAACTTGAAAAAACTCTGATCAATGAATACGATTGGGAGACGGACCCGGGAACAAAAACAACCTGGCGTATTGGTGACGGAACCGCTGCTTTCTACAATTATATTTATTACATGGTGGCAGGATTTACTGAAAACGACACCTTCCGCAGTAATCAGATACGGGAGGGTTCACTAACCCGCGAAAAAGCGCTTGCAAAAACAATTATTGAAAATCAGCAAAGATGGGATTCTATTCAATGGTACTGTAATACAATCGGAGTTGATTTTGAGAAAACAATAAAAATAATTAATAGAATACCTGTTTTATATGAAAAGTAAAGAATTTGTGGGTTTTGAAGAACTAACAAAACAAGAATTATGGACTCTGTGCATGGCAGAGTATGACAATGCAAATCCATTGGTGAAGTATCTGATAAATAATTTTTATACTAATCTTGAGCAGATTATTGAAAAAACTGGTGACTGCAAAAGTTATTTTGAAATTGGCTGCGGTGCCGGGGAATCGTCCAGAAGAATTCACAAAATGTTGTCTAAAAATAAAAGTTTTGAGGCAAGTGATTTTGATAAACGATATGTAGAACTATTAAATGAGAAGGAAATGCCTTTTCCTGTTAGTCAGCAATCGATTTATGAAATCCAGAAAGCCGACAATGCCTATGATTGTGTAATTTGTCTGGAGGTGATGGAACATTTGGAATACCCGGAGAAAGCGGTAAAAGAACTATTCAGGGTTGCTTCAAAAAGCGTCATTATTTCTGTACCCAATGAACCAATCTGGCGCATATTAAATATGACACGGTTAAAATACCTTAAAGATTTTGGCAATACTCCCGGTCACATCAACCACTTCAGCTCAAACTCATTAAAGAAATTGACCGAACCATATAGTAAAACTGTGCTAACGGTCAAACCAACTCCCTGGGTAATATTGCATGCTACAAAAAAATAAATATTTACTGTAATTTTTTTGGCGAAAAAACTCTTTACAATTTTTATTTCTTTCATAGCTGCCGGAGTATTATTATTTATCGGTTTTAAATTCTTTGTATCAGAAGCCCAACTAAAATTACTGTTCTCGATTTCAGTTTTTGAACATGTTACAGCTATAGCTTTTTGTTTAGTCAGTTTTATCATTTCTGGGTTTGAACTCAGGTACATTTATAGTCGTAATTCTCAATTAAAACTAAGCAATTACGAAATCATTTCCCTGCCCGTAAGCATGAATTTATGGGGCTATCTGATACCATTCCAGGGTGCTTTTCTTTATTTAATAGCCTACCTGAAACTAAAGCATAAAATTTCCGTCATTAACACTACCTACATTTACATTTATGTTTTCCTGCTTTCATTAAGCATTAGCGGGTTGCTTGGAATTATATTTTATTTTAATTCCCCTTCAGTTTCCATTCTCTTTTTATATTTATCTATTCTCTTATTAATCAATCCGGTTATTATTTTTTATAGTAATAAAGCATTGGGGAAGATTAAATTTTCTAACGTTCCATTTCTAAGGAAAATAAAAGACACAATTGATCAAACGATTAACCAAATGAGTACTTTATTTCAGGATAAACATGTAACTATTACTATGATAGGCTTTAATCTGCTATCAACCTTGATTTATGTAGCCTGGTCATATTGGGTGGTAGTACGTTTTGACCTACCTATATCTTTTTTTGCAATTTTAATAATGTCATTTTTACTAAAAATCACATTATTATTGAAATTCACGCCAGGGAATCTGGGATTAATTCAACTTGCTTCCGGAGGAATAATTGCCCTGCTAGGGGGTAACGCATCTGACGGTTTTCTAATTTCTTTATTTCAATCATTAACCTATATGCTAATTGCATTTTCGTTAGGCACCATCTTTTCGCTTATTAACATGAAATATTTTAGCTGGAAATCGATGGAATCAATGCTACTTAATAAGAAAAGCATACAAAATTAAACTCAGTAAATAATAAACAAACAAAGCCGGTATAAAATATATAGTATAATTACCCCCATTTTTAGGACAGAAGTTATTTAAAGTTAAGTTTGTTATTGTTGTTGTCAATTTTATTTTATTGCTTTTTTTCATTTTTACGCCTTATTTTTAATAAAAGATTCGATTTGCACTCTAACAGTATAGATAACCTAGACTGCGTCAAAAAAAATCATCAATTCTTTAAAGCGCAAAAGATGTAACACTAGGTGAAACAGAAGAAATAATCTAATAAAGATGTCTGTAAAAAATATCGACAATTACGTATTATTGCAAATATATATTTCATAGCTGCGAGGATGCGCAAATCATTTCTGAATAAAAACGCTTTAGCACTTTCAATCCTCATCCTGCTGAGTGCCTTTTTGGTTGCCCGTCTTCCGTTCTTCCTTTCCTGCCCTGTTCCCGAACCTCAAACCGAAGATACTCCTGAGTATTTTGAAGTGGTAATGAAAATGCTGGCGGGTAACAGTAAGGTAGATTTCTCTTTTATCCCGATTGGGTATCCCCTGTTTCTGCTTTTAATTGGTTTAATCAAAAACACCTTACTTGCTGTTGCAATAACTCAAAATATTCTTGCCTTAATATCCTGCCTGTTTTTTATTTATGCTATTCACCAATGTTATCCAAAACTTACCATCTGGGCAGCCCTTGTTTTTGCAGGCTATCTCTCATCTGAAAACAATATTCATTGGGATACACACTTTACACCCGATTCGCTTTACACCAGTTTACTAATCTTTTTTTCAGGTTTTCTTATGCTGGCATTAAAAAAGGAAAACCTCATTTTCGGAGCATTGGCATCAGCAACGGCAGCATACCTGTTGCTTATAAGAGCTTCGGCAGTTTTTATAATTCCGGTTATGATTTGCGTTGTTGCCTTTCTAATTTACAACAACTACAACAGAAAAAAAATAATTGGCTTTGTACTTCCATTTTTATCCATTCTGCTCATCTATTCTGCCTATAATTATTACAGCACCGGAATTTTTAATTTCATTACCACTGCACGATTTCAATTGGGAAAAACAACCAGTCCATACGCATTGCGAACAGATGAAGAGCAAAACTTTATAAACGAAGCAATCCGCTTTCTGCCTCCGGAAAATGAATTTGATCTGATTAAAAACTCATGGAATGTAAAAAAAGTAACGAATGCCAAACTGGAAACACGTTTTGGAAATGAATTGTATATTGACTCAACGGGCAACTTATTCTTCAAAACTGTTTTTTTTAAAAAAATGGTGCTTGATACCATTGTCACTCCCAAAAACAAAGATGCGTTTACAAACTATAAAAATGAATTTATCAAACGCTTTGGAAGCAGCATTTGCGTGATAAAACCCGAAGAGAATAAAGCTAAAATCAAGGTATTAAACTTTGCATTTTACTTTACCAACTTCACTGAAAAATTCAACTATTACGAACACTGGTGGGGATATAACTACTGGTTTTTTCACGTTGGACGCACACAAACAAAAGCATACACCTGGCATACGTTCTTTACCGGATTAGCAGGCAAACCGATACCCGATGATCTTCGGAAATTTACTTTTAAGGAAATGGCAGATTATCGTCAAAAAACAGGTGCTGACTATGAGGTTGAAAAAGATAAAAGAGATAACAGTATTGTTTATCGCATTTATATAAAAGTGAAAAAATATTTAATTGCCCCGTTGTTTAGGAATTATGCTTGGGTGCTTATTTTCATCATTGCCTTTTTTATAAGCGGGTATAAAACACTAACATCAAAATTCATCAACACTGAGGCTTTTATTATTTTCATGCTGTGCGCTATAAATATAGGCTCCGCTTTGGTGTTTACACTTTGGGGAGCTGCAATGCCGCGCTACAGCTTTACTACTGAGTTTACCTACTATGCCGTAGTTGCACTTTTACCTGCACTAATTAATTTCAGTATCCTGAAGGACAAACTGAAAAAACAATCAGATAAACCTTAGTCTGGCTCTGAGATATAAGGAGCTAATATCTTAGCCCAAAGTTTATAACCTGCCCCATTAAGATGGATCCCGTCAACCGAATAGATTGGGTTCAATTGCCCGTCTGATACAAAACTTGAATAGGTGTCAATGAAAGCAACTTTATACAATGATGTAATCTTTCTCAGTTCATTATTTAAGAATACAATATCATCATTTACTTTTTTATTGCAATAGGTCGTGTATCTCCCCCCTTCCACTTGAGTTGGAAACAAACTTTGGATATAAATTTTTGTATCCGGTGAGCTATTCTGTATACGTCTTATAAGTTCTTTGTAATTTTCAGCTACAACTTCCCTTTGAACTCCCGTACCAAGGTCATTAATTCCTATTTCAATAAATAGTTTAGCTGGTTTGGTAACCAGTATAGCATCAAGTCTGGCCAATACTCCTTCAGTAACATCTCCATTAATTCCCCTGTTTCTCAGATTAAGATTTTGAAAAAATTCTGCCAGCTCAAAATTCTGTGTAAGGCTGGTACCTATAAAAACAATTGAATTACTATCTGTAGGCAAAGCTTCAAAAAGTTCATTCCTGTCTAAATAGTATGACAATCCTGAGTTCCTGTTGTCAAATATTTTCTTTGCAATATAAGTTAGCAGTATAAGATTAAGTGATACAGATAAAATAAAAACTACTTTCTTAAGATGTTGCATAAATGATTATTGAAACCAAACAAAATTAGTATTCTGAATAATACGAATTGCTTATCATTGTATCGCAATCTCGGCTATGGGATTTTTGCAACAATATTTGCGCAAGTTATCAGGCTGTAAAATAAAAAATGAAAACACCGGTTCTCTTCCTCATTTTTAACCGCCCCGAACTTACTTTTCGGGTTTTTGAAGAAATACGCAAAGCCCAACCAAAACAATTATTTATTGCTGCTGACGGCCCACGTGAAGATAAAGAAGGCGAAGCAGAAAAATGTGAACTTACAAGAAGTATTGTAAATAAAATTGACTGGAGCTGTGAAGTAAAAACATTGTTTCGCGATAAAAATCTAGGCTGTAAAAATGCAGTAAGTTCAGCAATTACCTGGTTTTTTGATAATGTGGAAGAAGGAATTATACTGGAAGACGATTGTTTACCCAATCAGAGTTTTTTTACTTTTTGCGAAGAATTGTTAGAAAGGTACCGTGACAATAAAACGATAATGCACATTGGTGGCACTAACTTTCAGGATGGAATAGCAAGGTCAGAGTTCTCCTATTATTTTTCTAATTTATCACATATCTGGGGCTGGGCAACCTGGAGACGGGCCTGGAAAAAGTATACAACAGACATGGATGGCTTTGAAGAATTCCTGAGTAAAGACAAATTAAAAAAGACATTAGGCAATAAAATATTTGCTGACTTTTTTAATAAAAAACTGCGACAAACATTTGATGGCACTATCAATACATGGGATTATCAGTGGTCATTTACAATTTGGAAAAACAACGGGATATGCATTATTCCAAATAAAAATCTAGTTTCAAATATAGGATTTGGGAATAATGCTACCCATACAGTTGAAACAAATTCAGAGTTGTCAGTAATTAAAACCGAAGAAATTTATTCTGTTTATCATCCTGATAAGATTACAATAAACTTTAAAGCTGATAACTATTTTATTGGAAAGCATATAGGATATAATGGGATCGCTGATTATTATTATAAATTATCAAAGAAAAGATTAGTTAATTTTTTTTATCCTTATTACTGTAGATATTTTAAAAATTAGTTCGAATGAACATCACTAACGAAAAAATTAAAATCTTTGATTTGGACTACTTTTTAATTTCATTAAACAGCTTTAAGTATCGTTTAGCATTTTGCTTATTATTAACATGTTTAGGCTTTATAGTATTTTCAATAATCGCCAGTAATCAATTGACAGATACAGCCTATTTTGGAGGTGACACATTTGAATACCAGTCAATGGGGGTAAACTTTGCCTTGGGGCATGGTATGCACAGAATGGGAGATGCTGAAAAATTCGAAACCTATAAATTCGATTCTAAAGATTCTTTTTTTTATGAGGAAAATTTTCAGAACAGATTATTTGTAAACACTTTCAGAACCCCTATTTATCCTTTATTTTTAGGCTTTACATACAAAATCTTTGGGATTAGTCCTTTGCTTGTAAAATATATTCAGCTTTTTTTGCTGGCTATTGTAGCAGGCTTTCTGCCATTTATAGGTTATTATTATTGGGGTAAGCTGGGTTTCATAAGCGGCATTATTGCAGCACCAATTTATTTAGCAACCAGTTACACTATTGCTCTAACCTTAATGACAGAAGCTCTGATTTCATTTGTTTTATTTCTTATAATAATTTGCTACATGTTTTACCAATCAAAACAAACTAAATTATCTGCTGCACTACTTGGGGTAATTTTAGGATTGGGTTTATTAACAAAAGGAAGTTTAATTTTTATACCTTTTATATTACTTGTATACTTATTTATTAGATTTTATAAAGACAGAAACAAAATTGATTTGAAAAACTTACCAATTATTTTTACATCTTTAATATTAACCATTTTGCCATGGTCAATATTTGCAAGTTATCATTCTAACTCGCTAGTTATATTATCTATACAGGCAAATACAATATTATTAGAAACTAATAATGAGGATTGTATCGATGGAGATTGGCATCCGTATTTCAGAGTGCAGGGGAAAGATGATAGAAAATATTTATATAACCGAGATAATATGGATAATTATCCTGCCTCCTATCGCGTAGTTAATTTTTACTTAACTAATTATAATTTATTCCCTAAGATAATGCTCAATAAGATTATGTTAGGTTTTTCGACTTTCATTTTTCTTAAGATTTCTATTTTCATTTTCATTTTAGGATATTATAGCTCTTTGTTAAAAACAAGGACTTCAACCCGATTTTATTATTTACTCTCCAGTGTGTTAATAATAATTTGTTTTGCAATCTTAAATCGTTTTGAAATAAATCCCATAACAGAGGAGCATATTTTCCCCCTTCTTTTTATATTAATTATACCTCCTATACTATTTTTAAAAAATATCCAAATTAGGATTCCTGAAATAATGATTACTTTTTTCGTTAATTTCATTTTACTAACAATTATTTTTTTTGGAGATCCAAGATATGTAGGCGTAATGAATTTTGTCTTTATTTTAAGTGGAGTTTACTATTTAATTGATTACATATTTAATTTTCAAAAAGAAATTACATACTTAGAATAAACTGATATTAAAAAGAACCTGCTTATGAAAAAATTAGATTTTTTCGAATCTATTGCTTTGTTAAACAAAAAAAGGAATTTGCTTACCAGCTACTATTGGAACGATATTGCCTTTTACACAGACTACTTTGTTCATGAGCAAAATTCTGTTTTAGAGATTGGCTGCGGAGCAGGTGAATTGTTAGGCAAAATAAAAGCCAAAAGAAAAGTTGGAATAGATTTCAGTTCCAACATGATAAAAATTGCAACACAACAATTCCCGGAAATTGAATTTCATGTTATGGAAGCTGAGAAAATTGAATTGACGGAAAAGTTTGATTTAATAATACTCTCCAATCTTGTCAATCATCTTGATGACATTCAATTGGTACTGAAAGAGCTAAGAAAAGTATGTCATGAAAATTCTAAAATTATAATAACCCATTACAATTCACTCTGGCAACCTATAATCAACTTTGCCCAATTTATTGGTATCAAAACTAAAATGCTCGAGCCTAATTGGCTTACAATAAAAGACATGAATAATTTATTGTCCTTATCTGGTTTTGAAGTATTCAGGAATAGTAAACGTTTGATTTTCCCGATTTATATTCCATTGATTTCATCTTTACTGAATAAGTATATTGGAAAACTCCCGATTATAAAGTCATTGGCAATTAACAATTTCACATTTGCTAAAATCCAAACCGAAGTTAAATATTCTGAATATGAAAAAAAATATTCTGTAAGTATTGTAATTCCGGCAAGAAATGAAAGCGTAAATATTGAAAATGCACTTTTGAGACTTCCTGATTTTGGAAAGAATATTGAGATTATTTTTATTGAGGGGAACTCAACAGATGATACATGGGAGAAAATTAAAGAAACTCAAAACAAATACTCTTCAAGGTTCAATATTAAGACAGGTCAGCAACATGGAAAAGGCAAAGCAGATGCAGTGCGATTGGGATTTGATATGGCAACAGAAGATATTTTAATGATTTTAGATGCCGATTTAACGGTAGTCCCTGAAGACTTACCAAAGTTTTATGAAGCAATTGCTTCCGGAAAAGCAGATTTTGTAAACGGATCAAGATTGGTTTATCCGATGGAAAGACAAGCTATGCGTTTTTTAAATTTATTGGGGAACCAGTTTTTTAGTTTAGCTTTTACATGGCTTCTCGACCAACAGTTTAAAGATACTCTTTGCGGCACAAAAGTAATTTTCAGAGAGGATTATAAAAAACTGGTTACTAATCGCTCTTTCTTTGGCGACTTTGACCCGTTTGGTGATTTTGACCTGATATTCGGGGCTCATAAATTAAATCTTAAAATTATGGAAGTTCCGATTCGCTATCGTGACAGAACCTATGGAAGCACTAATATTTCCAGATTTAAACATGGGCTTATTCTTTTGCACATGTGTATTTTTGCTGCACGAAAAATAAAATTCATTTGATTTATTTTTTAAAAAATTTACTTCTATTCCTAATTTATATATGCTCGACAATCTGTTTCTAACAACTCGAATAAAAATTTTTTTAGCTAAAATTTTATATAAAACTATTACTTTATTTGTAGGTAAAGGAAAGCGCGTGATACAAAAACGAGGTATTAAGTATGAAGTTGATCTGTCTGAAGGGATTGAGTTGTCTTTATATTTATTTAGTGATTATCAAAGTCATGTTACTAAAAATTCATTTGGGGCAATAAAAAAAGATTTTATTATCCTCGATATTGGAGCAAATGTTGGTTTAATGACTCTTCAGTTTGCGAAATTAGTACCTAATGGAAAAGTATATGCATTTGAACCCACATTTTATGCTTTAGAAAGACTAAAAAAAAATTTAGACCTAAATGAAGACCTTAATGACAGGATTACGGTTATTAATTCTTTTGTTTCTGAAAAATCTGATATCTCACCTGATATTATTGCATTTTCAAGTTGGAAAGTAAACGGGGAAAAGAGTATTAGTAATCATCCCGTCCATTTAGGCACTCCAAAATCTACTGAGGGTGTTCCATCCATATCTTTAGATGATTTTGCAGCAATAAATAAATTAGACAAAATTGATTTAATAAAAATTGATACCGATGAGCATGAATACGAAGTATTAAGGGGGGGAAAGAAT
>CAMBRL010000009.1 GCA_945870105.1 Chitinophaga pinensis
GTGCTCATGGAAATGCCCATAAATAAAGCAAAAGCTACGAAGGCTACCTGGTCGGGAGCAAATGAATCGTATAGAAAGTAGGCTAATAAAACACCAAGAAAAAAAGAGAGCACAATTCCTGTGTGACTTATAATTAGGGCATCAAAGGCGCGGTTTTTCAGTGCTTTCAGGTCAACCTCCATGCCTATTATGAACATGAAAAGCATCAGTCCTATCTGGCTGAAAAATTTCAGGAACTCCAGCGAGTCGATATCGCCCTCGGCCGGTTTTGGAAAAATAAATGCAGAAACTTCAGGGAAATACATTCCCACAAGTGAAGGGCCGAGAACAATGCCTGCAACAATTTCACCGATAACAGAAGGTTGCCGCATTTTAGTAAAAGCATAGCCGAAAATTCGTGCTACAAGAACAATAATTACCAATTGCATAATGAACACCGCTAACGGGTGATGGAGGTTGCTCAAATACCCGTTTACCAACTGATGCCAGATATTAACAGGAAGGTTTTCTACAACAGAGATTTCTGTAGCAACTTGTACAGAAATTTTTTCAAGCAAATAACCTTGTTGAATAACATACCAGCCCAACAGGCCGAAAACAGCCAGAAGCAATAGATAAAATATAAGAGTTTTGCCTTTTATCATTTTCTAAACTTGCCGAAAATACAAAATAAAAAAGCAAGCCTATCTTCGCGCCATGAAAGTGATTGACAACAGGGCTGTTTCAGTTTATGCCCTATTCCGGAAAGAGTTGGAAAACCTGTATCCGGCAGAGGAAATTGAAACGTTTCTCTTCTTTTCGTTCAGCGAATACTTTGGTTTTTCGCGCAGCGATATGGTGCTGAAAAAAGAGATGCGCCTGAGCGAATCGGAATTGCTGAAGTTCTTTCGCGTTATCAGAAAACTGAAAATGCATGTGCCTATTCAATACATTTTGGGTAACACAGAGTTCTATGGATTGAAGTTGAAGGTGAATGAACATGTGCTGATTCCTAGGCCGGAAACAGAGGAATTGGTGGATTGGATAATTAGCGATGTCACTTCGAGCGTAGTCGAGAAAAAATCATTAAAAATCCTCGACATCGGCACCGGCAGCGGTTGCATTGCCATTGCACTGAAAAAAAATATGCCCGATGCTGAAGTGTATGCACTTGATATTTCCTCAAATGCTCTGTCTGTTGCAAAAGAAAATGCTGAAATCAATAATGCTGAAATCAATTTTCTGCAAGGCGATATACTCGCCAATTCACAAATTCACCAATTCGCTAAATCACCAATTCAAATAATAGTTAGTAATCCGCCCTACATAACGGAAAAAGAAAAAACCGAAATGAGCGCAAACGTATTGGACCATGAACCGCATACCGCGCTGTTTGTACCCGATAACGATGCGCTTTTGTTTTACCGTGCCATCCTTGATTTTGCAAAAGAAAAACTTGCCCCTGGCGGTAAAGTTTATTTTGAATTAAACAGCACCTATGCTGCTGCCGTTGCCGAGCTTGCCGCAGAAAAGGGTTTTATCAATTGCAGTATCCGCAAAGATTTGAATGGGAAGGAGAGGATGTTGAGGTGTGGGAAGGTTTAAATCCCTCACCTCCCAATCTTCTCCCAATACTTCTCCCTCTCCGCCTCCTTTTATCATTAGAACGCAGGTTTTGGTTACGGCATCGAATCGGATTGCGGATTCTTCTCCGTAGCCGTTAAGGAAGCGAGTCGGATTACGGATTCTACTCCGTAACCGTTACGGCATCGAATCGGATTGCGGATTCTAGTCCGTAGCCGTTACGGAGGGGAGTCGGATTATCCGGGATTGGCCGTAACCGTTACGGCATCGAGTCGGATTGCGGATTCTACTCCGTAACCGTTACGGAGGGGGTAGCCATTTTTAAAAAGTCGTTGTAACGGTTACAATGGGGAATTTTTTCCACAAAACCAGGCTGTGATGGTTACAACAGGGGCTGCTTTTTTTGCTTTTCACACTACAAAAAATGCTTGAAACACATTTCAAATAAACCTATTTTTGGACGCTTAGAAAAACCGGAAGCATGACCAGCGAACAAGCAAAAGCAAGAATAGAATACCTCTCCAAAGAGATAGAGCACCACAACCACAATTATTATGTGCTGAGCAATGCCACCATCAGCGACTATGATTTTGATATGTTGCTGGAAGAGTTGCATCGTTTGGAAAAAGAATTTCCGGAATTTGTTTCATCCGATTCGCCAACGCAGCGTGTAGGTGGTGGTATTACCAAAGAGTTTAAAACGGTGAAGCATAAATACCCCATGCTTTCACTTTCCAATTCCTATTCGCGCGAAGAGGTTCAGGAGTTTGAAGGCCGCATCCACAAGCTGATTGAGCGCGAAACGGAATATGTGTGTGAGTTGAAATATGATGGTGTTGCAATTGGACTAACCTATGTGAACGGACAACTGGTGCAGGCCCTTACCCGTGGTGACGGTGTGCAGGGCGATGATGTAACCACCAACATACGAACCATAAAAAGTATTCCGCTGAAACTGAAAGGATCTGATTTTCCCGCTGAGTTTGAAATACGCGGTGAAGTTTTTCTGCCGCTGAAAGCATTTGAAAAAATGAACAAAGAGCGCGAAGAAGCAGGCGAGGAGTTGTATGCCAACCCGCGAAATACCGCATCGGGAACATTGAAGATGCAGGATTCTTCTGTTGTTGCAAAGCGTGGGTTAGATTGCTTTCTTTATTTTTTGTTGGGCGAAAATTTACCGTTCAACAATCATTACGATAACCTTACCAAAGCACGTGAATGGGGTTTTAAAGTTCCTGAATACATGCGCAAGGTGAAAGATATCAACGGCATTTTTTCATTCATTGATGAGTGGGATGTGAAGCGTCATGAGCTTCCTTTTGAAACGGATGGTGTGGTGCTGAAAGTGAACAGCTATGACGATCAGGATGCTTTGGGTTTTACTGCAAAAAATCCGCGCTGGGCAATTGCCTATAAGTTTAAAGCCGAGCAGGTTTCCACATTGTTGAATGAAGTTACGTTTCAGGTGGGGCGCACGGGAGCCATTACTCCCGTTGCAAATCTGAAGCCTGTGTTGCTGGCGGGAACTACCGTAAAACGTGCATCGCTGCACAATGCCGACCAGATTGAGAAACTGGATTTACGCATTGGCGATACCGTGTTTGTTGAAAAAGGCGGTGAAATAATTCCGAAAATAATCGGTGTTGATTTAAGCAAACGCTCTGTTGATTCTGAGCCACTGAAATACATCACACACTGTCCCGAATGCGGAACAGAATTGAAACGCAACGAAGGCGAAGCGGTGCATTTTTGTCCGAATGAAACAGGCTGCCCGCCACAAATAAAAGGGCGCATGGAACATTTCGTTAGCCGCAAGGCAATGGACATTGACAGCATTGGTGCCGAAACTATTGAACTGCTTTTTCAAAAAGGGTTGGTAAATAACTATGCCGATATCTACGACCTGAAAAAGGAAGATGTCATCACGCTTGACCGCATGGCTGATAAATCTGCAACCAACCTTATTGAGGGAATTGAAAAGTCAAAAGCAATTCCGTTCACGCGCGTTTTGTTTGCGCTTGGTATTCGCTTTGTAGGCGAAACAGTAGCTAAAAAATTAGCTTTGCATTTCAAAAACATTGACAATTTGATGAGCGCTACTTTTGAGCAATTGGTGGAGGCCGATGAAATAGGAGAGAAGATTGCCGCAAGTATCAAAGAGTTTTTTGCCAATGAAAAGAATGTGGAGATTGTAAACCGCTTGCGCGAAAAAGGTTTGCAGTTTGAATTATCTGAAGCCGAGAACACCAAGGTATCGGATAAACTTGCCGGAAAAACATTTGTGGTTTCGGGTGTGTTTGCAAAGTTTTCGCGTGATGAATTAGAAAAAGCGATTGAAGACAACGGTGGAAAAAACGTAGGTTCCATTTCAAAGAAAACAACCTACATTGTAGCCGGTGAAAACATGGGACCATCAAAATTAGAGAAAGCGCAGAAGTTGAATGTTCCGATTATTTCGGAAGATGATTTTTTAAAATTGTTAGAAGCGGAAGCAAACTGATTTATCTGTGTTAATCTGTGTAATCTGTGGTGAAAAAAAGGTAAAATGGCAAAAGACGGCAATACGGTTGTAAATACCGTTCGAAAAAAAGCTTCGAACTATTTCCTTTCGCGCGAATACAAAAAAGTAAAGCGTAAGCCTGAAGTGCGCAACCTTGCTCAGTCCCGCAACATAGGAATTTTGTTTGAAGTGCGCAGCAAAGAAGATTTAGATACAGTTCGCACGTTTGTTTCGCAGATAAAAGAACGTAACAGAAAAATAACAGCGCTTGGTTATGTTACAACCAAAGAACTGCTGCAAACACTGAAGTCAGACAACGAGTTTGATTTTATTTCAAAGACAGATTTCAACTGGTATTACAAGCCCGAGAAGTACGTGATCAAAAACTTTATGAGCGATGGCATGGATATGCTCATTGACCTGAGTTTGAAAAAAAATCCTGCCTTGCTTTATGTTGCTGCCTTCACCGAAGCAAAAATGAAAGTAGCTCGCTTTGACGAAAAACAAAAAGAATATTACGACCTGATGATTGACATCGGGAAAGACAACACACTCAACTACTTAATCAACCAGATCAAACATTACATCACAAAAATCAATGAGCAAAGCACACAGTAAATTCAGAGGAACAGGAGTTGCAATTGTTACACCTTTTAAAAATGACGGAAGCGTTGACTATAAACAATTAGAAAAAGTAGTTCAGCATATTATTAAAGGTAAGTGCGAATACATTGTAGTCTTAGGCACCACAGGCGAATCGGTAACGCTAAGTAAAGACGAGAAAAAGGCAGTTGTAAATTGTGTAGTTAAATCAGTTAACAAAAAAGTTCCTGTTGTGCTTGGTCATGGCGGCAACAACACACAGGAATTGCTGGAAGGCTTAGATACGCTTGATTTCAAAGGTATTGATGCTTTGCTTTCGGTATCACCTTATTACAATAAGCCAACGCAGGAAGGTATTTATCAGCACTATGCAGCTATTGCGAAAAAAAGTCCTTTGCCAATAATTCTGTACAACGTTCCGGGTCGCACCAGTTCCAACATTACTGCTGAAACAACGCTGCGTCTGGCACACGATTTTAAAAACATTATTGCCGTAAAAGAAGCCTCAGGCAATATTGAGCAGATGATGAAAATCATCAACGGCAAACCCAAAGATTTTCTTGTTATTTCCGGTGATGATGCGCTTACGCTTCCTTTGAGTGCCTGCGGTGGCGATGGTGTTATCTCAGTTGTTGCCAATGCTTTTCCTAAAGATTATTCGGAAATGACACGCCTTGCTTTGAAAGGTGATTTTGCTAAGGCACAAAAACTGCATTACAAACTACTTGATATCATAGGTCTGCTGTTTGTTGACGGAAATCCTGCCGGAGTAAAATATGCCATGAAACAACTTGGCATTTGTAATGACACAGTTCGGTTGCCTCTGGTAGGCATAACAAAACCTACTGCTGAAAAATTGAAAGAACTAATTAAGAACTATTGAAAGCAACTTTCCAATCTTTCAATCTTTATAATCATTCCAATTAACCGTAAAATTTTGCATTTCATCACAATTGTTCTAATTTCGTCTGTGGAAAAGGGCGAATTAGTATTTAGTTAAGCCTGATTTATCTAAAAAAGTGAATCGGGTAGAATTTTTAAATATACTTTCGTTCCTGCACAAAAAATTAACCTCGCAAAAACTTATCCTATGGAAAAGTTGGTTATCGAAAAAACCGACACAACGCCCAAGATTGATTTCGACCCCGAACAGGGACTGTTGAAAATAACAGGGCGTTCAATACCTCTTAATCCCAAGCGCTTCTATGAGCCTGTCCTCAGTTGGATAACAACATATACATCGCAGCCAAACGACAGTACGGCACTAGATGTTTACATGGATTATTTTAATACGGCTTCTACATTTCTTATTACCGATATTATTCGTCAGCTTAATAAAGGACTTACAGGTAAAACGCTTACCGTAAATTGGTATCATGATGCCGGTGATGACGATGTACTTGAAATTGCAGGAAACATGGAAAGTGTTACCGGTATCAAATTCGTTTACCACGAGGTAGAGGAATAATTTTTCTTTTCTTTGTGTTCACTATGAACACCATTTTCAAACCCAGATTATTCTCAGAAAAAACCGCCATCATAACAGGAGGCGGCACAGGCATCGGTTTCCGTATTGCATCGGAGTTGGCTCATTTAGGCGCTACTGTTGTTCTTGCCAGTCGCAAAAAGGAACTACTTGACAAAGCCGTTGAAAAAATTACTGCCGAAGGCGGTAAAGCCTTTGCGGTGGAATGCAATATCCGTGATGAAGAAAGCGTAAAAACCTGTATCACAAAATCCATTGAGTTATGCGGAAAAATTGATTTTCTGGTTAACAACGGAGGAGGTCAGTTTCCTTCACCTGCAGAGTTTATCAATCGTAAAGGCTGGCATGCTGTTATAGAAACCAATCTGACGGGCACATTTTTCATGTCACAGGAAATTTTCAATAAACAGTTTGTAAAAACAGGCGGTTCCATTGTAAACATCATTGCCAATATGCGCAATGGTTTTCCCATGATGGCACACACAGGCGCTGCAAGGGCAGGAGTGGAGAACATCACAAAAAGCCTGGCAAATGAGTGGGGCCGTTACGGTGTGCGCATAAATTCTGTTGCTCCTGGAACAATCGACTCCAGCGGACTGGAAAAGTATGATGCGCAGTACAAAGATTTTATTTACGGCTTTGCAAAATTCAATCAAACCTATCGTTTGGGAACCGAAGCGGAAGTAGCTTCTTCCGTAATCTTCCTGCTTTCGCCTGCCGCAAGTTTTATTACCGGTGTTACTCTGGCAGTTGACGGAGCCGAATCATTGTATTCTCCGCTAAGTCCGCCTGTTGAAAACGATAAGAATCCTCCGTTTAAAGGGTAAATCTCGTCATGCTGAACTCGTTTCAGCATCTCAGTAGTGACTAGAGAATCTGAAACAAGTTCAGGGTGAAGACAATAAATCCTTCAGTGCACTCTCCGCATCCGGAAATTTGAACTTATAGCCCAATGCTAAAGCCTTCTCCGGCTTTACAAACTGGCTGTCCAGCAAAACCTGTGCGCGTTCACCCAACGCCAATTCCAATGCAAATGAGGGAGCAGGGAAAGCAATTCGTTTACCGCTCACGCTTCCCAGTTTTTTAATAAATGCTTTGTTTGAGAGCAGTTCGGGAGCAGATAAATTTAATGCACCACTAACGTTTTCATTTTCCATCGCAAATAAAATCAGTCCTATTTCATCGGCAATGTGTATCCATGGAAAACCCTGTGTCCCGCTGCCAAACCAAGACCCGAAACCAAATCCGTAACTGCGCATAATTTCTTTGAATGCACCGCCTTCATTTGCCAAAACAATTCCTGTGCGCAGTAAAACCGTGCGTATGCTGCTGAACGAAGCTGCTTTTTCCCACTGCTTGCAAACATCCGCCAGAAATCCTTCTCCGTGTTCCGACTCTTCGGTTAAAATATCGTCTCCTCTGTTTCCGTAAAAACCTACCGCAGATGCGTTGAGCAAAACTTTTGGTTTTTTCTTAGCAGCGTTTATATAATCAACAAACGCAAACGTTGATGCTGTTCGGCTTTCAATGATTTGTTTTTTGCGCTCCAATGTCCACGGTTTATCCATCACACCCTCACCCGCAAGATTAATCAGCACATCAAAATCAGTATCCGTTTGCGGAATTTCTTTTCCGTCCCATTTCAGAAATTGTAACGCTGAAGCATTATTGCTTCTTTCTTTTCTGCTCAGAATAACAACACTATGTCCCTTAATAATAAGTTGCTCGGTAAGTTTTCTGCCGATTAAACCTGTGCCTCCTGCAATAAGAATCTTCATGCTAAACAAACAAGCGATATAAATTTTTGTTCTGAAAAATCAATGGCTGCAATCTCTTCCGTGCGCCTTATCGTTGCTCTTTTCTTCCAGCTCTTCTTCGGCCAATTGTTCTTTTAGCTGCTGCGAAACTTCTTTGTCGTAGAACTTAGAAAGGTCGGGTTGACCCGCATCAACCCAGGCGGTGTACCATAAACTTCCCACTGTAATAATGGAAGCGCGCATCCTGCGTTCTACCATGCCGTTCAGCATGCTGTTATAAGCAATTGTAAATTCATCAGAATAGGTTTTTACTGTTGTTGTTCCCCGTTGTTGAAAAGCAAACTTGCGGTCTTCCGGAAACTTTTTGCTCAACTCTTTTTCAAAATCCAGCACCGAATCTTTAGCCGCAAAACTTACTTCGCAGGTGTTCCATGCATTCTCAAGTGGTGATTTAATGTATTGCGCGCGACCTGTAAATAAATCATAATCTTCTGCTTTCAATTCAGGAATAGTTGATTCCCAGAAACCATGAATGCCTCGTTGTCCTGTCATTTGACCGTTATAGTTTTCGGTGTTGTGCAACGGAACATGCGAGTCGCCAATGTAATGCCCAAGGTCGGCACTCAGGCGAAGAATATCATCAAGATTACCTTCGCGAAAAGCTTTGGTAAGCCAGTGAACAACACTGTTGATGTGCCAGGGAACAGTGCCGTATGCCTTTAAGGTGTCTTCCGTAAATTTTGCAACGGCATCATCCCATTTGCGGGGCATAACCACAAAAGGATTTTTCTCCAGACTGTAATGGTCAATATCAATATAGTGTCGTGGTGCTTCGTCAGGATTTGCGTATCGTCTTTTGTCAGGGTCAACAGCGTGTTCTGTAACAAACTCAATATTGCGTTTGTAAAAACCAATCATTTCGGGAGGAAGCGTAAAAACAGCCAGTCTGTTAATTCGTTTGTGTGCAAAAAATCCCCACGAATAAAGTGGTTCGTTCACAGAAAAAGTGAGCAGGCAAAAAATTAAAACAGAAATAAAGTAGCGGAAAATTTTCATCAATAAACAAAAGTAAAATATTAACCCGTCATGCTGAACTTGTTTCAGCATGTTAAGTTTTTCTTAACATTAGTATCTTGTCATATAAAAATCAGTCAGAATAAACTTCCTTGTTTTCAAGTGCACGGATACACGCAATTCTTCCTTCCTCAATCATGTCTTTTGCACGGTAAAACTCATACACGCTGCTGCTGTCGCGTGAGATATTGACCACATAGTCGGGCTTGTGATGAATAATGCTCATCAAACACATACGATCCTGCATCAGGTCATAACTCTTGTTCAGTAAACCAAAGTAGCCTAAGGTTTCGTCATTGTCTTCAGCAGTTGGTTTTATGTTCAGCCACTTCTTCATACTGATTACCATTTTATCCATGTAAGCATCGCTTTCGGTGGTTACGGGTTCTTGCTTGATGATTTTTGGCTGCGAAGGAATGGAAGCGTTGATATTTACAACAATCAATAAATCACTTTTTGTGCGCAACACCGGCTCAACGGGTAAAGGATTTAAAACACCTCCATCAATCAATAAGCGGTTGCCAAGCTTTTTAGGTGTTAGCAAGGTTGGAATGGCGCAAGATGCACGTATAACACTAAATAGTTCGCCTTTATCTAACCACACTTCTTCCTGTTTGTTTATGTCTGTGGCAACAGCGGTAAACGGGATATCAAAATCTTCTATTCTTCGCTCACCTATAATATGTTTCAGTACCGTAAAAATTTTTTCACCGCGGATAAAACCTTGTGATGTGAACGTGAAATCAACCAGCCGGAAGGTTTCCATTTTAGTCAGTTTTTCTGCCCACTCTTTAAATTCAGGTAGTTTACCTGCGGCATAAATTCCACCAACAGCAGCACCCATGGATGAACCCGAGATTGCGTTTATTTTATAATCGCGTTTCAGTAATTCTTCAATAGCGCCAATGTGTGCAAATCCTCGAGCACCGCCACAACCCAGAACCAATGAAACTGTTTTTGCCATAGCTTATACGTTAAACATCTTTCTGAAAAGATTGCCTGTAAGCGAGCCCAATCCGGCAACTATTCCTCCGATTAAAGCTGTAACCAATGCAACAATCAAAGGCATTTGAGGAAGGTAAAACAATACCGCTATTTTTTTTGAAAGAAGAAACCCGTTTTGAATATCAATAATGCTTGCATAAATAAGCCAGTAAATAAAGATCCCGTAAAAGCCGGAGAAAAATGAGAGTGAAGTTTTTCCGCCAAATAATAACTCAATTGCAAAAGCTACAATCACAATTATCCACCAAGGTAGAAAAAATTGCAAGCCAAAACTTATACCTGCAATCAATGCTATTTTCAGTAAGATTATTTTCATTTTTTATCTGTGATAATCTGTGTTATCTGTGGTAAACTTTTTCATTTCGCAGAAATTATTTGTTGCACATATTTTCCCTTTTCCTGATTCTCTTTGGTCATAAAAACCAATTCATAGTATTCTGATTTAGCCCATTTCTCAACAAAAGCAGTGTAATTATGACTGCCCGGATTTCCGCTTTGTCCGCCCGGATAAACGCCCCATGCCTTTGGTTTGTCACCCAACTCAACTACCATTCTCCATGATGGTCCGTTAGGAGGCGAAACAGCATTCACAGCATATTTATAACCACCTGTTACTAAATTATTAAAACTGAATGCAGGAATTCGCGCAAGGTGTTCAACCGTAATAGCATTTTGAAAACCCCACTGTGGATGTTCATCCTGAGTAATGAGTTCATTTATTTTCAATCCTGTCCAATAAAATGCGTCATAGCTTAGGTTCACTGCATTTTTTGGTCTTCGGTCTTTTGTTGTCTGGTGAATAAATAATTTGTCGTTAGGGAATTCTTTCATCAATCGCAAAGTAGCAGAAGGGTGTGGTTTAATTAATTTATAAGGCTTGTCTTCAAACTCGTCCCAAACAAATGTTGCGTATTGTTTCCACCATAAATCAAAAGCAGTTGGACCAATCATTTCAGCTTCGTGCATGTAATTCCATTTATCCAAAGCATCCAATACTAATTTTTCAATTGAATCATTTTGCAATTCATTTTTATTTACGTACTCCAACATCAATGGAAGATTTTCCTCAGCCATTAAATTGTAATTATCGTTTTGTAAACTAAACATGCTATCTACAGAAATCTTTTGCATGCTAGTAAGTTCATTGTTAATTCTGCGGTTTCGGTAATGCTCAAACATACCGAGATAATAATACGGATACGTTTCATCAACACCGTGTTGATTGGCAGAACTTACAAACCCGCGCTCAGGATTTTTAATGTGCGGATTTTGCTTTTGCGGAATAAAAGCTTGCCATTCATTTTCTTTTACGCTTCCGTCCATGATAAATTTCCCTTGCTCTTTCCAACGAGCAGGAAAGCGGCCTTGTTGCCAGATAGCAATATTGTTTTGAGCATCAGCATAAACAAAATTTTGTCCCGGACATTGATAGAAAGTTAATGCGTATTCATAATCCGAATAATTTTTTGCGCGATTCAAGTAATAAAATGTTGCCAGTTCATTGGAAGGTGAGTGCGCTGTCCACTTCAATGCTAGATTTTGTTGCTGACTTCCGCTTGCATTAAAACTGCCCTCATAAACAACAGGCCCAAGATGAGTATAGTAAACTGTATCGTAAAAAGTGTTTCCTCCCCGCACTTTTATTTCTTCAACTCTGGCAGTTGTGTTCAGCCATTTTTCATTAAAAAGGTATTCTTTCTTGGAATTATCTTTAAATGAGATTTCATACCAGTCACGCACATCTACCGAAGCATTGGTAACACCCCACGCCACCGAATCATTAAAACCGATTACCACACCCGGTGAGCCAGGCAGCGAAACACCGTAAACATTAACATCAGGAGCAGTTAACTGAATTTCATACCAAATGGAAGGCAGGCTTAATTTCAGATGCGGGTCGTTGCAAAGAATAGGTTTTCCGCTTGCCGTTTTACTTCCTGAAACTGCCCAGTTATTGCTGCCGATGTGTTCATCCGTTTTTTCAAGCGGTGCATAAGTAGTTTGTTTCCCGTCAGTAAAAACTTTCCCGGTGTCAACATGGACTGAAACACTGTCAAACAGAGTTCCTCGGGGAATAATCGGGTCAGTTCCGGGAAAATAATCAGGAAAAAGCAAGTCGAATTTTTCTTTACCAATGAGATTTACCATGTTGGTGTTTTCAAAATCCCGTTCGTTGGCAGTCAGCATTTTTGCCATAAACTTTAATAACAACGAGCTTTTTAGAGAAGTCCATTGTTCCGGTTTGTAATCCAAAAGTTTGTACTCAAGCGGTACTGTTTTTTCTGTAAGTGAATTGATGTAAGCGTTTATGCCTTCAGTGTACGCTTCCATAATTTGTTTGGAGAGCGTGTCGGTTTCAAAAACTTTCACAGCGTTTTCTGCAGAAAATAACATTCCAATTCTTCGTTGTTCTCGGTCAAACGGAATTGCTTTTTCTCCAATTATTTCCGAAATTCTTCCGGCTGCTGCATGTGTCTGAAACTCCATTTGCCACAGACGATTACTGGCTGTTACATATCCTTGAAGGAAATATAAATCGTGCATATTTTCGGCAAAAATATGTGGGACTAAACGCTCATCATAAATTATTTTTGAAGAAGCATTAACGTTTAATTTTAGGTCAGCAGAAATTTCAGGTTCAGCCTTCTCTGCATTTTGCCAGAAACCGTTTGCAGGGTCAATAAATTTCCCTAAAGGAGGCAGAACTCCTATTTTCATATTCATTACAAAAACAAGAATGAATGTAACAGAAAGTGAACCGATAAACTTCAGGATTTTCATAAAAGCAGTTTTCTTTTCAATATAAATACCTGGTTTTTCAATTGCTTCCAGTATTTTGGGAAGGTAAGCACCAAATGCCTGTCAAACATGGTAAATAAGTTTTTGGCAAACTTTATTAAATTCCTGATCAATGTGTTTTGTAAACTCGCCATATTTTCTTTAAATCTTTCTTTCCTAAATACGAAACCTCTTTAAGGGTTTGTCGTTAAACTTTGTGAATTAACAAAAAAAACTAATAGAAATTCCACTATAAACAAAAGCGGTCTAATTCTTGTTACAAGGTTATCCAAAGTTAGAAATTAAACAAGATTTGTTATAAAATGATGAAAAAATATACCCACGTAGAATTAGTGAAGTTACGAGTTATTATACCTGCTCTGTTCCTTTGCATAACTTCTTTTTCTCTCAATGAGGCATTTGCGCAACCTGTGCCTGCCGAGGATGAGAATATTCCTTTTTTGGTAACTTTTGGAAATGCCGGCTTAACAAGTTGGGGGGATGATGATTTTTGCCAGACATTTTTTCTTTCCGTTCCGCTGACACAGAAAACTCCAATTTACATAAGAGTTTACGACCCGGATTGCGGAGGTCAGTTTGATGAGGTGTATGGACCGGAAGACACTAAAACAAAATTTTCAATTTATGGAGGTGTTGGTGCGTTCTCTGATAAAGCTGCGCAGCAACCACATCCCGTAGGAAATTATAAGAGTGGAACTTTACTTGACTCTAAAACATTTGGTGCAGACCCGAAATACGATAATGGATGGTACACATTTGGACCTTATAACCCTTCTGATGGGGAAAAAATGACGGAGTATGGCATATATTATTTTAAAATTATTGCACAGGGAATTCAGGGTGACGATGGTAACTTGTACACCTATTATTTCAGTACAAGTGCAAGCGAGAATAAACGAATAGAAGGAAGTAACGCTGCTACTTATGAATATACATTCCGCATGCCTGATAAGCCAGGTTCTGTTTGTCATCTATACCCTTATATAACAGAAGACGTTATTTCAGTTCAACAACATAATTTTGACTGGGACTCTGATGGGCAAATGCGAATTGTTTCATATGAAAAGAAAGGTGAGTTAGCAGCTCTTTCCAGCGAAAATGATTGGAAAATAAGCAAACATGAAATAAAAAAGACAGAGCAAAAATCTTCTTTGGATTTCCAATTTGTAAAATCTAAAACAGATCCAAAACCGCATAATAATATCTGCTTTCATATGACCAACCAGTTTGGTGAGTTTCTTCCTTTCAATTCTATTCCAATAGGTGGTATCCCGAAGTATAAATACGATGGGTTGATAAACCAGATGCAGCAGAACGAGCGCTTCAATAACATCAAACAAAACCCTAAGTAATAGATATGAGGTGCCTACATCTCATGAAGCAATCAGGCAAAGAATACTTTGTTGCCTTTTGTTTTATTTTTTTCGGGATTTTCTTTTCTCTGTCTTTACAGGCAGATGGATATAAATCTAAATATTTTACTTCGGAAAAAGGTCTTGCTCAGGATTATGTTCAGAATATAGTTCAGGACGACAGAGGATTTCTTTGGCTTGGGACAAACAATGGTCTTTCACGTTTTGACGGAATGCAGTTTGTGAATTTTTTACCGAAAGACACTACCGGGAATTCATATGATGTAAGTTCAAGTTTCAAGGATTCAAAAGGAATAATATGGTTTGGTCTTAACAACGGTGGCATTCTTAAGATTTCTGGTAAAACCCCACAGTTAATATCGATTGACAAACCACTAAACAGCAGTATTAATGGAATTACTGAAAGTGGAGGAGCAATTTGGTTTGCATCACAAACAAACGGAATTCTAAGAATAGACTCCACCGGAAAAACAACACTTTTTACCGAAGCATTTAAAGAAGTACTTGTGTTTTCCATTCTAGCAGATGGAGACAATGTACTGGTTGGAACAAATGAAGGCTTGCTTGGATTAAAATACGAGAATGCATCCTCTTCGCTTAATATTAAGGGTTGGACGTTTGATAATATACCGTCAACTAAAATTCTTTTCCTTTCAAAGCAGGATGGTTTTATTTATGTAGGAACCGAAGACGAAGGATTATTTATTCTTGAAAATAAGAACGGTAAACCAGAGATTAAAGCACACTATACAACCGAAAGTGGAATAGCATCTAATGACGTTCAGTCAATAATGATTGATAAAGAGAAAAACCTCTGGATAGCGAGTTTTGGCAAAGGTATTTCAAAAGTTATTTATAAAGATAATTCAAAAACAGAATATGAAGTAAAACTTTACAATACTTCTAATGGTTTGAAAAATGATTTTATACGGGATATAATTCAAGATCACGAGCGTAATATATGGGTTGCAACATACGGAAGCGGAATAGCAATGCTCAATGAGGATATTTCTACCCAATATTTTTCAAATATTAACCTTAGAAGTACAAATATTCAAACGCTAATAAAAGACAGGAAAGGATATTTTTGGTTGGGAACTGATAAAGGTGTTAGCAGAATTAGCTCTAATGGAGTTGAGCACAGTGTTGTTAATTATACAACAGCTCAGGGTTTTCCGGGCGATTTGGTTAATGCTCTTTACGAAGATATTGAAGGCAATATCTGGATAGGAACTTCAAACTCAGGTTTGTTTCAATATACACCGTCAACCAATACAGCTCGCAGAATTCAGTTGAGTGATGACCCACTTTTCCGTTTTGTAAACTCGATAAGTGGTGATAAATTAGGATTTGTATGGGTTAGTACAAAAGGAGGTGCGTATCGTTTTGGAACCAATGGTTTCAGGCTGGATTATTTTACAACACTTGAGGGTTTACTTCATAATAATGTGAATAAAGTTTTTGCCGATTCTAAAAACAGGATTTGGATGGCAGCACAGAACAACCGTATCTCGTATTATAAGGATAGCCGCTTTCATTATTTGGAAGAAGGTAGTGCAGCTGAGATTACTACTGTAAACTGCATAGCCGAAGATGAAGACAAGAGCATTTGGTTTGGAACTGACGGCAAAGGAATATTTATGTATGATGGTAAGAATGCCGAACATTATACTTCTGGTAATGGTCTTTACTCAGATTTTTGCTACGATATTATTTCAGACAATTATGACAATGTTTGGATTGGTCACAGAGGAGGAATAAGCATTTTTTCCAAAAAAAGTAAAACATTTAAACATCTTGATGAAGCAGGCTTAAACGACAATATTAACACCAACGCAGTATATAAAGACAAGGAAGGAATTCTTTGGTTTGGTACTACTAACGGTGCGGTAAAGTATGACCCTTCTCTTCAAATATCATCAGTATTTGAAAACAAAGTTACCATCACTTCACTCAAATTATTAAACGAGTTGGTTGATATGGAGCCAAAACTTTCATTGCCTTACAAAAAATATAGTGTGCGTTTTGAGTTTGTGGCTGTTTCGTTTTCACGCCCTGAAAAAATCCAGTATATATATAAATTGGAAGGATATAATAATGAATGGTCAGAACCATCAAATACACCTTATGCATACTATCCGAAATTAGAGGAAGGTAATTATAAATTTATGGTGCTGGCAAGTAATGCAGACGGAATCTGGAGCACAACTCCTGAGGTGTTTGAATTTAGAATTGCAAAACCATTCTGGAAAACATGGTGGTTTATATTATTTTTCACTACTGCTGTTATTTCTGGTATTTACGGAGTAATTCGTTACAGAACATTCAAGCTTATAAGTGATAAAGAAGAACTTGAAAAAATAGTTAGAGAGCGAACAACTGAAGTGGTTGCCCAAAAAGAAGAGATTGAAAAAAACAGAGATGAAATTCAACGAAATGTTAAAAACATTACTGACAGTATTAAGTACGCGAAACGGATACAACGTGCAATTTTCCCGGCAAATTCAGACATTAAAAAATTACTTCCCGATTCATTTGTGTTTTTCCGTTCAAAAGCAATTGTAAGCGGTGACTTTTATTGGGTAGAAAAGAAAGATGATAAAGTCCTTTTTGCAGCTGTGGATTGCACAGGACACGGAGTTCCGGGGGCATTTATGTCACTCGTTGCAAATAACCTTTTAAATCATGCAATAACAGAACACGGACTGACAAAGCCATCATTTATTTTAGATGAAGTAAATTCAGGATTAACAAACAAGCTTCATCAGACCTATGAAGAATCAAGCGTTAAAGATGGTATGGACATAGCCTTGTGTGCCCTTGATACTAATAAAATGATTCTTGAATATGCAGGAGCCTACAATCCTGTTTTTATTATTCGTAAAGGCGAGTTGATAGAGACAAAAGCCAACAAATTTCCGATTGGTGTTTTTGTTGGTGAAAAATTAAAAAAGTTTGTCAATCACGAAATTGAACTGAAAAAAGGTGATGCAATTTATGTTTTCTCTGATGGTTATGCAGACCAGTTTGGAGGGCCGTTTATTAAGAAATTTAAGAAACGTGAATTCAAAAATATGTTGCTTCGCATCAGCAATTTATCTATGAATGAACAACTTAAAGAAATTGAGAAAACCCTTGAAGAATGGCAGGGTTCAAATGAACAGGTTGATGACATTGTTGTATTAGGAGTAAGGGTTTAAACATTTTTAAAATTAAAAAATGGATTTAAAAACAGTTACAGCTTTAATGAATAGCGCAGGTGAGAAATTTAAAATAGTTTCACTTGCATTATTTATTCTGCTTTTTTCGTTTGATGTGTTTGCACAGAGTGTAAAACAAAAAGAATTTTTCAACAGTGGCTTAACAAAAGCTAAGGCAGGACAATTAGATGGAGCTATTACTGATTTTACGGAATCAATAAAAGCGGCTGAAAGAGATTCTCCTGAAAAACTTGTAGGCGACAATCCGGTTCCGGGCAACGAAACAAAATTACTTTCTCAAACCTATTATTATCGTGCAGTAGGGCTTGCTGCAACCGGGAAAAAAGAGGCTGCTGTTAATGACTTAGATAAAGCAGTGAAATACGATATCAACTTTATTGATGCTTACGTTTTGCGTGGAAAAACCTGTAATGACCTTGGTGAATACAAACGCTCAAATGATAATTTGAAAATTGCTTCAACTCTTTTCCCTAACAATTTTGACATTTGGTTGCACCTTGGAATTGCAAATCAAAATCTTGATAACGATGCAAAAGCTGTAGAATACTTTAATACTGCTATAAAAATTAAATCAGATAATGTACAGGCATTTATTGAACGTTCTAAGTGCTATCTTAAACTTGAAAAGTATAATGAAGCTCTTGCTGATGCAAATAAAGCAGTCACAATGGATAGTAAAAATTCAGATGCGTATTTGTGCAGAGGTGTTATTTACCGTTACATGGAAGAATTTGAGTTTGCCATAAGAGATTACACTAGTGCGGTAACGTATAATCCTAATAACTCAGTGGCTTATTACAATCGCGGCATAGCTCACAGCAAAGTTGATGATCACCAAAAGGCAATTCAGGATTATTCAAAAGCTATTGAACTTTCTCCTGAAGATGATGAAGCTTACCTGAACAGAGGAATTGAAAAGCTTATACTTGATAAACCTGCAGATGCCTGCAGCGATATCAAAGTGGCTGCTGACCTTGGTAATAAAAATGGAAAACAGTTTTTTCAGAACGAAGGCAAGGTAATCTGCAATCAATAATGCAGTTTTACTTTACCATTAATTTTTGAACAGAATTTCCATCTTCAGTCTGCAGAATAAGCAGATAACTTCCGGCATTTAGGTTTAATGTATTGATGAAGTAATTCTTTTCTCCCATAGAAAAAATTCCTGAGTAAATAGTTGTTATTTCTCTTCCTGAAACATCAGCTAAAAATAATTTTCCTTTTAGTTCTTTGGATGTCTTTACAGGAATGCAGGTAATTCCATGAGAAGGATTTGGATATGAATTCAATATTCTGTTTTCAGTATTTTCATCTTCAATAATAGTTGTGAAACCAACAACATTAAATTTCCACCAGCCATCAGGTGCAGTAATTGGTCTTACCTGTTGTTTTCCTGAATTTGCCTGAGCATAGATGTAGTAGAATACTTCAGTTCCGGCAGGTTGTGCAGGAATGAATCCAGTCCATGTATCAGATGGAACATCAGTAAAACTCATACTTACTGATTGGTAGCCTTGCGTAGTATCTGTTGTATAATAAAGCGTAGCTGTTTGAATTCCTGTTTTATGTTTTATCCATGCATCAACCTGGTAAGGTGTGGTTGTGTTGGTTGTATTTTGCAAAGATTGATGAGTGATTAATAGCGGGTCACTTGTACCAACTTCTTTTGTTATGCAATGCAATGCGCCAAGTTGATTAATGATATTGTTGCAGTTGATTCCAACCACTGTATATCCGGGAAGGGCTTCCCGCAAAATTCTTAGTGCTGTTGTATCGTATTGCTGAGCATAAGTGGGAACTATCAATGTTTTATTTATAAAAGTAGAATTGGTATAAGTTCTGTAATCACCAAAATTATCAGGGTAATCGCCACTACCATCAGGGGGCATGGGAATGCGTACAACTTTGTAAGGCGTTCCGAAAACTGAGTTGTAGTTACTTAAAACGTATTGAAGATTGGCTTCTATCTGAGGTCCATCAGCAATTCCTGAAGCGTATTCGCCAACCAATAAAGTTTCTTCATCCAATAATTTCAGGTGCATATCAATGTGATGAATTTCGTCATAAGGCAGCGTTGGCATTTTTATGTAACGGTCAATTCCCATCCAGTCTTGCAGGATGTTATCAATTTCAGATTCTGTTTTATCTGTATTTTCATCAAGTATAAGTTCTGAAGAAAAGGCAGTTCCCCAACCATCAACCATATAATTTCCTCCGGTATGTGTTAAATCATTTGGAGAATTAACCATTTCGTAAAGAGGTAAGCCCGTTGCGGTTGCAATTTCTGAGGGAATCGCATCATCATTAGGACGCGGACGATTATAAATCCAGTCAATAAGATAAAGTGAATCCACATCATTTTTATAAACATTCCATTGGCCATAATCACGCATCCAGATACTGTCTGATGGTTTTTGAACGAATTTAATATTCGTAAAATTAATTCCGTTTGAAGTCAGGTAACTTCTTACAGAATTTGAATCGCTGCAAACAATGTAAACCATGGTTTCAAGTTTAGCAGCAACAATAATTTGTCTCAAAATAGTTTGCTGGCTTGATGTCCAGCGGATACACAAACCACTTATTTCTTCCCATTCAGCCATAGCGCGAACAGGTGATGTTGGTGGGTGGGTAATGGATTTAGCAGAACGCGATTGCAGGTAAGCAGGCATCAGCATTTGCTCTTTCTCTGTCATGTAATTAGGCAGATCTTGTGCAATTAAATTACTTGAAAAAATAAAAAATGCAAGAAAGAAGAAAAGTAGATTTGCCCTCATGAAATTTGTGTTTTAATGTTGCAAGTTAGTATTTTTTAACTTTTTCATATTTATGAAATCGGCAGATTGTGTAGTTGTTCCGGTAAGTTATTTTGCTCCTGTATGGGTCTATTCATTCATTCTGCAATCTGAAAATGTAATTTTTGAAAAGCACGAGAATTTTGTAAAGCAAACACTTCGCAGCCGTTGTCAGATTTATGGAGCAAACGGAAGACAACTGCTTACCGTTCCCATTGAAAAATGGGGAAATCATGTTCCTGCCAATGAAGTTCGAATAAGCTATCAGGAGGATTGGCAGAAAATCCATTGGCGTTCTATTGTTTCAGCCTATCGCAACTCACCCTATTTTGAATATTATGCTGATGAGTTTCATCCATTTTTTGAAACAAAAACTGAATTATTGTTTGATCTTAATATGTCGCTGCATCAGGTTGTAATGAAATTGTTAAAAGTGGAGTATAGAGTCGAGTTCACAGAAAAATATATTTCAGAGTATGGCAATTCTGTTCTTGATTTGCGAAAAAATGATTTAGTCTTATTTCCAACTTTCCAATATAATCAGGTGTTTGAAGAACGCCATGGCTTTATTCCGAATCTTAGTATTCTTGATTTGTTATTTAATGTTGGGCCTGACGCATCAGAAATTCTTAGAACTAAATAGTTCTTCTTAATCCGTATTTTCGCAAATCAATTCAGAGAAATATATGAAGCAGATAATTGAAAGTGCCTGGAATAACCGCGAATTACTTTCAGAACCTAAAACAAGAGAGACAATTAATGAAGTAGTCAATTTACTTGATAAGGGTGAATTGCGAGTTGCTGAACCAACACCAAATGGCTGGCTGGTAAATGAGTGGGTTAAAAAAGCAGTAATACTCTATTTCCCAATTCAAAAAATGGAAACTATTGAAGTTGGTCCGTTTGAATTTCACGATAAAATTGCATTGAAGAAAAACTATGCAGCACTTGGTGTGCGTGTGGTTCCTCATGCCATTGCTCGCCATGGGGCTTTTGTTGCAAAAGGTGTGATTATGATGCCGAGTTATATAAACATTGGTGCTTATGTTGATTCAGGAACAATGGTAGATACCTGGGCTACGGTTGGTTCATGCGCACAGATTGGAAAGAATGTCCATCTCAGTGGCGGAGTGGGTATTGGCGGTGTTTTAGAGCCGGTGCAAGCTGCACCTGTTATTATTGAAGATGACTGTTTTATTGGCTCTCGTTGCATTGTTGTGGAAGGTGTGCATGTGCAGAAACAAGCTGTGCTTGGTGCAAATGTTGTACTTACCAAATCAACTAAAATCATTGATGTTACGGGAGAAAAACCTGTTGAACACAGAGGTTTTGTTCCTTCGCGTTCTGTTGTTATTCCGGGTTCATACACCAAAAAATTTCCTGCAGGTGATTTTCACGTACCCTGTGCGTTAATAATCGGACAACGCAAAGAAAGTACCGATTTAAAAACTTCGCTGAATGATGCTTTACGCGAGCACAACGTTGCAGTTTAAATGAAATTCTTAGTCATACAAACAGCTTTTCCGGGTGATGTAATCCTTGCAACATCAGTGGTTGAGAAGCTGTATGAATTTCATCCAACTTCTCAAATTGATTTTTTGCTTCGAAAAGGAAATGAGAGTCTTTTTGCTTCACACCCTTTTTTAAAGAAAGTGTTGATTTGGGATAAAAAGAAAAATAAATTCTCTGAAATCTTGCGCTTACTGAGTGAAGTAAGGAATGGAAAATATGATTATGTCATCAATCTTCATCGCTTTTCCAGCTCGGGATTTATAACAGCGTTTTCAGGTGCAAAGAACAAAATCGGCTTTGATAAAAACCCGCTTTCATTTCTTTTTACTGAAAAATATGAGCATAAAATTGGTAACGAAACCCATGAAATTGACCGTAATCATAAACTCATAGCTAAGCTTACAAACGAGAAATCGGCTAAGCCAAAACTTTATTCTTCAGAAAAAGATTTTCAAACGGTATCAGAATACACAACAGAAAAATACGTTTGCTTTGCCCCGGCTTCTGTCTGGTTTACCAAACAGTGGAGCACACATAAATGGGCTGAACTGATTAACTTAATTCCTGCGGAACAAAATATTTATTTGCTTGGCGCATCTTCAGATTTAAAACTCTGTCAAGAAATTAAAGCGGCTCTGGCTTTGAGTGAAGTTGAGAAGCAATCGAAAATCATCAATCTTTCCGGTAAACTCACTTTTTTGGAATCAGCAGCATTAATGAAAGAAGCGGAAATGAATTACGTAAATGATTCAGCGCCTTTGCACTTAGCATCTGCTGTAAATGCTCCTGTAACAGCTGTGTTCTGTTCTACCGTTCCGGAATTTGGCTTCGGTCCGTTGAGCGATAAATCTTTTGTTGCGCAGACAAAAAAAGATCTTTCTTGCCGCCCCTGTGGCTTGCATGGAAAAAGTTCATGCCCCGAGAAACATTTTAATTGTGCAGAAAGTATCAATGCTCAAGATGTAATTTCGCTTTCTTTGACTAAATAATTATGCTAATCGATAAAAAAATACTTGACAGAGAATTGACCAATGCATTAGCTGCGTTGCATTCAGGCGGAACTATATTGTATCCGACCGATACAGTTTGGGGAATTGGATGCGACTGCACCAACGAACGGGCTGTTGATAAAATATTTAAAATAAAAAAGCGTGATTCTTCAAAAAGTTTGGTTTTGCTCGTTGACAATGATGCCCGCCTTTTGCGTTATGTAAAAACTGTTCCAGAAATTGCCTGGGAATTGATGCAATACAGTGAGAAACCACTTACTATTGTTTATCCGGAAGGGAAAAATGTTGCTAAAAATATGATTGGTCCCGATAAGAGTATTGCCATCCGTATTACTTCTGATATTTTCTGCAAAAACCTTATTCGCTCGTTTGATAATGGATTGGTTTCTACTTCTGCCAATATTAGTGGTAATGCATCGCCCGAGAACTTTTCTGATATTGATGAAGAGATAATAAGTGCTGTGGATTATGTGGTAGATTTGCGACAAGAAGAAAAAACTCCGGCTTCACCTTCTTCCATAATTAAGGTTGGATTAAAAGGAGAAATTCAAATCATCAGGAAATAATTTTTTGAAAAAGCATTTAGATAATCCTGTTTTTTCTGTTGTCTCAGAAGCAGCTGAAGAACTTAACATTTACGCATATGTGATTGGTGGTTTTGTGCGCGATATTTTTCTCAACAAAGAATCAAAAGACATTGATATAGTTACTACGGGTGACGGAATTGAGCTTGCAAAAAGAGTTTCCGGAAAATTGAAAGACAGCCATTATTCTTTTTTTAAAAACTTCGGAACTGCAAATGTAAAGTTTGGCGATCTGGAGATTGAATTTGTTGGAGCAAGAAAAGAATCATACCGAGGAGAATCAAGAAAACCTGATGTCGAACCAGGAACTTTGGAAGACGACCAAAATCGCAGAGATTTTACCATGAATACGCTTGCCCTGAGTTTGCAGAAAGGAAATTTTGGTGAATTAGTGGATCCGTTTGGAGGATTGAAAGACATTCAGAACAAAATTATCCGCACACCGCTTGACCCCGATATCACTTATTCAGATGACCCTTTGCGTATGATGCGAGCGATTCGGTTTTCTTCACAACATAATTTCATTATCGAAGAAAATTCTTTTAAATCAATTTGTAAAAATGTAGAACGAATTAGCATTGTTTCAAAAGAACGTATCGCGGATGAGTTGAACAAAATCATTCTATCACCAGTTCCTTCCGTTGGTTTTAAATTGCTGTTCGATTCAAAATTGTTACACCTCATTTTCCCTGAAATGGTAAAGCTGCATGGCGTGGAAATAAAAGATGGCGTTTCGCACAAAGACAATTTTTATCACACCTTGCAGGTGCTCGATAATATTTCAAAAAACACCGATAACCTCTGGCTGCGGTGGTCTGCCATACTTCATGATATTGCAAAACCAGCAACAAAACGTTTTGAGAATAATGTTGGTTGGACATTTCATGGACATGAAGACAAAGGTTCGCGTATGGTTCCTAGGATTTTTGCTGAACTAAAACTTCCGCTCAATGAAAAAATGAAATATGTGCAGAAGCTCGTCTTGCTGCATCTGCGACCGATTGTGCTTTCCAAAGATGTGGTGACCGATTCGGCAGTACGCAGATTATTATTTGAAGCGGGTGATGATATTGATGATTTAATGACTTTATGTGAAGCAGATATTACCTCTAAAAATGATCGTAAAGTTCAACGCTACCTCAAAAATTTTGAAATAGTAAGGTTGAAGTTGAAGGAGGTGGAAGAAAAAGATAATCTGCGCAATTGGCAGCCACCTGTTTCGGGCGAAGAAATTATGAAAGCGTTTAATCTTCAACCCGGTCGTGAAATCGGAATTATTAAAAACGCTATACGAGAAGCAATACTGGAAGGTGAAATAGGGAGTAATTATGAAGAAGCTCATAAGTTCATGCTTTTAAAAGGCGCTGAACTTGGTTTAAAGCCTGTAATTTAACGCTGATTTTTTCAGAAATAAATTTTCGGTTTTGCTGAAATAACTAATTTCGGGCATTATTCTATAAAAAAGACAAATCATAAAAATGGCAGTATATAAGTTCCGAGTAACGTTTGAAGATGATGATCAGATACATCGTGATGTTGAAATAAGTTCAACGCAGAATTTTATGGATTTCCGGCAAGCAATTCTTAGTGCTTACAGCATAAATAAAGATTGGGATTCCGTTTTTTATGTGAGTGATGATAGATGGCATAAAGTAACCGATGTGGTTGCTTTTCCTAAAGAAACAAAAGCAGATGATGTAGCAGGAGGAAAGCAACGATTAGTTAAATTTATTGATGATCCGCACCAGCGTTTTTTATATTCAGTTCGTGCGCTCACCGAAGTTGTTTTTCTGGTTGAATTAATGAAAATTCTTCCTGATAGTCTTAAAACTACATACCCCCGTACAGCAGCTACAGCAGGTGAATTTCCAAAATTGCTTTTCAATATGCTGAATGGCATAAAAGAAGAAACCACAGCAGTTTTTCTTGATCCTGAACTTGCAGAGTTTGATGCAAAAATGACAAACCTTGATTTGATTGAAGAGCCAAGTGAAGATGATTTAGAAGAAACGGATTCATTGATTGCCGATGCAGCTGAATTGCCGGAAGGCGAAGTTGAAATTACAGCCGATGGAGAAACAGAAGTGTCTGAAGGAGCTGAGGATCTTGCTGAAGGTGAATTTGGAGAAGGCGAGGAGGGTGGCTTCGAGGACATGGTTTCTGACGAAGAAGTCTGACATATATTTTCCTGATGCGCGGAACCCTTATTGTAGTTTGCGGTCCAACTGCTTCCGGAAAAACAAAACTTGCCATACAACTTGCTAAACAGTTTAAAGCAGAAATAATTTCTGCTGATTCAAGACAAGTTTATAAAGAGCTTAAAATAGGTTCTGCTCCACCATCTGATGCGGAGTTAAAAGAAGTAAAACATCATTTCATTGCATCGCGAAACCTTTACGAAGACTACAATGCAGGTGCTTATGAAAAAGACGTTTTGCAATTACTTGATAAACTCTTTCCGCAAAATAAGTATGCAATTTTAGTTGGAGGGTCCGGACTTTATATCGATGCCGTTTGCAACGGTTTTGATAAAGTTCCTTCTTCTTTCCCGGAGATTAGAAAGCAGCTGCAGGATTTGTATGAAGCAAAAGGAATTGAGCAACTTCAGAATAAGTTAAAGGAACTCGACCCTGAGTATTACGGCAAGATTGACCTGGATAATCCTCAACGATTAATGCGTGCCTTGGAAGTTTGCGTTGGAAGCGGAAAACCCTATTCTTCATTTAGAAAAGGAAAAACGAATCCAAGAGATTTTCGAATCATTAAAATTGGAATTGAGATTCAACGCGATTTGCTTTACAAGCGAATTGATGCACGCGTAGATGAAATGTTGAAAGTAGGTTTATTGGAAGAAGCCCAAAATCTGATTTCAATAAAACATCTGAATGCTTTGCAAACAGTAGGGTACAAAGAGTTGTTTGATTTCTTAGAAGGCAAAAAAACATTTGACGAAGCTGTAGATTTAATTAAACGCAACAGTCGCAGATATGCGAAGCGCCAACTCACATGGTTTCGTAAAGACAAAGAAATCCAATGGTTTTTACCTGATGATATTGAGAAAATTATCAATGTATGCGCAGCATAGTTGAACGTTATTTAGAAATCTCCAACGAAGTAAAACTCCTCATTCTTTCTGAGCTTTTTCTCCACATAATAAATGCGGCATTCTTTCTAATTCTGCTTATTTTCATGGATAAGATGGGCTATCCCGACCACGAAGCAGCAGGTTTTATTTCTTATCGTTTTCTTGGTGTAATTGCGTTTGCCCTTCCGCTTGGGCTTTATATAAAAGGTCGCAAACTTCGTCCGCTTATTCTTGCTTCAGGAATTGCAGTTCCGGTTTTTTCAATTCTTATTGTTTACGCTATTCAGTTTCATTATAACACACTACTTCATATTTCCCTTTTCTTTTGGGGAGTTGCATTCAATCTTATTACAGTCAGTTCGCTGCCTTTTATTTTGCGTAATGCAAAACAGGAAACATTGAGTGAAGCCATTTCGCTTAGTTATGCTACAGGTAGCCTTGGAACCATCATTGCAGGGGCAATCATTTTTGTGCTTTCCAATTTTACTCCTGCAATTTTTGATGAGAAAATTATTCTCTATCTAATTTCTTTTGGTGGTTTTATAGCTTTCTTCTTCGCGCTGAAAATCAGCAAAAAAGAAAATATACCCGCCATTACTTCCAGAAGAACCGACCTGAGTGATTTTGATTGGACATTAATTATTAAAGCACTTATCCCAACGCTGATTATCACCACTGGTGCAGGATTAACAATTCCCTTCATTAGTCTTTTCTTCTATAAAATTCACGGGTTGGACTACAACCGCTTTTCAGTTATCGGTTCTTTGTCAGGTATTTTTGTTTTCATTGGTGCCGTTGCCGTTCCTCATGTAAAACGCAAGTGGGGCTATAATTACGCAATCACGCTCTCGCAATCACTTGCTGTTCTTGCGTTGGTTTTACTCGCTTCAACAGAATGGTATAATGAGTGGATTTTTGCCATGCCTCTTGCAGTTTTGTTTTATGTTATGCGTACACCTTTAATGAACATGGCTGCGCCCATGACTTCAGAACTGGTGATGAATTATGTTGGTCAGCGCAACCGCGAAATTGTGAGTGCCATGACAACCGCCATCTGGTCGGGTTCCTGGTTTATCAGTTCACGCATTTTTAAAACTCTGCGCGAAATGGATTTCTCCTATTCTAAGGTTTTTCTCATTACTTCATCACTTTATGCTTTAGGAGTAATCTGGTATCATTTCCTTATTCAGGATTATAAAAAGCTACACAACAAAAATGAAAGTATCTGAAATAAAAAAGGGACGCGATTATGCGTCCCTTTTTTATATTTAAAGTGGATTGATTAGTTTCCGAAATCCGAAATAAACTTAATCCTCATCAATCTTACTTCCTCTTCCGTATAATCATCCTCACCCAATTCTCTCAGTGCATCACCTATTGAATCGGATTCGGATTCCTTGAAATAATCAAGCACTTCGCGTTGTTTCTCTTCATCAACATTTTCGCGGATGTAATAGCTGATGTCCACTTTTGTTCCCGATGAAACTATGCGCTCAATCTCATCCAGCAGATCGCTGAAGCTAAGTTGTTTGCTTTTTGCAATACTTTCAAGTGGAAGTTTGCGGTCAATATTCTGGATGATATAAACTTTCAATCCCGATTTATTCACCACCGATTTCACAATCATATCCATCGGGCGCTCTATCTCATTCTCCTCAACGTATCGCGCAATCACTTCAATAAATGGTTTTCCGAATTTGGCTGCTTTCCCCGGTCCAACTCCTGCAATTTTTGAAAGCTCATCAATAGTAATAGGATAGTTGATGGACATTTCTTCCAGTGATGTTTCCTGAAAAATAACGTAAGGTGGAAGTTTTGCTCTCTTCGCTTCTTTTACAACCAGATCTTTCAACATTTTGTAAAGCGCCTCATCACCGCCACCGCCTTTTTGTCCACCCGATACTATATCATCATCTGAATCCTCGCCATCACCATCATAGTCGTGGTCTTTGGTAAGCATAATGGAATAAGGCTTTTTCAAAAACTTCTTTCCTTCATCGCTTACACTCAATAAGCCATAGCTTTCAATGTCTTTAACCAGAAATCTGTTAATTAAAGACTGACGGATTACTGCATTCCAGTATTTCTCGTCTTCCTCGCTTCCTTCGCCAAACACTTCTAACTGGTCGTGTTTGTATGATTTGATAGCAGAGTTTTCAAGCCCCGTTAAAACCTGAACAATGTGTTTTGCTTTAAATTTTTCTTTAACGGCAAGAACTGCTTCCAGTAATAATTCAACCGCCTCTTTTCCTTCAAATTTTTCGCGAGGATTATTGCAATTATCGCAGTTGCCGCAGTTTTCTTCTTTATATTGTTCACCAAAATAGTGCAGCAGTTGTCTTCTGCGACATACAGATGATTCTGCGTAAGAAACCGTTTCAAGTAAAAGTTGTTTGCCAATCTCCTGTTCAGAAATTGGTTTGCCTTTCATGAATTTTTCCAGCTTCACAATATCATCGTAGTGATAGAAAGCAACACAGTTTCCTTCACCGCCATCGCGTCCGCCACGCCCTGTTTCCTGATAATAACCTTCCAGACTTTTTGGAATATCGTGGTGAATAACATAGCGCACATCCGGCTTGTCAATTCCCATACCGAAAGCAATGGTAGCCACAATCACTTCAATATCTTCCATCAGAAAGTTATCCTGTGTTTTTGCTCTTACCGGTGCTTCTAATCCTGCGTGATAAGGCAGCGCACGCACGCCATTCACTTGCAGCGTTTGCGCAATCTCTTCTACTTTTTTGCGGCTCAGGCAATAAATAATTCCTGACTTTCCCGGATGCTTTTTGATGTAACGGATAATGTCTTTAATTACGTCTGTGTTCTTTGCACGTACTTCATAATAAAGGTTAGGGCGATTGAATGAATCCTTGAAAAGTTTGGCATCCATCATGTCCAGATTCTTCTGAATGTCCTGCTGCACTTTTTCTGTAGCAGTAGCCGTTAACGCAATAATGGGCACTTTGCCGATGGCTTCAATAATAGGACGCAGTCTGCGGTATTCAGGGCGGAAATCATGTCCCCACTCTGAGATACAGTGGGCTTCGTCAATCGCAACAAACGATACATTTATCTTTTTAAGGAACTCAACATTCTCCTCTTTTGTAAGCGACTCGGGAGCCACATAAAGCATTTTAGTTCTTCCTGCAATTACATCTTCGCGTACTTTAGTAATCTCTGCTTTATTAAGTGATGAGTTAAGAAAGTGTGCAATGCCTACTTCCGAACCGTAGTTGCGGATGGCATCAACCTGGTTTTTCATCAGGGCAATCAGCGGTGAAATAATAATGGCTGTTCCCGGTCTTATTAATGCTGGAAGTTGGTAGCACAATGACTTACCGCCTCCGGTAGGCATAATTACAAATGTATCTTTGCCGGCAAGCACATTATTGATAATTGCTTCCTGCGCACCTTTAAATTTTTTGTAACCAAAATACTTTTCAAGATAATCTGTCAACGGCACTTCTAATTCAACGTTCATTTCTTTTATTGTTTATTAAATACTTTTGTACAAATTTGATTTTTCCAAATGCTAATATAAGTCTTTTGCCAAAATTACATTCTTTTCAATCAAACATTTTTTAAAAATTCTACTTGCCCGTGAAAAGTGCCGATGAACTAATACATATAGCCCGTGAAACTTTAGCAATAGAGGCAGATTCCGTGCGAAACCTCGTGCAGCTCATCGATTCCGATTTTGTAAAAACTGTTGAAACCATCTTTTATTCAAAAGGAAGAGTGGTTGTAACCGGAATTGGGAAGAGCGCAATCATCGCTAATAAAATGGTGGCAACGCTAAATTCTACCGGAACACCCGCCAGTTTTATGCACGCTGCCGATGCTGTGCATGGCGATTTAGGAACCATTCAAACCGATGATGTGGTTATCTGCATTTCAAAAAGCGGAAACTCACCCGAAATAAAAGTATTAGTTCCCTTGCTGAAAAGTAGTGGAAATAAACTGATAGCCTTGGTTTGCAACACCGAATCATTTCTTGCAAAGCAAGCCGATTTTGTGTTGAACGCCACTGTTGAAAAAGAAGCCTGCCCTAATAATTTAGCACCCACTTCAAGCACCACCGCGCAAATGGCGCTGGGCGATGCGCTTGCAGTTTGTCTTTTAAAATGCCGCGATTTTACAAGCAAAGATTTTGCACGCTTTCATCCCGGTGGTGCATTGGGCAAACAACTTTACCTCACCGTTGCAAACATTTATAAAAACAACGCAGCACCAAAAGTAAATGCGGACGACAGAATAAAAACGGTAATCCTCGAAATTTCTTCCAAACGCTTAGGCGCAACCGCTGTGCTTGACGGAGAAAAATTGGCAGGAATTATTACCGATGGTGATTTGCGCAGAATGATGGAACGCGATGAAAATATCGGCAACCTTAAAGCTGCCGACATCATGAACAAAAATCCTAAAACAATTTCTTCAACCGAAATGGCAATAGATGCGTTGAAAATTTTGCGCGACAATAACATTTCACAACTCGTTGTTACTGATGGCGAAAAATTTGCCGGCTTCATTCATTTACATGATTTATTGCGCGAAGGATTGATTTAAATTATGCAGCAGAAGATAGCCGTCATTATTCCTGCTTACAACGAAGAAAGTGCTATTGCCGCAGTCATCGCCTCTGTCAATGCACTCAATACTTCTGCTGCTGCAACGCGCTACATCCCTATCGTTATCAACGATTGCTCAAAAGACCGCACAGCCGAAATCATTGACAAAGCCGATGGCATTCCTATTCATCTTGCTGTTAACCTTGGTATTGGTGGTGCGGTGCAAACCGGTTTTATTTTCGCGCTTGAAAATGGTTTTGACTACGCCATACAAATTGATGGTGACGGACAGCACCCACCCGAATTTATTCCCAAAATGTTGGAAGAGTTGAAAACAAAAAACTTAGACGTTATTATCGGCAGCCGTTTTCTTACCAACGAAGGTTTTCAGTCAACCTTTGCGCGCAGAATGGGAATCAATTATTTTCATCACCTTAATAACTGGCTGGTAGGCGTTTCTGTTAAAGACTCTACTTCAGGTATGCGTATGCTTAACCGCAAAGCCCTGGAAGTAGTGAGCGAATATTATCCTGACGAGTATCCCGAACCCGAAGCCATTATACTCTATGCTGTAAACAAACTCAACATCGGTGAGTTTGCGGTGCAGATGAATGAGCGACAGGGTGGGGTTTCATCCATAGGCACCTCGGGTTCTGTTTACTATATGTTTAAGGTTACGCTGGCGATTTTTTTTACATATTTGAGATTGAAAAAAACTAACTAATCATGCAAAGAATTCAAATCATTGCCATAGCAGCAAGCATTCTGTTTCTTATTTTTATTGCAAGGCTTATTATAAAAGGTAAACTGCGCGAAGAATACGCCATCGTATGGATAATCTGTACCCTTATTCTCATCATTTTCTCTTTCTGGCGCAGCGGCCTCGATGTAGTTGCCTCGCTGGTTGAAGTTGCTTCACCGCCCAACATTTTTTTTATCGGTTCCATTCTTGCAATTCTTATTTACCTCTTGCATCTTTCCATTGTAGTTTCCAAACTGCAGGAACAAAACAAACGCCTTACACAGGAACTCGCAAACATGCGCGCACAGCACCAATCAGCACAAAAACAGAATGCAGCCTGAAATCTATTTCCGTTACCTCAGCGGAAAAAATCCCGATGCAAAATCATTGGAACTATACCATGCCGCAATAGCAGTTCATAAAATAGAATTTACTGAAAAGGAAAACCGTTTACACCAACTCTCGCTGCGCTTTCCCTTTCTCATTCCCTTTATTGACGGTGGTCTTGCGCTTACACAACCACTTTCCTTGTATCGCAAAAACATCTACATCATCCTCTGCATCCTCGAAACCCGTCCCGCATTTTTCACCTTGCTTTCATCATCCTACAATAAAAAAACGGCAAACGGATTTTTCAAAACCGCTCTACACGGAACACGTGCAGTCCTTACAGGTCTGTTCGGTGTCATACTCGTAAAACTGGCATGAGCGAAGTGCATCCATACATCGTTGTCGGCTCCGGTTGCACCGGTGCTATGGCTGCACAAACCCTTGTTGAAGCAGGTGTAAAAGTCCTCATGCTCGATGCCGGAAACACGGATGATACCTACACAAAGCTCATTCCTGAAAAAGATTTCACCGCATTTCGCCAGACCGAAGAAAACCAGAGCGACTACCTCCTCGGCAAAAAATTCGAAAGCATTTCGTGGGACAAAATCGGAAGCGGTTCGCAACTCACGCCTCCGCGAAAATTCATGGTCACTGAAGTCGAAAAATTTCTTGATATTTTTTCCGAAACATTCTTCCCCGTTGAAAGTCTTGCCTATGGCGGCCTCGGCAACGGCTGGGGTCTCGGCTCATGCGTTTTCTCCGATGCAGAACTAAATGCCGCAGGTCTCAACCCTGCAAAAATGAAAGCAGCCTACCAAACCGTTGCCGACCGCATCGGTATCTCGGGCGGACAAGACGACATCAAAAATTATACGACCTCTTTTCTAACTAACATCATGCCCCCGCCATCGGTTGACAGCAACCAGCAAAGCCTGAAAAACAACTATGAAAGTAAAGCAGAATGGTTTAAAGCCAATAATTTTTCGCTCGGCCGCACAGCACTCGCACTCATTACAAAAGATCTGCACAACCGCAAAGCCTATCAACCCAAAGACTTAGACTTTTATTCCGACAAAGACCAAAGTGCCTACCGCCCCTGGATTACAGTCAATGAACTGAAAAAGAAAAACAACTTCACCTACAAAGGCGGCATCATTGTAAAGCAATTTAAGGAACTGGAAAACGGTGTTGTCGAAATCATAACATGGAACAAAGAAAAAAACGAAGAAGAAATTTTTCGCACACATAAACTGGTGCTTGCGCCCGGTTTGCTGGGCACAGCACGCATCGTGCTTCGTTCCTTCGGTAAAGAAAACCAAACACTGCCGCTGCTGTGCAATCCTTACGCTTATTTCCCCTGCATCAACATTTCGCAACTCGGCAAAACCTTTGAACGCAACACTACCGGCTTTGCGCAACTTTCGCTTTTCCATGATAACAATATGCAGGGTGATGACATCGCCATGGCATCGCTCTACAGCTATAAATCGCTCATGCTCTTCCGCATCATCAAAGAAGCGCCCGTCAATTTCCGCGATGGAATCTCATTGATGAATTTTCTCATGCCCGCCTTTGTCATCATGGGCCTTTTTCATCCCGAAAAAAGAGGCGACAACAAAACCCTCAACCTAAGAAAAGACACTTCAAAAATAACAGGTGATAGTTTGCACGCAGAATATCATTTGAGTGAAAGCGAGAAACAAAAAATCACCGGCCGCAACAGCCTGTTCAAAAAAGCAATGAGCAAACTCGGAGCTTATCCCGTAAAAATGATTGACCCCGGAATGGGCTCCAGCATTCATTACTCAGGTGTTCTTCCTTTTGAAAAAGAAGACAAATCATTCTCGCTTTCACCCGATGGAAGACTGCACGGAACACAAAATGTTTTTGTGGCCGATGGTTCCGGCTTCCGCTTTCTTCCCGCAAAAGGCTTAACATTGAGCTTAATGGCAAACGCTCATAACGTTGCACACAACGCGCTGAAATGAACACAAACGAAACCATAGCAATATCAGGCGCTACCGGCTTTATCGGCTCGCAGCTTTGCGCTCATTTTGTTCGGCAGGGTTATGGTGTAATCGGCTTTTGCAGAAACATTCCCGAGCAACGTCTGCAAGGTGTTGAATACAGAATATTCAGTCTTGAAAATGCACTTGATGAAAATCTTTTTAATCATGCAACCATATTTATTCATTGCGCTTATTTAAAAGGCGAAGAAGCGAAAACCATAAACATAGAAGGATCAAAAAATCTGCTGCAAGCTTCAAGCAATGCAGGAGTTAAGAAAAATATTTTCTTCAGCAGTATGTCGGCTCAAGCCGATGCTCTTTCCGCTTACGGCCAACAGAAATTTCTTCTGGAAAAAGAATTTTACGGAATAGACGATGCCATCATTCGCCCCGGATTAGTAATTGGCAACGGAGGTTTGTTTCTGGAGATGGTAAAGCACATAAAAACAAAAGGCATTGTTCCTCTTATTGACCGAGGAAAACAGCCGCTTTACACCGTTCACATTATTGATCTGCTGAAAGCAACTGAAACTATCATCACTAATAATCTCTCAGGAATTTTTACTGTAGCAGAACCTGCTCCCGTTGCTTACAAAGACTTCTACAAAGAACTCGCAAGCACACTTGGCAAAAAAGTATGGATGCTTAACATTTCTTATCCCTTGATGGAAAGCTTGCTCTCACTCACAAAATTCTTAGGAATTAATGCGGGAGTGGGTAAAGAAAATCTTCTCGGGTTAAAGGCTCTGAGAATAGTTGAGTTTTCAGATAACCTAAAAAGAATTGGCTTTACACCCATGAACTTCAAAGAAAGTTTGAGAATGTTTTCTCAGAACTGATTTTAATTTTTCCATTTTTGTTGCAAAATGCTGCAACGTTTTATTTTACTTCTCTTTTCAGTCATTGTAACCTGCGAAACGTTCGCGCAGCATCCATATTATTACAACATAACTGACGAAGATGGCTTACCTTCCAATGAAGTGTATTCAATCGTTCAGGATAATTTTGGTTACATCTGGATTGGCTGCGATGCCGGGCTTTTCCGTTACGATGGTTTTACATTTAAGCCTTACACCAGCAGTAAGCAGAATGGGCGCAGCATCTCGTATTTGCAGTTGGATAAAAAAGGAAGAGTGTGGTGTAAAAACTTCAGCGGACAGGTTTGCCGTGTTGCAGGCGATTCACTTTTTATCGTAACAGATTTCTCAGGTAAATCAACATCGGTGCCGCAGTTTACCCTTGATGATGATTGTAATGCTTACATCAATAATAGCAACACCATTGAAGTTTTTAATGAACATGGCGACAGCCTTAAAACGTATTCTTTTCCTGAAAGAGAAATTAAAATTCAGGATATAACGGAACTGATTTATTATAACGACAAACTGTTTTTCTGTCGCAGGTCTATGGGCTTTTTTACCCTTGATATAAAGTCGGAAGAGGTTAAACAGCTTGACTGCGACACGCTTTGCAGGGAGTTGTATAACAGAAATTTGTTTGTGAAAGTGAACGATGACTTATTTCTGATGGCTGAAATTCCGGGCAACCCGAACACCCATTTTGTAAGAATTACTGAAAGCAAAACGGAGTTCATTCAGTCATTTTCAATTGAAAAGGAGGGCAGCAGAATCTACATGGTTTATAACGACCGGAAGAATGAGAAATGGCTTTGCTCTTCCAATGGAGTCAGTAGTTTTATTGATTATGCTAAACATCAATTTCTTTTAAGCGGACAAAAAGTAAGCAACATGCTTCACGACCGTGAGGGTAATTATTGGTTCACCACCTTAGAGCATGGTTTGTTTGTTATTCCGTTTGTGGAAGTGCAGCGAATGAACAGTTCAAACTCCGGTCTTTAGGAAGATAACTTTTCTGCAATTACATCACTTGAAAACGGCAACCTTCTTACAGGGTCATACACCGGTGAGTTATACGAGTTAAATCCGTCTGATAAAAGTACTGAGCCAGTTTATAAAGATGAGCAACAAAAATTTATTGCCGTTAAAAAAATACGGGAAACAAAATATTACCTGCTGGTATCGCGTGGCCGAATTTGCATTACCGAAAAGCAAACCGGAAAAACAGTTTATCCTCCCTTTTCAAATTTCCGTGATTTGGATTTACTGGGCGATACCTTGTTCTTTGTTATGCCCGAAGCAGCAGGAAAAATTCACATCAACGATTTACTGGAGAATAAAAAAACGGGTTACATACCATTGGGTAAAGCAGGTGGCAGGGCTTTAGAAGTTGATGAACAGACCGGCTCGGTTTACTTCGCTTTAAACGAAGGCACATTTATTTACAACAACGGAAAATTGGATGAACTGAAAGACCGCAGCGAAAAGATTTATACCAATTCACTTTCCTTTTCAGAAGGAATACTTTGGATTGCCTCCGTATCCAGAGGCATTTATGGAATAAAGGGGAATAAGATTGTTAGTCATTTCACAGATAAAAATGGTTTAAGTGAAAACAACATGCGTTACATAAATGTGCATAGAGGAACAGTAGTTTTTTGCTCAACCGATTTTCTTTACAGGCTTGATTTAAAAACAAACAAGCTCTCAAAATTCAACATTACTTCAGGTATTAACCCTAAAGACATCAATGCGATTGAAATTACCGACTCGCTTATTGTTCTGGCAACCAACAAAGGCCTGGTTTATTTTCCATTATCACTTTCTGATTTCAATTCTATAGAACCTGCTATTTCTATTTCTTCGGTAATGCATGGCGACAGCATACTTAATTTTTCTTCTTCTGTTCAGCTTCCTTATAACAACAGCAATTTTAGAATATATTTCTCTTCTGCGGCTTTTCGCAGTCGGGGAAATTTCACGTATGAGTATCGTTTAAAAGGTCTGGATAGCGCTTGGATTTCCACGCCTGCATCCGTTAATTATGTCGTGTTTTCATCTGTTCCTCCCGGTGATTTTTTGTTTGAGGTACGTGCGGTGAATGAGAGTGGTGTTAAAAGCAGAACGATTGCAAGCATTCGTGTTTCTGTCAGTAATCCCGTATGGCAACAATGGTGGTTTTATTTACTTGTTTCTATTTTATCGGTTGGAATAGTGGTGCTGATTTATCAATTCCGCATTCGATACCTGACACGTAAAGCTGCTCTGCAAAACAAACTGACCGCATCGCAACTGACCGCACTGAAAGCGCAGATGAATCCGCATTTTATGTACAATGCACTCAACTCCATTCAGGATTTGATTTTGCAGAGCGACATTAAAAATACCAATTATTATCTGAGCCGTTTCAGTTCGCTCATGCGCAAAGTATTAGATGCTTCGGGCAGCAATGAAATTACATTGAACGATGAAGTGGAAATGCTCGAACTCTATCTGGAACTGGAAAAACTGCGCTTCGGGAATGATTTTACCTACTCTATTTCTGTTCAGAAAGAATTGGACAAAGACGAAATAAAACTGCCCTCATTAATCCTACAGTTGTTTGTTGAGAATGCAATTAAACACGGTTTGCTTCACAAAAAAGGAGAAAAGAAGTTGTCGGTTGATTTTTCATTAAAGAACAATACATTAGTTTGCACCGTAGCGGATAACGGAGTGGGACGGGTGCGTTCAGCAGAAATTAAACAGCGTTCTGCATTAACGCATCAATCCTTTGCCACCAAAGCAACCGAGAAAAGATTAGAGTTGATTAATTCATCTCGACAGAAAAAGATAAAATTAGAAGTGATTGATTTGATGGAAGGGGAGAAGGCATTGGGGACAAAGGTGGTGCTGGAAATTCCGTTATGAACTGAAATCAACTTTTCATGAAACTGTAAGCAGCTTAATAAATTGCATTATTACATTTGTCCGCAATGGAGCAAAAGATAAGAGCCATACTGATTGATGACGAAGAACGCGCACGCAATACACTGAAAAAGTTGCTTGCCGATTTTTGTCCCGAGGTGGAAGTGGTTGCAGAAGCAGCCAATGTTCCAGACGGTGTGTTAATTATTAATAAACAGCGACCGCAATTGGTTTTTCTAGATATTGAAATGCCCGACTACAACGGTTTTGAACTGCTTAGCTTTTTTCGTGAGGTGGATTTTGAAATCATTTTTGTAACAGCCTATAATGATTATGCTTTAAAGGCTTTTGAAGTTTCAGCTATTGACTATTTGTTGAAGCCTGTTGATATTGACAAATTGAAATTGTCCGTTGCAAAAGTTCAGCAGAAACTCAAATTCTTTGACATGCAACCGCGTCTTGATTTGCTGAAAGAGAGTTTCCGCACCGAACAGTTTAGCAAAATTGCCTTGCCTGTTGCCGATGGTTTATTATTTGTTGACGTAAACGAAATAGAATTACTGGAAGCAGATGAAGCCTACACGCATGTGTTTCTGAAAAACGGTTCTTCTGTTTTAGTAAGCAAAAAACTAAAATTCTTTGAAGAAGTTCTTTCTTCGCGCCCCTATTTTTACCGTTGCCACCGTTCGCACATTGTGAACATTAATTTTCTGAAAAAATATGGCAAAGGCGAGGGTTCGCTTTTTCTTGATAACGGCAAAACCATTTATGTTGCCCGTGAGCGCAAAGCTGAGTTTGAAGCTTTGCTGAAAGACAATAAAATTACGGTAGGATAGTGCTACCGTTCATGAACTGAAATCAACGGTTCATGAAATCCGGGTTTCTTCTTCATTCCTTAGGTTTCATCTTTGCGTGAAACCCACAAAAAACTAAAAAACATGAAGAAAATTTACTCAACATTTTTATCTCTTTTAGCGTTTACAAGCGCAATGGCTCAAGTACCTGTGCCAACCACCGGACTTGTCTCGGAATACACTTTTACAGGAAATGCCAATGACGCAGTTGGCTCAGTAAACGGAAGCGTTACGGGCGGAACGTTAGTAGCTGATCGTTTTGGCAACGCAAGTTCGGCTTACAATCTTGCATCAGGCCAGTTTATAGGCCTGGGCGATAATTTTGATAATATCACCACCGGAAGCAATGCCACTTTTTCGTTTTCATTTTGGGTAAAATTTGGTAACGTTAATTCAGCTCACCACAGCATTATCAGCAAAGCATCTTTTGAAACATTATGCACCACAGCAGGTCGCCAGTTTACAATCAGACTTAACGATGCCAATAAACTGGAGTTGACTGGTTATGGTTCTATTGCAGCAGGTAATTATGTTACCTATCAAACAGCTTCAACACTTACTGCGGGCCAATGGTATCATGTTGTAATGGGCGTAGATATGGCACCTCTTTCAGGTGGAAATATAGCAGGAGGATTAAAGGTTTACATTAATAATACACTTCAAACCATGTCTCAAGCTACACTTGTTGGCGGTGGTTTAGGATCGGGAATGGGCAACGGAATTGCACACATGGGAATAGGTGCATTTTTGGGAACTACAGGAGCTGTGTGTACAACAACACAATACCTGGAAGGTGCTTTTGATGATTTTCGTATCTATAACCGCGTGTTAACTGCGCAAGATGCGAATGACCTTTATTATGAAAATATTCTGCAGGGCGGTTTGGTATCGCGTTATAGCTTTGATGCAGGCGATGCTACAGATGATGAAGGAGACAATGACGGAACTGTAGTTGGCGCATTTTTAACAACTGACCGTTTTGGAAATCCAAATCAGGCTTATGCTTTTGAGGGAGATGAATACATTAACTGCGGAAATAATTCATCATGGAATTTGTTACTCAGCCCGGGCATTACTGTATCGGCATGGGTTAATACCGGTGCAAGTTTTAATGCTTCGCTCGGTTCTATTTTAACGCGTTGGGGAGGTATTTCAAGCGGTGATGAATATGCCTTCTTCCTTGCTAATTCTACCGGAAGACCAACTATGGCAATTAATACACCATCTGTTAACAGTATTGCTGCAACTACTAATATTAATGATCAGCAATGGCACCAAGTGGTGTTTACATTTGATAAAGCAACGGGTGTTCACAAAATGTATATTGATGGAGTACAGGTTTATACCAACACCATAGCAGGCGGAATTGCAACCATTTCAGTTCCCCAAAATGTGCTAATTGGAGCGCAGTGGAGCAATGGAACACCTTCTCGTCTTTTCCAGGGAAGTCTTGACGACATCGGTATTTATGCCGAAGCATTGAGTGCACAGGATGTAACCACCCTTTATACTACAGAGTCGTCACAAGGCTGTGTTGCACCCACCATTACTGTTAATCTGCCATCAAGCACTTCGTTTTGTCCAGCAGACGGTTCGGTTACTTTATCGGTTACCGCAACAGGCGATAACCTTACTTATCAATGGCAGAAATACATTGGTAATGCATGGGTTGATATTGACGGTGAAACTAATTCAACATTTGCCGCTACCACAGGCGGTTCTTACCAAGTAGTGGTTTCGGGTTGCTCTACTGATGTTCCTTCTTCAACATGTTATGTTAATGCTATTCCTGAAATGGATGGTTACCAGATTTTTTGGAGTGGAACTGAATTCAGTATTCCTGATACATTTACAACTTACCAATGGTGGTTTGGAGCCAATTCTATTCCGGGCGCAGAAAGCTATTACTACACACCACTGGCTGACGGACCTTATACCGTATATTTCAGTTACGGTGCTTGTGATTATGTTTCGGCAGTTTATAACCATTCAACGGTTGGCATTGCAGAAGAAAGTTCTTCACGTTTCTGGGTTTTCCCAAATCCCACTAACGGAAACATAAGCATTGAAACACAAGAAGCAGGAAATTTTGTGTTGAGCAATATAGTTGGTGAAGCCTTGTACGCACAACAAATACAAAACAAAGCGGTGATTGATATGGAAGGATTTGCAGCAGGAATTTATTTCCTCACCGAAGTGAATTCAGGCAAAACGGTTAAGGTTATTAAAGAATAAATAATGTGGGGGTTCTGATTGTGGCAGAACCTTTTATAAAGAGCCGTTTCCGAAAGGAGCGGCTTTTTTTATTGAGCAATCATAGATTTGTGTTTAAAAATTATCTTTGCTTTTTTACCGCAAATGCTACTCGAAGATTTTATAAAAATGTTTGAAGCCGAACTGGCTGACATAATACCCGGCACATTACTGCCCGAAACTGTTTATAAACAATTGGATGCATGGAATTCTATGCAGGCATTGATTTTAATTGCCATGGTTGATGCTGATTATGGAGTAACGCTTACCGCTGAAAACCTGCATGATTGCGTAACCGTATCTGATTTATTTTCCGTTGTTCAGAATAAAAAGACTTTACTTAATTCATAACCCCAAAATCTGATTTGTGTTTACTGTTTCAGGCATAAAACTAAGCGGACTTGCTCTAAGTGTGCCGAAACAAAAGGTTTCTAATAACGACTATCCTTTTGCTACCATCAAGGAGAAGGAATTATTTATTAAAACCACAGGAATACAAAATCGCAGAATAGCACCTGAAGGGTTAACCGCATCTGACCTTTGTTTTGTAGCGGCAGAAAAACTGCTGCACGAAACGCAATGCGTTAAATCTGAAATAGGTGTTTTGCTTTTTATTACCCAAACACCCGATTGGATAATTCCGCCAACAGCAATAAGCTTGCAGCACCGGCTAGGATTATCAAAGTCCTGCATAGCGCTTGATATTAATTTAGGTTGCTCTGGCTATGTTTACGGACTTTCAGTTATCTCATCCTTACTAAAAACCACTGGCGCAAAAAAAGGATTATTGCTTGTTGGTGATGTTTCTTCTTCCGTTGTTTCAGAAAAAGATAAAAGCACTTCGCCCATTTTTTCCGATGCCGGCAGCGCAACGGTTCTTGAAGTTTGCGATGATGATACTAAAATTCATTTCAGCCTGCATAATGATGGAGAAGGTTATGATGCCATTATTATTCCTGATGGTGGAATGAAAAGCAGGTTTTCTCCTGCCTCAGTTGAATTTCAAAAAATCTCAGAAGGTATTGAGCGCAACAAAACACATTTAATAATGAATGGCGTGGATGTATTCAACTTTTCATTACGAGAAGTTGCTCCCGATGTAAAGCAGCTACTTCCCTATTGCGGAAAAGACACTAAGGATGTTGATTATTTTGTTTTTCATCAGGCTAATTTGTTGATGAATGAAGCTATCCGAAAGAAGCTTGCTATAGAACCTGAAAAGGTTCCGTATTCATTGAAAGATTTTGGCAATACAAGTTCGGCTTCTATCCCAACTACGCTGGTAACCCAACTGCGTGAGCAACTTACAAACGAAAAATTATCTTTGCTGCTTTCAGGTTTTGGTGTGGGACTTTCATGGGGAACTGCCATCCTGGAGACAGACAAAATAGCCTGCCTTCCGTTAATAGAAATCTAAATGGATAAGAAAGATTTTTCAATAGTTGTTCCGGTTTATTACAGCGAGAAAACGTTGGCAGAACTTTATCTGCGCATCGAAAAATATTTTACAAAAAAGCAAAAGTCATTCGAAGTTATTTTTGTTGATGATGGCAGCGCAGACAAGAGTTGGGAAGTGCTTTTAACGTTAAAGAAGAAAAATCCACAAACTGTTACTGCCGTAAAACTCACACAAAATTACGGTCAGCACAATGCACTTTTTTGCGGACTAACTTTTGTAAAAGGGGAGTGGGTAATAACTATTGACGATGACTTGCAAACCCCACCTGAAGAAATTGAAAAGCTTTTGCTTACACAGGAAAATACAGGAGCAGAGCTGGTTTACGGTTACTACGAGAAAAAAGAACATTCGTTGATTCGCAATGCAGGAAGCTGGTTTGTTGGCAAAATCTTTAAAAATTTTGCCAATATGTCCGGCAAAGGCTCTTCATTTAAACTCATTAGCTCCTCTGTTACTGAAAAAGTTATCTCCCGTAACTACCGCATGTTTTTTCTGGACGAAATTCTTGCCTGGCATACCGATAACATTGAGCATGTTGTGGTGGAGCACTTGCCGCGCAAAGAAGGACAATCAGGCTACACGCTGTTTAAATTATTTAAAATAACGCTGAAATTAGTGGTGGGTTATACCGCGTTTCCATTGAAAATAATTTCATGGTTTGGTTTATTGTCTGCACTTATTTGTCTTGGTTTTGTGAGTTATTTCATCTACATGAAATATAATTACGGAGCTGAGCTGGGTTTTACTACGCTGATTGTTTCCATTTTTTTCTCAACCGGTTTAATTCTCTTTAGCCTTGGAATAATTGGCGAGTATATACGCAGGCTTTATATTGGTGAAACAGGAAAACCATCTTATACCGTGAAAACCGTTCTCTGATGATTATCCGCAATTTCGGAATTACACTATCGCAACTTACGCTTGAAGATATTGAATTGGTTCGCTATTGGCGTAATTCAAAAGAAATAAGCAGTGTTATGGAATATCAGAAATTCATAACAGAAGAAGAACAGAAAAAATGGTATAATTCATTAAACCCGCTTTCTGATTTTTATTTTCTCATTAATTACAAGGGCGTAAAAGTCGGTTTAATTCATACCTCCAATATTAGCTGGAAAGACAAGACAGCCGATGCCGGTTTGTTTATATGGGATAAAGATTACCTTGGAACTCATATTCCTGTTCTTGCTTCGCTTGCGATGTTAGAGTGTTTCTTTGAAAACTTTCGCTTACAGGACTATTTTGCAAAGGTTAGTCGCGAAAATTCAGTTGCAGTTCGCTACAATCTTACGTTAGGGTTTCGTTTGCATGAAACATCAAACGACAGCAGTTTTGACATTTACGTGCTTGAAAAGGAGAATTATTTAAAAGCTTCTGAAAAACTTAAACGGTTTGCTGCAACTATTTCTAATGAAAAGCCACAGTTGCAAATACTGCCTGAATTATTGAATGAACTGCAAAAGTTAATGAGCTGATATTATCAGGCGGTAACAATTTTCTCTTCTTTTGAGAAATCGTAATTGTTGTAATCAGTAAGAATGTTGTAAAGTGTGTCGCGCTCAACGGGATGACGATTTACCTGTTTTACAAGTTCCACTAATTCTTGGGTTGTAAGGGCAGGTGACTGTTCCTCAGAACCTGCCATTGAGTAAATTTTTGTTGAGTCATCAATCGTACCGTCTATATCATCTACTCCAAACTGTAAGGAGAGTTGTGCCGTGTTTCTTCCAATCATAGGCCAGTAAGCTTTGATGTGTGGGAAATTATCCATGTAAATACGTGCGATGGCATAGTTGCGCAAATCTTCAATCGTACTTACTTCGGCAAGGTGCGACATTTGGTTGTCTTTGTTGCGAAATTTTAGCGGAATAAATGTGTTGAACCCTTTGGTTTTATCCTGCAAATTTCTAAGCCGTTCCATGTGGTCAACACGGTGTTCAAATTTTTCAATGTGTCCGTAAAGCATGGTTGCGTTGCTTGGCATTCCCAATGAATGAGCGGTTTCATGAATTTCCAGCCACTCATCGGCTGTGCATTTATCTTCACAAATTTGTTTACGTATTTCGGGATGAAAAATTTCTGCTCCACCGCCCGGTAATGAGTTTTGTCCGTGTTCTTTCAGTAATTGCAAGCCTTCACGGAAACTCACTTTTGCTTTGCGGCACATGTATTCCAACTCTACAGCGGTAAAGGCTTTCACATGAATATCAGGGCGTATTTCTTTTATTTTTTTTATCAGGCTGGCAAAATAATGCAAACCCATCTTTGGGTGCACACCGCCAACAATATGAACTTCAGTAATCGGTTTACCGGCATAGCTTTTTAGCTTGTCCAGAATTTGTTCTTCGCTTAACTCCCAGCCTTCTCCTTTTTCTTTCAACAGGCGAGAGTAGGAGCAGAACTTGCAATCAAACACACAAATATTTGTTGGCTCCACATGAAAATTGCGATTAAAATAAACGTAATCGCCATGACGTTTTTCACGAATATAATTTGCAAGCATTCCCAGAAATCCCAGTTCTCCTTTTTCATATAACAACACACCTTCGTCAACGGAGATACGTTCTGATTTGAAAACTTTTTCTGCTATTTTCTTTAGTTCAGGAGAGACTGAACTTTTTTCTAAAAATGATTTCACAATATTATTTAATCAGAGTTACAGTTCCGGTTTTGGTGTATTGATAACCGGCAGCGGACTGGAAGTGGAACGAATAAACATAAACACCTTGTGGCACAAGTTTCCCATCCAGAATTCCTGTCCAGCCTTCGTATTTATCATTTGTCATAAAAATTTGTTCGCCCCAACGAGTGAATATTTCCATGGTGTAGTTTTCGTCTGCAACAAAAAGTGTAACGGGAATAAAAATGTTGTTCAGCCCTTCGGGAGCAAAAGCATTGGGTACAAAAAAGTTAGGCAACTGATAAGCACAAGCAACATTGGATGTGCTTGTTTCAGTAAAACCATAAGGGTTGCCAACATCTTCAAGTGCCTGAATGTAGTAGCAGAAAGTTCCGTCACCTTCTACAATATCTGCAACATTGTCTACATAAAAAGTATCAGCGGGATTAACTGTTGCAAGTGGAATGGGATTAAAAACTCCATCAATGCTGCGGTAAATGTTGTATGCAGCCACATTGCCAAGCCAGATTTCGTATTTATTCCAGTTCAGATAATTTTTGCGGTCGGCTTTTCCTTCTGCTGCAAGATAAATGGTGCGGGCATATTCAGATGTGTCAACATCAGCACCGCAACTGTCAACTGAAATTACTTTGTAATAGTAACTGCGTTCGCTGCTTAAAGCAGTGTTGTCAAAGTAATAAATGGTGGGTAAATTCGTGAATGGAGTTGTGCCGATGGTGTTGAAAAGCACATTGTCTTCAGATCGTGAAATTTTATATTCAATCACATCTGCTGCGATGTCAACGTGTGCGTAAAGATCAACACCTCCTGTTAGCGGAACAGTAACGGTGCGGATGTAAGTGAACAGCGGAGCTATCGGAATTTCGGCCAGAATGCAGGTATCGTTAGAAGCTGCTGATTTTGTTTGCGAAGCATCCCACGCGCGAACATAATAACAGTATATTGAATTTGCAGTCAGGTTTTGATGAATGAATGTGGTGGTGGTTCCGCCAACGCTTCCGGCAAGTGTTCGTGCTCCGCCATCCTGTGAATAATAAACTTCGTATTGCGATACTCCGTTGCTCCAACCTGTGTAGGCATTCCATGCAAGGTTTGCCTGTCGCAGACAAATGTCAACATTAGCGCCAAGGAAAATGGAACTGTGAATATCGCCCAAAGGACTGGTATTATCGCAACTGTCTATTGCTGCTATTCGATAGGTTTCTGAAATTGTGCCTGCGGCTGAGTTTCCGTTGAGGTAATACGTGTTGTTCAATCCCCAAACGGTGTCAATCGGTGTCCACGAATTATTGATGTTCTGATAAATAATATAACCTTCGGTATCACCCGATGGATTGACATTCCAGCCAATTCCTGCTTGGTTTAATCCTGCTAAAACATCCACGCTTACCGAATCAATGGAGGGTGAAACCGGTGGTGTTAAATCTGCGAATAAATCACCATCAACTGATGAAACGGAAATACATCCGGCATCGTCTTCTATTTCCACGCGATAATTGATGAAGGCATCGCATAAGGTTATTTCGTCATCATAGGTCAAACTTTGCGTTGAGTCAATTAATGTCCAGGTTCCTGTAGGAAACTCGCGATAAATTCTGTAATATCCGCTGTAAGTAGTTGTTGGAAGTGGCACTGCCAGTGCATTCCACGAAAGTGCAGCAGAGCCTGTTCCGGGGTTTACAACATCTAATAAAATACTTTGCAGCGTATCAGTTGGTTCTGTGTAAACTTCACCATTGCAGCCAGAGCGGGTTCGCATATAGTAGTAATGAGAGGCTGTATTTGCTCCTGCTCCTATGTGGGTGTAGGTGGTAGTATTGATATTGAAAATGCTGTCGATTACAGTGTAAGGTCCGGCTTCTGTTGTTGATTCATAAATGTGATAACTGTCAAATCTGTTTTCGGGGTCAAGTGGTGGCACCCAACTGAGTTGCACATCACCGTTAGAAAGAACCGAAGCACAACGCAGAGAAGGTGGCGGAACGGTAGCCCAGGCTTCAACAGTTACAGAAACGGTAATGATGCTTACTGCAGGTGCCGGGCAAAAGTCATCTGCGACTCGAAATACAAAGGTGTAAGTATTTGAAGTGGTGGCGCAAATGTCGTTGTAAGCAATGTGATTGCAGTCTGTTTGCCATGTAAATGTTGTAGCGGCACCTTGTGGTCCCGAAAT
>CAMBRL010000010.1 GCA_945870105.1 Chitinophaga pinensis
GTTTGCACCCAAGGGTCAACTATAACGGTTTCGGTTTGATCGTAATTTCCAAGTTCAAACGAAACGGTGTTTCCGTTGCGGATAAAACGTGAAGAGATTGCGTTGTTGTTGTCTGCATAAAACGTTTGCGGTGCATGGTCAACCATATCACCGAATTTAGTATCGATAAAAATTTCACCTGCATTAGTAAAGGTTAGTTTTTCGCTATCAGCATATTTCATCTTTACTTTTGAAACATCAGCGCCCGGATGCAGAATAAGTGCATATTTTATTCCGTCCTGCGGATGAAAAACATACTCCACATCAATGTTGGGATAAAGGTTTTTGTACACTAATTTTTTGTACCCACGAACGCGTTGAATGTCATAATACTCCTTTTCATTCTTCTTCATTTCATAGGTGTAGTAATCAGGATTTAGTTCTTCGGCAACTAATTCGGCATTGGGGTTTGCGCCTTCCCAAACCATATTCACCACATCACTTTCAAAAAATATGCGTGGCTGTGTTTCGTCACCATCTCTGCGGTTTTTATTTTTCTCTTTGCGGTCAAATTTGTAAGTCAATCCTTTTTGGGTGAAATAGATTTGCACCGAACCATTGTCAACAGCATACATAATTTTTGAATCCACACTTTTTAAACGTTGTTCAAACTGCCCTTTGTTTTCAATAAATGCTTTGGATGTTTCAAACTTCACTGACCATGAGGGGGTGCTTAGTTGGGCTTGGGCTGTAGTAAGCAGTAAGCAGCAGGCAGTAAGCAGTAAGCAAGTTTTGGTAATCAGGTTTTTCATTGGTATTGGGGCTTAGATTTTTTTGCCACGGATTCACAGATTTTCACATTGTTAATCTGTTAATCTGTGGCAACATTATTAGGATTATTTTTTCACGATTACTTTAATATACTGTTGCTCCGCGCCAGCTCTTGCCTGCACAAAATAAATTCCTTCTGCAAGCGAAGTAACAGGAATGCTGCATTTTGTTTCGGTTGTTTTTTTTAGCTTTTGAAAAGCCCCACACAACTCGCCCTGTAACATCTAGTAATTTAATTTCTGTTGCCTCGGCACTGCTCAGGGTCATCACCACATTCAGGTTTTCGTTTGCCGGATTGGGATACACCAACACATTTTCAAGCAAGGTGTTTTCAAGCACGTTATCAGGATTGTAAGTTGCTTCAATAATGTTGGAGGTATCCACACAACTTCCTCCTCCTGTGGCTATAACATAGTAGTTTCCGCTTTGGGTAATGGTATAGGTTTGTTGTGTTGCACCCGAAATCTGACTGCCGTTAAAATACCACTGATAGTTAGGTGATGTAGTTGCATACAGCGTATTGTTTTGTTGTGAAATATTAACGTTAAAATTTCCTGTTCCGCTTTCAACCACACCGGTCAATGTTTCGGTGCAGCCGAAAAAATCGGTTACTTCAACCGTATAGGTTCCGGGGCTTAGGTTATAGATAGCTGAGGTAGTGGCTCCATTGCTCCATGCATATGCCGTAGGTGGAAACGGGAATGTTCCGCCTGCCTGAACAAATAAAGAACCGTTACCTGCTCCCGCACAACTTTCGTCAGTAGCTATTACGGTATATTCAGAACCAAAAATGGAAGTAAGTTCAGTAGAGTCGGTCAGCATACAACCATCAGCATCGGTAACCACAACAATGTAAGCACCTCCCGGAACTGAATCCAAATCTTCAGTAGTATCGCCTGTGCTCCACAGAAATGTGTAAGGCGCTGTTCCGCCTGCCACATCAATATCAACCTCGCCATCGGGTGATGATGCGCATTGCATAAATCCGGGATTAAATGTTACTGCAAGCGATGAATTTTGTCCTACAAAAACATCAACAGAACGTGAGCATCCCGGACCATCGCCAACAGTTACTTCGTATAATCCGTAACCAACCCCGGGCAGGGTTGCAGTAGTTTCACCACTTCCCCATAAATAAGTATAGTTGCCTGAGCCGCCTGAAACGGTTACAGCTGCCACTCCGTTATTGGTGTTGCAATCTGCAACAGTGCTGGCATTGGTAAATTCTATGTTACAAGGAACAGGGCAGGTTGCTTCGGTATAAACCTCCACATCATCAATAAAATAATAAGCTCCCGGCATGGGAATAGTTGGCGGAATGGTATTGGGGTCAAAAGGAGCGCCTCCACCAATGGCGGTTGTTCCCTGCACTTTAAAGTTGCCGATAGTGATGTAAGCATAAGCCTGATCGGCAACAAACTCACCATATACTTCGTGCCATCCAGTGTAATTTGTAATAATGCTGTCAACCATTACCTGTGCAGGAAATGTAAGCGGTAAAGAACCCGGACCCGAAACAGGTTGGTTAGAGAAATAAGCACCTATTCCATCAGTAGAATTTGTGCTTTGATCAGAAAGTGAAATATAAAAACGTACACAGTAACGTACTCCTACTTCAAGTGGCTCGGTAAGCGGAGCCTGAATGTATTCGCGGTAATCTCCATCGGTAGGTCCGTCAATACTAAAAAAACCGCCATAAGCAGCACCTGTGCGGGCTTCCTGATTTCCCAATAGGTTGGCAGGAACACCAACAGGAGGGTTTTGCAAAGGAATAGGACTTACGCAACATTCATTAAAATAATCGCTGGTTCCTTGGTGTCCCGAAGGCTGAACCCATGGAACGGCATAAAACATCTGGCTGGATGAATTAGGGCATGTTATAAAATCTTCGAAGCTGGGGTTGGGAACAAGGTTTTGTGAACTGGCAGTGGTAGAGAGCAGCAGACAGCAAAATGCCGAGAGTAAAAATTTATTCATTAAATAATGATTTGTTAATGAAGCGAATGTATAAATTAATATTTGCCGAAACCTAATTTTAAACGAATTTTAATGGGCTAAAACAAAGAAGCCCGTTCATTTTTGAACGGGCTTCTTTGTTTTGGGAATATAAAATTCTTATGCGTGCTGCGCCAACTTAAACGAAAGTTCAACCACTCGTCCGTTATCATCAAAGGTAACTCCGTCAGATAGTTGTTTCATAAGAAACACACCGCGTCCGTTTACTTTTTCAATATTTTCGGGTGAAGTGGGGTCGGGTATGTTTTCAAAGTCAAAGCCCGTGCCTTGGTCGGCTATTTTAAAGGAAATAGAATGATCGTCATTTTCAGTAAATACAAACGACACTGTTTTGTTGGGGTCTTGTTTATTTCCGTGATTAATAGCGTTGTTTACTGCTTCAGTTACCGCAATCAGAATATTCCCGTAATAATCTTCGTCAAGGTGCATGTCAGCGCTTATCTCGTCAATAAGAGCTTCAACAAGGTGCAGGCTGTCGGCAGTGGAAGGGAATGTCAGATTCTTTTGTTTCATGCTGAATATCTGTATTTTAATGTTGGTAGTTGTTAAAATACTCGTTTACCTTATCCCTGTAAAAAGGTTGCAGTGAAGGAGGAACAGTTTTTAACAACTCTGTTTCTTTTAATTTTCGTCTGTTATACTCATTAAATACCGGAGGGTTACTCAATTTCTCATTTTTCCCTTCTTTTGATTCCCTGCGCTCCTCTTCATCGCGCTGACGCTCTGCTTTTTCCGCTTCCAGCAGGCGGGTAAGAATTTCCTCTTGTCTGCGCAGCGTTTCGGCTGTTATGCGTTTGTTTACCAAATCGGTTTCGGTTTCTTCCATTAAATCATGAATCTTATCCAGGTTGCCTCCAGAGCCTTTGCCATTGCCTTTTTTATCCAGTTCGCTGGCAACCTCCTGCAGCATCTGGCGGATGGCCTCCTGTTGGGCAGCCATTTTTGCAAGGCCCTCGCTCATTCCGCCCATGCCTTGTGAGCCTCCGGGTTTCTCTCCCGGTTTTTGTCCTTTCTGCATTCCCTTTTGCATTTGCTCAATCTGTTTATTCAGTTGTTCCTGCAATGCCTTCATGGTGGCGGCACTGGGTTTGCCCTGCCCTTTTCCGGGTTTGCTGCACGAGCCGCTGCCGGGTTTACTTTGTGCTTGCATCTGTTGCATTTGCTGAACCACTTCACTCAGCATCAGCGCAAGGTTATTAATAGAAGTCATGGTAAGTTGCTGGCGGTTTTGGGCAAGTGAAGTCTGGCGCTCGGCAAGGTTTTCAATGGCCACATCCATGTTCTGGTTGATGTTCCTGATTTCGCGGTTTACAATCGTTTGTAATTGCACCACGCGTTTGCTCAGCGCAAAAAGCGAGTCTTCAATCAACTTGGAATCGTTTTTCAGTTTCAGTTGTTCGCGGGCAATGGAAGTAAAACCCGGGTCGTTGCGGTTAGTGTTTTTCAGTTTGGCCATCAACTTCTCCTGATCAAACGAAAGGGTAAGCAGGTTTTCCAAAATATCGCGCAGTGATTTTATGTCTTCGCTCTGCTGTTCCTGTTGCATCTCTTGCTGCATGGCCTGCATTTTTTCCGACAGATTTTTCATTTTTTGAGAAGCGCTTTTTTGTGATTGAGAGGCTTTCTGATTTTTCTGTTCGCCCATTTCCTGCGAACTTTTTTGCATGTCTTCTTCAATACCTTTTTCTTCTTCTTTGGTGTCTTCCATGTTGTTGGGCTGTTCCAACTCGCTGTTCTTTTTTTCTAACTCATCAAGGTCTTTTTTGAGGTCATCAAACTCTTTGTTAAGATCTTCCTGTTTTTCTTTTTCTTCGGCTGCATCTCCTTTTTTCTCCTTGGTTTCCTCTGAAAGTTTTTCTTCTTTTTCTGCCAATTTGTTCAGCTTTTCAATCGACTCATTCAGTTTTTGTTCAAACTCCAGTTGTTTGAAAATTTCCAGTTGACGATCCATTTCTTTGGAAAGATCTTCGTTGGTCATTTCCATTTTTTCCAGCATTTCGCGGGCTTTGTCTTTGTCCATTTTCTCCATCATTTCTTCCATCTGGCGGAAGAGTTCTTTCATTTCGGGAGTCATCAACTCGTCAAACATTTTTTCAAGTTGCTTTTGTTTTTCCAGCAACTCGGGACTTAACTGATTGAACTCATTTTGCTGATTATTTTTCTTTTTATTTTCTTGCTGAATTTCCTGCATTTCATTTTCAAGCTTCTTCTGTTTGTCAAGCAGGCTCTGGATATTCTTCTTGTCTTCCCATGTCAGGTTCTTTTTGTCGAACAATTTTTTGTTCAATTCCGCTACTTCTTTTTGCAGAGCTTTTGCATCCTTGATGCTTTGCTCCATGTCTTTTTTCAGCTCGCTTGATTTTTTCTCATTCTCTTTTGAAAGCTCACTCAGTGTTGGTGCTTTGTAAAGTTTCTTCTCGCTGCGTGTGGCTTTGCTTCCGCTCACGCCATCATTGTCCCACACCTCAAAATAATACTCAATGTTATCGCCCGGCTGAATATTCAGCGGGTTCACATCCCATGAATAAAAAAACTGGTCGCTCTGTTTATTTTTACTGATGAATACATCTTCGGCAAATATTTTTTCTTTCTTTTCCGCATCATCAGAATTAAGAAAACGGCAAACAAAATTCAGTTTTTTGAAACCGTAATCATCTTTCACCATGCCGCTGAAATAGACGAGTTTGGATGAAAGAGAATCTTGTTTTTCTTCCACTTCAATTGCAGGAAAAGCATCGGGAATTACATTCACGTGATAGAGAATGGAATCGTTGCTTTGAAGAAACTCGTTAGCAACACTAACAGAGTATTGTCTGTTTTTGAAAAGGCGTGATGAGTAAGAAAAGTTATCAGCACTCGCAGCATTTACCGCAAAAGCAGTATCGCCAAAACTCATGCGCAGCTCACGCGCATCACGGGTGTTAAAATTCCATGCGGCTTTAGTTCCGGCAGGCACGGTAAGATCGCCTGTGTTGTTTACGGTTTCATCTCTGCGGCCTGTGTAATCAGGATAATCCAACACAATGTTAAAGTTCAGCACCAAAGGTTTTGGCAGCGCAGTCAGCTCGTACTCTTTAGAATAAAAACCATCGGCATACAAACGGAAAGGCGTTGTCTTTTGCAGATTTTTGAAAATATAACTGAATCCGAGCGTGCTTTGTTTATCAAGCCTGTAAAGGTTATCGTCAACCTCAACAAATACTTCTGCCGGAATTTCTGCTCCTTCCATTTTCAGGTTCAATGTAAAATCTTCGTGTTGCATAGCACGTAAATCGTTGTTCTCAACAATGAATTTGAAGGGCGCAATTGTTTCAAAGTAGGTGTTGTGATTTACCAATCGCGTTGTGCTTTCGCGCAAAATGTTGGGAGCAATAACAACAAGCAGAAGCGCAACCAAAACTGGTGGCAACGCATAGCGCAGATATTTTTTATTCTCGGATAAATCAATGGCAGCAACAAAAGGAACAGGTTTCAGTTCAGCAGTTTTCTGGTCAATGCTGGCGTAAAGTAATTCGCGCGAGTTTGCATTTCCGCTATCTGCCAGCTGTTTCAGTTGCAACGTATTCAGCAGTTTGTCGCTAACGTTTGAAAAATGTTTTCCGATAATTTGCGATGCTTCTTCGTAGGAAATAATTTTACCCATGCGGTTGAGGTGAATGAGCGGAAGAGCAACTAAACGATAAAGAATAACCGCATTTACGGCAAGAAAAGAATAAAACAAACCGGTGCGCACGGCAGTTCCGAAATGCCCGAAATGCTCCAGCAAAACAATACTCAGAAAAAACGCAACACTAACAGCTACGCTGTAAAGCGCGCCTCGGATAAGTTGGTTCTTGTAATATTTGCGGATAAACTCATCTAACTTTTGGATGAGTGTATTATAATTCTCCATTCTAAAATTCCTGATGCACGTTGTTCTCTCTTTCCACAAAAATCAATCCTGAAATTTGCTGAAGGCTGATTACAAAGATAGTGAAGATAGTTTGTAATGCTATTTCAGATTTTGTTAAAATTGCACAAAACTAAAACCTATGAATATCTACGAAATTCAAACACTTCGCCTGTTGCACATCGGCACAGGCATTTTCTGGGCAGGATCCGTTATATATCTTGCTGCATTTATAACTCCCGCGGTTAATGCCTTAGGCGCTGATGGAGGAAAATTCATGCAGCAACTTTCATGCACCAACAAGCTGCCTCTGTGGATGGCCATTCTTTCCACGCTTAATGTTTTATCCGGCTTTCGCCTGATTATGATTCGTTCGGGCAATTTCCAGGCTGACTGGTTTATGACCTACGAGGGAGGCTGTTATACATTGGGAGGAGTGCTTGCCTTTGGAGCTTATATGATTGGAATGATGGTAAGTAAGCCTGCTGTTGACCGCATGGCAAAAATTGGTGAAGCCGTTGCAAAAGCAGGTGGCTCCCCAACTCCTGAACAGTCTCAGGAAATTGCTGCACTTCGCGCAAAACTTGCCAAAGGCGTAAGATTGGTTGCATGGCATCTTGCTGCAACAGTTGTGCTGATGGCGATTGCCCGCCCGATGTAATTTGTTTTCTATCTTTACCTTTCACGTGAAGATAAAACACCTTACCTCATCATTATTAGTTCTGCTGTTTTCAGCGTTGCTGTCGCTTTCTGTTAGTGCGCAGCAAAGTAAAATTGATAGTCTTCTAAAAGTCCTTAACAAATCAAAGAACGATACCGACAAGGTTCAAACGCTTCGCTACCTGCTTTGGGAATACAAAAACACCGACCCTGAAAAAGCGTTGGAGTATGGCAGGCAGGCTTTGGGGCTTTCGGTAGAATTGAAAGATAAGATAAGCATAGCGGGCAGCCTTAATTCATTGGGTGTGGTTTACAAAAACCAGGGGAATTACGATAAGGCGCTGGAGTATTACGGGCAAGCTTTAAAAATTTTCAAAGAACTCAAAAAGACAGAAAATATCGCTACTGTTCACAATAATTTAGGGATCATCTACAATATAACTGGCCGGAAAAAAGAATCCATTGAAAATTTTGAAGAATCAATACGGCTAACAGAAACACTGAATGAGCCTGCTGAGTTAATACTTCCGCTTAATAATCTTGCTGCTGTTTATTCAGAAATCGGAGATGAGGAAACGGCTGTTCAACTCTATCTTAAGGCTTTAAAACTTTCAAGGCAGGTGAATGATACCAAATATATTGCATGGTGTTTAAGCAACCTGGGGTTTGTTTATGAAAAGCAGGAAAAATATGATACTGCTTTCAGCTATTATTATCGTTCAATGGAGATCAATAAAAAGAATGAGGATAATTATTCTCTTTCATATGATTACAGTAACATAGCCAATGCCTATAAAAAAATAAAAGATTATGACAGCGCGTTAGAATATATAGACAGCGCATTTGCAACAGCAGAAAAAGTAGGATTGAAGAATGAGATGGGTGAAATCTATACGTATAAAGCGAGTATTTATCGAAAGGCAGGAAACCCCGGAAAGGCAATTGAGTTTTTTAATAAAGCATACACAACTCGTGAATCTATTGGCTTAAAAAGAGATATGGCCAACCTGCTGGATAGCATTGGAGATGTTTATATACAAGAGAAAAATACAGCAAAAGGTCTGGAGTTTTTTCTGAAAGAACTTCAATTGTGTGGCGAGATAGGAGATAGTTTATGCGGAGCAAACAGCAATTTTAATTTAGGAAAAGTTTTTTTGTCAGAAAAAAATATACCAATGCCGAAAGCCATTTAAAGGATGCTGAAAAAGCATACAGAAAATCTAATGACAAGAAATCGCTTGCAAAGATTTACAGAACTATTTCGATTATGTATACTGAAATGAATAGGGAGGAAGAAAGTTCAAAATACTCTCAGTTGTATAGCCAGATACGCGACAGTCTTGATATGGAAGACCTCGCCCAAATGGAGCTGCGGCAACAGAACGAGAAAAAAGAAAAGTAGATAGGAGAGATGGAAAAAGATGCTGAGATAAATAAATTAAAGTTGGAGCAGAATGAACTTCAATTACGGCAAAAACAATTACAACTTTATGGCAGCATCATCATTGCTATTCTTTTATTCCTGCTCAGTTTGTGGATATTTAATTTTTACCGCCAGAAGAAAAAAGCAAATGAATTATTGTCAAAACAAAAGACAGAAATTCTGGAGAAAAACGAAAAGCTGGAGCTTGCCAACATAGAAATCAACAACCAGAAAACAGTAATTGAACAGAAAAACAAGGACATTGTTGACAGTATCAATTACGCAAAGCGTTTGCAAACTGCCATACTGCCATCGGATGATGATTTTAAAAATATATTGCCCGATGCATTTGTGTTCTACAATCCGAAAGACATTGTAAGCGGTGACTTTTATTTTCTTGACCGAGTAGATGATACTATCTTTTTTGCAGTGGCAGATTGCACAGGGCATGGTGTTCCGGGGGCGTTTGTAAGTTTTGTGGGTCACGAGGCAATCAGCCATTCCATCAATGATTTGAAATTGACAGATCCCGGAAAAAATTTAGACAGTATTCGCAAAAAGGTGGAAGAAACTTTTGATAAAAATGAAAAAGGAGAAGTGAAAGATGGCATGGATATTTCGCTGGGGGTTTTTAACACGAACACTAAAACGCTGCATTTTTCAGGAGCACATCATACCTTATATTGGGTAACCAGCCGCACTACCAAAACCATTCTGGAAAAAGCAGTGTTAAGCAACGAGCAGGTTGCTTTGCTGGAGGTGAGGGGCAACCGCCATGCAGTAGGTGCAGGACAAGGCAAAGAACATTTTACCACCGTGAAAGTAAACGTGAAAAAAGGCGATATGATTTATTTTTCTTCAGACGGGTACAGCGACCAGTTTGGCGGACCTGATGGAAAAAAATTCAAGACCTCACAATTTAAAAAACTATTGCTTGAGCTTTACGACAAGCCGGTTGCCTCACAAAAAGAACTGCTTGCAAAAGCCCACAACAACTGGAAAGGTGCACTTGAACAGGTAGATGATGTGTGTGTTTTTGGGGTAAGGATTTAATTTTGGTTTTATCACCAAAAAAGAAAGCCCCAATCGTAAGATCAGGGCTTTCAAAATAATTGTAATCAAAATTTTATTTCACCAACTTACCAATCTTCTCGTTCAGCTTCTCGCTCAGTAAATACATTACCGGCACCAGAATTAAGGTAAGGAAGGTAGCAAAGCCCAACCCGAAAATCATAGTCCATGACAAAGGTCCCCAGAAAGCAACATTGTCGCCACCAAAATAAATTTTAGGATCTAAGTGGGTAAACAAACTTTCAAAATCAATATTAAAACCAACAGCCAGCGGAATTAAACCCAGCATGGTGGCAGTAGCAGTAAGAATAACAGGAGTCATCCTTGTTTTTCCGGCCTGAATAATGGCGGTTTTCAAGTCCATGCCTTGCTCGCGCAACACATCGGTAAACTCAACCAACAGAATTCCGTTGCGCACCACAATACCGGCAAGGGCTACTATACCCACGCCTGTCATTACAATGGAAATTTCCATTCCGAAAATGGAGAAGCCCAGCAATACACCAATCAAACTGAAGATAACCTCGCTGATGATAAGCACTGTTTTGCTGATGGAGTTGAATTGAATAATGAGGGTAATAAAAATAAGTCCTATCGAAAGAAGAAGGGCAAGCTGCAAAAAGTCCTGCGATTCTTTCTGGTCTTCCTGCTCGCCTGTCATTTTTACTGTTACCGCTTCGGGCTTAGGAAATTTCTCGATGGCGGCAGTTACGTTGGCAACCACTTCGTTAGGGTTATAGCCATTCAATACGTTGGACGAAAGCGTAATCAGTCTCTTCTGATTTTTGCGTTTTATACCTCCGTATGTATTTTGATAATGAACCTTTGCTACAGATGAAAGCGGTATCTGACGGATGCCAAACGTAGTCATATCGCGGTAGGTAATTTTCATGTTCATCAATGCATCAATATCGTTGCGTTGCGGCTCAACAAAGCGCAGCATAATGGGGTAATCATCATTATCGTCACGGAATTTTGATACCTCTTTACCATACACAGCCGTGCGCACTTCAGAACCAATTTGTCCGGTAAAAATACCTTCGCGGTTGGCGCGCTCACGGTCAATATCAATAACCAGTTCGGGCTTGTTGTTTTGTAAATCAGATTTCAATTCTTCCACACCGCCAATCTGCAATGAGTCCAGATATCGTTTAATACCATTGGAAGCATTTGCCAACTCGGTAAAGTCATCGCCATAAATTTCAATGTTCACCGGTTTGCCCACAGGTGGGCCGTTACGCTCCTGGTCAACGGTAATTTCAGCGCCCGGAATACCTTTTAAAGCTTCGCGGATTTTGTCTAAATAAACTGCAGTGCTTTGTCCGTTTCGTTTACCAAACTCAACAAACGAAACTGAGACTTTTCCCTTGTTGGGAGCCGTTGTGCGGTCGCCTTCAGTAGGGTCGGTTGCACCAATAGCCACATTGCTTATGATAGAAGAAACCAGCGGATTGTCTTCGCCCACTACTTCATAAACGCGGTCTTCAACAATGCGTGTAATTGAATCGGTGTAGGCAACATCCGTTCCTATGGGAAGATTAAGATATACATAAACAAAGTTAGGGTCTGACTTAGGGAAGAAAACTATTTTAATATTGCTGATGGAGACAACCCAGAACGAGAAGAACAGCAATCCAATGGTTGCGAACAGCAATATAATTGGTCTCCATCCTTTCAATGCCCAGGTAACAATAGATTCGTAAATATTCTGCACTCCGGGCCATACTGTATTCTGGAAACCTTTAATACCTCTGTCAATAATAAAACGGTGAAGAATAACCAGTAACATAACAAACACTGTAAAGTTGCCCATGCCTAACGAGCCGCTTGCATAAAAAATAACGGCCAGCACTACAAATACAGCACAGCTGATCAGCAAGCCTTTGTATCCCTTTTTCTTCTCGTGTTCTTCATCATGCGGCTTCATAAAGTCGGCAGCAAAAACAGGGTTAATGATATACGCCACCAGCAACGAAGCCAGCAATGTTATAATCAATGTTATGGGCAGGAAGAACATAAACTTACCTACAATACCACCCCAGAAAGCCAGCGGAACAAATGGCGCAAGCGTGGTCAACGTTCCTGAAAGCACGGGAAGAAAAACCTCGCCCGTTGCCTGTTTGGCAGCCTGTATAATAGGAACCTTTCCGTTGTTAAAAATCCTGTGCGTGTTTTCAATTACCACAATGGCATCGTCTACCACAATACCCAATGCAAGCAGCAAGGAGAACAGCACCATCATATTCATCGTAAACCCGATACTTGGCATCACTAAGAAAGCAATAAACATGGAGAGCGGAACTGAAAGCGCAACAAACACAGCATTGGTTACACCCATAAAAAACATGAGCACCAGCGTTACCAGAATAAACCCGATGATGATGGTGTTAATCAGTTCGTGAAGTACCAAACGGGTTTGTCCGCTTTGGTCGCCTGTCATGGTAACTATCAGGTCTTTCGGAAATTCTTCTTTTTGTAAGCGCGCTACAATAGCGTGAATTTTGTCTGAAGCTTCAATAAGGTTTTCGCCACTGCGTTTAATAACGTTAAGCGTAATTACATTCTTGTGTTCAAGACGTGCATAGCTTTCCTTTTCCTTGAAACCATCTTTTATTTCAGCAATATCTTTCAGGTAAACATGTGCACCGGTCATGGAACGCACCACAATGTTTTCAATATCTTTTACATCTTTTATCTCGCCCGAAACGCTGATGGCGCGGGTCATTCCGCCCATCTTCACCTGTCCGCCCGAAACGGTTACGTTCTCGTAAGCAATGGCATTACTCACATCGCCCATGGTAAGCGTGGCCGCCTGTAATTTATACATATCCACATTGATTTGTATTTCGCGGTCAAGAGCACCCACAATATCTACACGGGTAATTTCTTTCAGAGCCTCTACTTCATCTTCAATGCGGTCGGCAAATTTTTTCAGTTTATTCAGGTCAAAGTCACCCGAAATATTTACATACAGCATGGGCTGTTCCGAAAAATCCACTTCAATAACATTGGGTTCAAATGTCATGTCGTTAGGCAAATCGGTGCGCGCTTTATCCACCGCATCTTTTACCTTTTGCTTGGCGGCAGGCACATCCACATCAGTAGCAAACTCAACAACCACGATAGAAAAATCCTGAATGGAAGAGCTCGTAAGTTTCTTTACTCCCGATATAGCCTTAATTTGTTTTTCAATCGGCTTGGTGATCAGGTTTTCAATATCACCAGGTGAAGTTCCCGGGTAAATAGTATTGACATAAATAGTAGGAATAACGATTTCGGGAAACCGTTCTTTCGGCATGGTGTTATAGGAGTAAATACCCATAATACTCAGTATAGCCGCAATTACATAAATGCTGGTTCTATTGTCAATAGCCCAACTGCTGGGTTTAAATTCTTTGAATTTTTCTAACATGTTTTCTGTTTTATTCACCACAGATTACTCAGATTTTCACGGATTAATCTGTGCTTATCTGTGTAATCTGTGGTGAGTTATTTATTTCTTAGAAGCTAATCAACTCTCCGTTATTCAACCCTTGGAAACCGGTGGTGATAACTTTATCGCCTGCTGAAATTCCGGAAAGAACTTCGGCTTGTCCTCGGTAGGTATGTCCTACGGTTATTATTGTTTTTTTAGCTACGGTTTTGCCGTTGTCATTTGCGGCAATCATAATGTAACTGCCTTCTTCAGAGTTCTGAATAAGGTTAATAGGAATAACCAAAGCTGAGTCAGTTTTGAAATCCACCACTTTTAAAACCGCAACCATGTTAGGATGAAATTCATCTTGCGAAGGCAAATCAGCTTCAACGGTGAAGGTGCGTGTGTTTGCGTTAATTGCTTTTCCTACAAATGAAAGTTTAGAAGAAACATTTTTTGCCAAATCAGGAAAATGAATCTCAACATCGTTTCCCTTTTTCACCTTTGAAGCAAAGCCTTCTGCTACTTCTGCTTTTGCTTTAAGAGATGAAGTATTTACAACTCTCACCGCAGGATAGCCCGGTGAAACGGTTGAACCTAATTTAAAATAAACCTCATCCACTGTTCCGTTGATTGGTGATTTCAGGTAAGTCATTTCAACCTGTTCCTTCAGTGTTGCCATTTTTTGTTCCAATCCTTCTTTGGTGTTTTTGGCTTGCAGGTATTGAATTTCAGAACCTATTTTCTGGTCCCAGAGTTTTTTCTGTTTATTAAAAACTTCGGTTGCAAAGGCAAGTCCGGTTTTTAGTTCTTCCATACCTTTCAGCAAAGCAGCATTATCTGTTTCGCCCAGTATCTGACCAACTTTTACATCGTCACCGGCTTCAACATTTACCTTGGTAATGGTACCCGGCATTTTAGGACTGATAGTAATATTTTCATCAGCATCTACTTTACCCTGAATATCTAGGTAGTGAACAAAAGACTGCGCCTTGGCTTCGGTAACAGCTACCGGAATTATTTTTTCAGTATTAGTAGTATCAGTAAGCGCAATTTCTGCTTCCAGTACTTTTATTTTTTCGGTTAGCGCTGTATATTCTTTTTTCAGCGAATCAAGTTGCGCTTTTTTATTGCCGCCTTCAGGTTTGCTGCAGGCTGCGATTAGTAGTACAAGAACGGGGATCAGTAAGTGTTTCATATTTGTTATTTGTTTTTGTCTGTTTTCTTTTTCTTAGTAGGTGAGTAAAGTTTTGTTCAGTTCAGCTTTTGCGTTCATCAATTGAAATAAACTGCCGATGTAAGCGCCTTGTGTTTGCGTAAGCTGTGTTTCGGTCTGCATCAGCTCGGTGCTGTTAGACAAACCTTCATTAAATTTGGTAACTGTTTTATTGCGGATGCTTTCTGCCAGTTTTATGTTGGCTTCTTCGGCTCTTAATTGTTCAAATGCACTGATGTAGTTTGAGCGGGCAGTTTCACTCTGGAGTTTCAGTTGCTGAGCAGTAAAATCTTTCTGATATTTTATTCTTTCAAGATTTAATTTAGAGCGTTTTACCGAAGCAGCTTTTGCAAAACTATCCCAGATAGGAATTTTTAAATTCAAGCCCCAAACCGCCATTGGAAACCATTTTTCCCCATCAGAAAAAAAGCTGAAGTCATTGCTCAGCGCCTGTTGCTGGTAGTTGATAAATGCGTTAGCGGTAGGCAGGTATTTTGCTTTTTCAATTTTCACCAAGTAGTTGTTCAGCGTTATTTCCATGTCGGCCAAATAGTAGTTGATGTTTTTGTTTACATCAAACTTTGTATTTATTAATGCGTCATGGTTATTAAGCACCCAAAGTGATTCTAGGTCATCAGTAAGTTGAATGTTTTTATCCTGATCATAACCCATCTGCAGTTTTAAAACATTCTTGGTTATTTCAGCCTGGCGGCCTGCTTTGTCAATGGCTGTTTTTGAGTTTGCCACCAATAGATTTAGCTGGTCAACAGCTGATTCTTCGGCAAAACCACTTGTATAATATTCTTTGGTTTCAAAAAGTATTTTCTCAAGGCTTACCAGGTTTTGTTCCATCAGTTTTTTGCTGCGCTCGGCAACCAATACCGTGTAATAAGCCTCTTCAATAGTAGCACCCAAATCCTGATCGTTCTTTTTATCCAGGTTGCGCATTTTCTCAAGATACATTTTTGCGCCCTGCACACCAATTATCCAGGTGGGATCAAAAAGCATTTGTGATGCTGTTGCGCTTGCGGTGAGATTATATTGTGTACCAAACTTCACCTTTGCAAACTCACCCGGCTGTCCGCCAAAAAATTGTGCAGGAATTAGTGAAGTGGGCAGTTGCAGGAAATCCTGAAAGCTAACCGAACCGTTTACCTGCGGCAATCCGTAGGAAATAGATTCATTCACATTGGTTTGTGCCTGACCGATACCCAGCTCATACGATTTTGCGCTGAAAGCATTTGCCAGTGCAAAGTCCTGCGCCTGTTTCAGTGAGAACGGTTGCGAGGCATTTTCCTGTGCATAAGCAGCAGCATTGGCAATAAGTATTGCAAGGGCTGCGATTACGGATTTTAAAATTCTGTTCATGTTATATTTTGGGATTTGTTGGGTCAATGGTTTTTATTTTGTCCATAAAATATTCTATTCCTTTAGGGCTGGCTATTCCGCGGATGTGGTAGCGTATCATTTCAAAATACACTTCCTGAAAATTAAATTGTGAGGGCGGAAAAAGTTCTCCGTCAAAAATTACATCTATGCGGGCAATGTGTATGCGAGCTACGATGGGGATATTCAGGTTTGCGCGGTAAAGCCCTTCCTGTTTGCCTTTTTCCATATTGTCGGCAACGCATTTAAAGAGAAAGTTTTTGCGGTACTCCGAGAAAATTTTCCAGGCTTCGGGATAATATTTCCGTAAATCGTAATGAACAGAAGGGTGGAGGTTCTTCAGCATTTCGGCAACGTGTTTGCTTACTTCAAACATCTCGTCAATGGCGTTCAGGTTTTTAGCCCAGATAGCTTCCTGAAAAGCTTCTTCAGATTTAAAGTAATTTGAAAATGATTTTATTAGCAAATCTTCCTTGTCGGTGCAATGCAGGTAAAGCGTTTTTTTAGAGATACCAAGCTCACGGGCAATATCATCCATGGTGAGGCTTTTAATGCCGCAACTAAGAAATAGCTTGTCTACCTTTTCTAAAAATTGTTGTTCTTTTTGCTCCATTGCGGGGCCAAAAGTATATAAAAAGGAAACGATGGAAACGTTTTTATGCAAAAACGTTTCCATCGTTTCCTAATTGATTGGATTTCAGGGAGGAAAAATTATTGATGCAGTTTGATTAATAAGGGTTTGGCGCTTGATTAATGTAATTTATTCGGGTTTATGCACAAGTTGTAGTAAGCACAAACCAGTATAGGGATTTTACACTACTATTTATTTAAGCCTACATTTGTTTCAAACCAATACAACCAAATCTTGAAAACAATCGGGCTGCTTTTTCTGCTTCTTTCTGCAACAATTTCACTTTATGCACAAACCAAATGCGACTTTGCAGGTAATTGGGCAACCAAATGGGAAGGCTCAGATTGCCAGCTTAACATGATAAAAACTTATGGCAACACCATGACCGGATCTTATTATTATGAAAACCAAAACGGAACCGTTAACGGAACCATTTACGGAACCGTGAAGGATGAATTTATAGAAGCAAAAGGCAGTGAAGTAACTCTTACAGGAAAATGGACGGAAGAAGCAGCAAACGGAACATTTACCTTTTACAAAAATTGCTCGCTCAATAAATTTACGGGCAATTGGAAGAATGATAACGGAGAGGAAAAAGGTATGTGGATTGGGGAAAAGTAGTAACCCGAAATATTTGCAGGGTTTAATGTAAACAAAGCTTATTCATATTCCGCTTCCAGTAATTCCCTGTGCTCGCTGTAAAGCTTTACCATCAGTTCACCAAAAAGTGTGTTTGCCCAGGCAAACCATTTGCGCGAAAAACGCTGAGGATTATCTTTATCAAATGACTCATGCATAAAGCCCGTGCCCGCATGGGAATGTTTCAGCATTTTCAAACACTGTTTTATTTCAGCTGTATCGGTGCTGGTAAGGGCCCGCAGAATAATTCCCATGGGCCATATCTGATTATTGCCAGTATGCGGACTGCCTTGTCCTTCGGCTGCTTTGCCTTTGAAGTAATATGGGTTTTCACCGCTTAATACAAAAGCCCGCGTGTTTTTATAAATAGCATCATCAGGTTTATGCGCGCCTAAATAGGTGAGCGAAATCAGCGAAGGTACATTGGCATCGTCCATTAAAAGCTGCTTGCCAAAACCATCCACTTCGTAGGCATATAATTCCCCCAGGGTGGGGTGGTGTATTACCGCATTTTTTTTAATGGCTGCATCTACTACATCGGCAAAGGATGCACATTCTTTGGCAAATGCTTCATCTTTTAACACCGCGTTATAAATTACGGAAAGTTGCCTTAATGACAGCACCGCAAAAATGTTGGAAGGAATTAAATACGGATAGGTTGTAGCATCATCAGAAGGGCGGAACATGGAACAAATCATGCCGGTAAATTTTACAGGATTTCCTTTTCCATCGTTTACAGGTGCATCAATGGGATTAAAGGATTTGCGGATAAAATAATAGGGTGAGGTACCATCACTGCGTTGCTCGGTGCGGAATGTTTTTACTACTGTACGTGCCGCTTCATTCCATTCGCTGTCAAACACTGTTGCATCACCCGTTAATTCATAATAGCGGTTAGAAAGCCGGATAAAATAGCAGAGCGAATCTATTTCCCATTTGCGTTCGTGCACTCCGAGTTGGGGACTTGGTTTATCATTTTTCCATTCCGATTCTTTCTTCAGGTCTTTGTAAAACGCATTGGCATAAGGGTCTTTTAAAACGCATTTTGCCTGACGGCTTACAAGGCCCTTTACCAGATTTTTCAGTTCATCATCTTTTGCAATAAGCGGAATATAAGGCCATACCTGTGCCGTTGAATCGCGCAGCCACATAGCATCTATATCACCGGTAATAATAAAGGTATCGGGTTTGCCGTCTATGGGCTCATAATCTACCGTGGTGTCTAAGGTATTTGGATAGCAATTCTCAAACAACCAGGCCAGCTCTTTATCTTTTATTGCTGCTTTTACTGCGCTCAGTTGTGCTTCAACTGCCTTGCTGGTAAATGTTCTTTTTTCAAGAGGAGGCCGCTTGCTTATTAATTCTTCTTTCAGAAATAATTCCAGGGCTATTGACTTAGCCGAAACCAGACTTAAGGCACCCAAAGCCAGGGTGTTTTTATTGATAAAATCTCTGCGGTGCATGGAAGAGGTTTATAAACGTTTTGGCGAAGAAGGTAATAAGACAAAACTACTAAAAGTAGGAGATAAGGAAATAGAAACCCCCATTTACTGCTTCTCATTTTTTCATTCCTTTACATCCCCGCAACTCACATCTTAAATAACTATGTCCTCCTCCAAACTGTTTACCCCTTTCCGTTTTCCTGATACAGACAAAACAATGCCCAACCGCATTGCGCTGGCTCCCCTTACCAATCTGCAGAGTAATACTGACGGCACATTGAGTGATGACGAATTTAAATGGCTTCAACGCAGGGCTAAAGAAGGCTTTGGATTGATCAGCACCTGTGCTGCTTATGTAGCAGAAGACGGCAAAGGCTGGGATGGTGAACTGGGCATTGCTCACGATAGCCATCTTCCCGGCCTTACGCGCCTTGCAGCAGGAATACATGCCTTCAACAGTTTAGCCCTTGTTCAGATTTTTCATGGTGGTGCCCGCAGCCCGCAGGAATGCACCGGCACACAGCCCTGGAGTGCCAGTGCGCACACAATGCCTCATCCCAAAACACCGGTTGAGGTAAGGGAAGCAACAACCGATGACATTAACCGTGCGATAGCCGACTTTGTATCAGCCGCTAAAAGGGCCGAACAGGCCCGCTTTGACGGAGTAGAACTGCACGGAGCTCACGGCTACCTGCTGCATCAGTTTTTAAGCACGGCTACCAACATGCGCAGCGATGAGTGGGGTGGCTCGCTTGAAAACCGAAGCCGCCTGCTGCGCACCATACTGCAAAAGATAAAAGCCGTTACCTCCAAAAACTTTTTGGTAGGTGTGCGCCTTTCGCCCGAAGATAAATACACCTTTAAAGGAATTGATTTTGACGAAAGTCTTCTGGTGGCGCAATGGCTGGCTGCGGATGGTGCCGCTTACATCCACCTCTCGCCCTGGGATGCCTTTAAAAAACCCGATAAATATGCTGAAGGCGATAAAGCCCTCATCACTTATTTCCGTGAGGCGCTGCCCCACACACCCATTATTGTAGCCGGTATTATCCGGAGCCGCACCGATGCCGAAAAAGCCATTGAACTGGGTGCCGATATAGTAGCCATAGGCATGGCAGCCATAGCCCATGCCAACTGGCCCACGCTGGTAAAAGACTTCTCTGTTCAGCCTGCTCCGCAGCCCTACTCTGTGCAGCATCTTAAAGAACAAGACCTGAGCCCCGTTTTTATCAATTACATGAAAAGATGGAAGGGTTTTGTGGAAGAAACGGAAAAGAAGTAGGTCTGGAAGCAACATAAAACAAATTTGAACAGCAAAAAAATCGTTTGCTCTACTCGTGTGTGTTATCCAGGCTGATGGTATAGGTATTTCCGTTTACAGTAACGGTAGCTTCATCATCACATATTTCGGGGTTAGCTTCACCATAATTAATGGTGCGCATCGGTTTGCCCTGAGGAGTAATAAAAGCCGTTCCTGCAAAAAAGTGTTTGCGACAGCCTATTGAAAAACTTCGCCTCAAAGGATTTAATGAATCAATTTGAGCTGTAAAGGTTTCTCCTGTTTGTGAGGTTCCGCTGCTTCCACCGTTGATACCAATTTTGTCATCCAGACGGGTATTAGGGGTGTTAAAACCTGCGAGGTAAGCAATTACCTGATGGCTCTCCCAGGAAGTGGTTCCTGCACCATCGGCTAATTCAAGTCCGCCAACAATATCCCATTTAAAATGCTTAAAACCATCAGGGCTTAAACCGAAATTGGTAACATTAATATAGCCCAGTACCTTGTTATTGTTTACATAAAAGTCAATAAATTCATGATGAAAAAGCGCCCCTGAATCTCTGGCAAGAGAAGGTGGTGGATGGTTCATCACAATTTTGCCTCTGCGGTTTTTGCCATCGTAGCACAGACAGTTGGTGCTGCCAAAATCAATGGTGGTTACATTAGGCATGTCATTGGTATCGCCTTTAGTTATGGTAGCGCAGGGCGAAGAAATCTTTTCCATGTCCTCCATTTTAAATGAACTCAGGTCATCATCAATAACCGATTCATCACCAATGCTGGCCACATCGTTATAAGTTGTTTGCGAAGCAGCATTGTTGTAAACGGCATTCAGGTCATCGCCTTCATCATCGTTATTGCACGAAACAATCAGCGTAGTAAGGCCTAATAGCAGGGCTGTTATATGAAATAGCTTATTCATGGTAAAATGTTTTTGGGATTTTGATACTTTTGACTTTGATAAAATGAATTGGTTTAATCCGCTGCAAAAGTAAAACGAAAGCGACATTGAGTACAATTTATTTTTAATGTTTATGACAGAAAAGAAGGTATATCTGAAACCCGTGATAAAGAAAACAAGCCCTGATGTTGACGGGCTTATTAAACAGGCCATACAACTGCGTCAGGAAAATGCGGCACAAAGTATTGAACTGGCTCTTGCAGCTTTGGTTCAATCCGAAAAAAAGGGTTACAAAAAAGGCGCAGCCGAATGTCATTATAATTTAGGTATTGCCTATTTCAATCAAAGCAATATCAACTCTGCTCTTGACCATTTGCACAAGGCCAGCGAGTATTATTCGGGGCTGAAGATGAAAAAGCAGATGGCCGAATCGCTTAATGCCAGCGGAGTGGTGAACAAGAGCAAAGGCTCCATGGACGGCTCACTGGATGCGCACATGCAAGCACTTAAAATCTTTGAAGAGATTGATGACAAGAAAGGAATGGCATCGGCCAATAACAACCTGGGAGTATTGTATAAAGTGCAGGGCGAGTTTAACAAAGCGCTGCAATATTTTGAAAAAGCATTGGAGATTAATAACAAAGCAAAAGAAACCTCAGGGTTGATAATGGTGTTGGGCAATATTGCCAACATTCACAGGCAAACAGGTAACGACAGCAAAGCAATTGAATACAACAAAAAAGCGCTGGAAATTGCGGAAGGAATTGGTGACAAAAAAAACCTCTCGCTCATTACTAACAACATTGGGTTGGTGTATGAGAAGCAGGGAAAATTTGATGATGCGCTGAAGTATTTTATGAAATCGGTAATGCTGAAAGAAAGCATTGGCGATACCAAAGGCATTGCATCTACTTACAGCAACATCGGAAATCTGTATCGTGCAAAAGGTGACCAGAGAAATGCAGTGAAGTATCAGAAAATTGCCTTAGACCTGATTGCCAACTCCAATGCAAAACCGCTGGAAAAAGATATTTACAAAGAGATTTCGCAGAGCTATGCAAAGGTTGGCGACTATGAAGAAGCCTACAAAAACCATCTGAAATTTTTTCAGTTGCACGATGAGTTGTTCAGTCAGGAAGCACGAAACAGACTGAATGAATTGGTAACAGGATATGAAACAGAGAAGAGCCGCAGAGAAGCAGAAATTTTTAAACTGCGCAATGTAGAGCTGAAAAAGAAGAACGATAAAATTCAAAAGCAGAGCAAAGTTATTGTTGAAGAAAAACGCAAGTCGGATGAATTGCTGCTGAATATTCTTCCGGCTGAGGTTGCAGAAGAGTTGAAGAAAAATGCGCGTGTTGCTCCGCGCAAATACAAAATGGTAAGCGTTCTTTTTACCGATTTCAAAGGCTTTACCGAGCAGGCCGAAAAATTAACAGCAGAAGAACTGGTAAGTGAACTGGATATGATCTTTGGTGCATTCGACCGCATATTGCCAAAATATAATGTAGAGAAAATAAAAACGATTGGTGACAGCTACATGTGTGCCGGTGGTTTGCCCACACCCAACACCACCAATGCTGTTGATGTAGTTAACGCAGCACTGGAAATGCTGGAGTTTTTGAAAAAGCTTAAGAAAGAGCGTCAGAAAAAGAAGCAGCACTTCTTTGATGTGCGAATAGGAATTCACACAGGACCAGTGGTTGCCGGAGTGGTGGGCACTAAAAAATTCGCTTACGATATCTGGGGCGATACCGTAAACACCGCATCACGTATGGAAAGCAGTGGCGAAGCAGGAAAAATAAATATCTCAGGTGCTACGTATGAGTTGGTCAAGAAGAAATTCAACTGCACATCGCGCGGAAAAATAAAGGCGAAAGGAAAGGGTGAGGTGGAGATGTATTTTGTGGAGGTGAAATAGATCGGACACTATAAATTGTTGTAGCAGCTATGTCACCCTGAGCGTAGTCGAAGGGCCATACTATAAGTGGCTTCGACTACGCTCAGCCTGACAAAAAGAAAACCCCCTCGTCTCAGGCGAGGGGGTTTCTTTTAAACGCAGCAGAAGACCCGTTAATTTCTTTTACTGCGTTGTGGTGTAAAAAAAGCCCTGCCCAAGAGAAAAACAAGGCTTTTTAAAACAGAGGCTGTAAACATGTCAGTCAGCCTCCGTTTATTATTTTTTACTCAGGCAAAATAATCTCCACCTCGTAAGTCTGCAAATTTGGCCCCTGGTTCTGCACATTAAAGAAGGCTCTGAACTGTGCAGCAGTGAGCGTAATAGTAGCCTCCTCACCGGGGTTCAGTTGCTGACCAAGACCGTTCCAGCCGTCAGTAGCGTTATCAGCAGCGAAGAAAAACAAGCCGCCAATAGCAGGGCCGGCTGTTGTGTTTTTTATGCGCAGGGTAACACCGGCAAGATATTGTAATACATCAGGGCCAAGCACGTTTACAATGGTGTTGCCATTTGCAGGCCCGTCAAAGATCAGGTCAATGGTATCTGTTATATGGCCGCGCAGGGTTTCAAGGTCATAGAACATGGTAATCTGAAATGTATTTACGCTGAATATCTGCATCAATCCGCCCAGTGTATAATACATCGCCTGTGCAGTAACAATTCTCAGCAGTTCCAGCTCATCTGAAACAAACTGTTTTGATCCTTCCAGGTCCTGCTGTGCATCGCGGGCATTAAAAATAAGTAAGTAAAAAGCATCCACATCTGCTTTAATGAGTGCAAGCGCAGGGTCACCATCCATGCCTTCGCCCAACGCTTTGAGTTTGGCTATTCTTTCATCATACCCGCCCGACTGAAAAGGAATACGGAAGTTAGGAAACAAGGCAGCATATTGTGGTGTTCCTCTTTTATAAACAACCTGCACACGTATATCAAAGTCCTCTATCTTATCTCCCCTCAGCTGAGCCATCAGCAACTCCAAAGCCACCGTGGCTCCATGATATGCAGCAGACACGGATATCCATTGCGAATATTTATTGAGGAAGTTTTGCCGGATAGGATTGAAGAAGGCATACAGCACCGCGATAAGCGGGTTAGCCATTTGAGAATGTAATTTACTTACATGGTCTCCGGCTATAATGTTCATTTTCTTTTTGCTGGTTTTTGTTCCGTTATCAAACGGGTTTTCGGTGAAAGAAAAAACTGGTGTGCTCATAATGATTGTTTTGTTTGTTTTTGTTTTGTAACTTAATTGTTTAGTTTTCTTTTAGTGAGGGCAGTCGCCCTTATCTTTAATAGTATTAACGCTGTTGTTTTTTATTTATTGTGTAGAGCAAAAAATATTTTTTTCTTCCCTTTTTTTATGTTCAGTAATCTGATGCCTGTATATCTTATTAACGCAGCTTTTATTTTATTATTGTGTTCCATGTAAATTATTTTTTTCGGTTGTTGTCATGCTGAGCTTGTCGAAGCATCTATTATTAGTAACGCCCCTTATTTTTATTTATTGTGTAGCCTGTAAACTATTTTTTTGTTGTCATGCTGAGCTTGTCGAAGCATCTCAACTTATAATAACGCACCTTATTTTACTTTATTGTATAATCCTGAAAAAATATTTTTTCAAATCTTGTTATTAAGGTATACCTGCTAAATCCGTTACAACACGAGTCGCTGAATCCCGATTAAGGTTGTAACCGTTACAACGTAGTTTGGCTTATCCCGAATCAAGTTGTAATGGTTACAGAGGTGTTCGGCTTATCCGGAATCGGGTTGTAACGGTACATGATGTCGTTCGGGATTCACCGATTAACGTTGTAACCGCTACAGAGGCGTTCGGCTTATCCCGAATCAGGTTGTAACCGTTACAACGTGAGTTGGCTTATTCCCCATTTGGTTGTAACGGTTACAGAGTGAGTTGGCTTATCCCGATTAAGGTTGTAACCGTTACAGAAGGGGTAGCGATTTTGGAAAAGCCGTTGTAACGGTTACTACCTAAACATCCAACACCAGTTTATACCCTATACCACGAATGTTTACAATCTTTATACTGGCATCGGCTTCCAGTTTCTTACGCAGTTTTGAAATAAAAACATCCAGGGTGCGGCCCACATAATCACCATCGTCACCCCACACCTTATTCAGAATAACCTCGCGCTCAATGGTTGTGTTTGCAGCATTATATAGCAACAGCAGCAAATCTGCTTCTTTGCTGCTCAGTTCAGTTTTCTGTTGCCCAAACAGAAGTTCTGTAGTGCGTTTATCAAAATAGTATTCGCCTATCGGTATCAAATTAGGATTGACTTCTGTTTCGGGTTTAGGCGCTCTCTTTCTTCTTAAAAACAACACAGCTGCCAGCAGTGCAATTAGCAACGTGATAAGTATATATTTTGCCTGAGCTGCCAGAGCAAATAAGCCGGATGCAGTGGTTGAATTAGTGGGTTGCACTGCTGCATCATTTTCCTTTTTATCCATCAGGGTAAATAAAAGGTTGTAACAAGATTTGGGTTGCGCTCTTGTTTGGCAAGGAACAATGCTCTCTTTCTCTAAATCGTTTATTTCGTAGCTATACACTATCTCACCGCTGCCGCATTGCTCCACTTCCACGATATAGGCATTTGCCAGTTTGGTTTCCTTCATAACCCGCTCTACGGTGGCCACCAGTTCTTCGGGGTTAAATTCAAATTCAGATTCCAATTGAATGCGGTACCGGTCCTTTTCCTTTACAATAGGTAATACCCGTGAGCTGCTGTCGTTAAAATTAAGCAACACCTGATGCCCTATCATGCGCAACGCCACTTCTATATGTTGCTCGTTTTGTGTTTCCTGAGCTAAACTTGCCCAAGCAAACACTACTACCCCTGCAAAACTTAGCGCTGCAATTTTAAATTGACCTGAACCCATGCAGCAAAATTATTCGATTCTAATACCCGTTATACTATTTTACATTTAATTTACATCAATTTACATTCGTTTTACCTTAAAAGCTTTTCGCTGCTATAGTTTTGTTGGAAATTAAATAATCAAAAAAAAAACTATGAAAAAGAGCACTTTAATTCTATTCAGCCTGATCACCACCACTGCATTTGCTTATTTGAATTGGGGCAATTCAGCACCTGTTAAACAAGAGAAATCAAGCTGCGCACCTGTTTGTTTCGATACACATTATTTCAAAAAATTGATTCCGAAGCCGAAAAAGGAACTGTTTTACGATTTCGGTCCTCGGTTTATTATGACTATTACCAAGGATGAGCTTAATAAGGTTTTATCATTTCATGATATCATTTCGGAAAAAGAGATGGGGTCAGTGTCTTATTCTTCGGTTAGCATCACTCTGCTTGACGACCACTACAATACCATAATCAAAGAAACCGGAAGAGGTGCGGTGTTTACTCCGGCACAACTTGCGCTACTCCAATCACTCGACTACTCTTCTGATTTGGTAATAAGAGCCGACTTCCAAATAAAGAGCTGGGTAACCAATGAATTTCAATCCGATTATACCACTCCTCATTTTACCGTTGTGCCTGAAAAGGAAGCGGTTTACATCGATGGGAAAGAGAGACTACTTTCTTATGTAACCAACAATACTAAAGAATTTCTGTCCATTGTTGATCAGGATAAAGTGCAGTCGGGCAAAGTACGGTTTACCATTACCCAAGACGGAAAAATCTCAGACGTTTCCCTAGAATCATCATCGGGGTATCCAACCTACGATTTAAAAATAATTGAACTGGTTACCAATATGCCGGGCATTTGGGTGCCCGCAACAAATTCTAAAGGTGAGAAAGTGGAGCAACGGTTTGTATTATCATTTGGCAATATGGGTTGTTAAGCATATCGCTTAGAATTGCGCTTGCAACATAGCCCCGCCAAAGAGCGGGGCAAAGAAGAAGAGTAGAATTGCAACGCCAAAGTTGGGCGGAATGTTCAACGTGGTTGCGCTAAGCCCCGCTCGGCTGAATGTTCACCACGATTGCGCTAAGCGACATTTGTAATGCCGCTTGGAACATTACGGAAATTTTATTCCCCGTTGGTCAGGATTTGCAATCCTGACCTAAGAGCATGGGATTTATAATCCCACTGATTTGTAATTGCATTTGTTTAACTTTAATCCCCAAATACAACAGGCATGAAAACAAAACTTATTTTTTCGCTTTACATGTGTGTTATGCTGGCAGCCTGTAGGGAAGTAGAAGTTTTTTACCTCTCCGATCTTCAACCGGATGCTGATTATTTAAGCAACTGGACAGGCGCCTATGAAGGTATTTCAGATCATTGGCGAGCCGCCCCCTCTCAAAACGATACAGGGTGGACATTTCTTGAAACTCATGAAGACAAAGCAGTATTAGTTAACGTACAACAGGGTACGCTGGATTCGTGCTTAACGCTTACCATTACCTATAATCAGTCAACAGTGGTTACTAATGAGAATCTGAAAATCTCTTTTTTAGGCACTCATTATTCGAGTTGGGGAGGGGGTAGTGGCGCTGGTAGTTTATCAGTAACGTTTACTGACGATTCATTACACTATCATTATTTTCAGAAATGCGGCATACCTTGCAGTTCAGGTATTGATTTTAAAATACGAAAGAATTAAAACTGCATCGTTTAAACGGAGTTTTTTCAAAACCTTACCCCAACCCCCACATTGCCCAGCATGGCAAAATGCCAGGTCTCCACATCAGGAGTTTTTACTCCTGTATGAACAATAAAGGAAAGAGTAAAACGCTTCCAGTAGGTACACTGCACCCCGGTTTTGCCCATGAAATAAAAATACAGTCCCTGGTAAACACCTTTGTTTTCATCTACCTGAACATCTACATCCCTTTTCAGGTAAGCTCCCTGCATGGAGACTCCTGTTATCCAGGTATATTTCCGTTGTCCTAAAGGATAGTAATTAAGATCAAAACCCGCCCTGATATAAGTTGCTAATTCTTTATGGTACTTGCCCATATCACTGCTGTTGGCATTTTGTATAGCCTTGCCCAGCGGACTGTAAAAACTAAGCGGCATGGTGATGCCTACCTTTCCTCCACCCGGAACAAAGTCAACACTGAACGAAATATTCTTCAGCATCAAATCAAGCATGTTAATGGAGATGAGGTTGCGTTTCAATTCAACCGGCACAGGGCGAATCTTCTTTTGAAGAGGTTTAGGTTCCTTTACCTCTTTGGCGGTTTTATAATGAAGCGTATCTGCATGTTCTTTCAGCCACAGGGTGTCCTGCTGCTGGGCAGTGGCAGCAGTGATGAAAAAAAGAAAGCTGATAAATAAAAGTATCTTTTTCATGAGCAAATGCTGTCACACCGAGCGTAGTCGAGGTGCTATCATAATTATAATGCCCTTCGACTAAGCTCAGGGTGACGGACGCGAGATAAATTTATGGAATTATTCACTTCCCTGCATCTACCTATTGCTTTTAACATTTTTTAACACCCGATTTGGTATCTCCGATTTATTTTGCTTAATTTTATTCACGTTTTAAAAATCCAATCTCTATGAAAAAAACACTACTCAAATCCTTTGCTTCAGTTGTTTTGCTGGCAGGATTTAATGCAGGTGCAATTGCGCAAAGCACCGTAAACTCCGATGTTCTTGACATCAACAACATCCGCGCAACTATTAACGCCAACGGCCGCCTCTTCGGTAATATGATCGATGCGCCCGACATGGAAAAGAAAGGTTTTGAAATAAAGAATACGGATGGAAAGCATGCCGTTCACATTGCAGGTATCTGGATGGGCGGCAAAGCAGCAGATAAGTATCACATTTATGCACCCACCTTCGGACAATGGGGAACCGACATTTTTGCGGGGCCTGTAATGAAGGAAGAATTTTATTCCGCTGCCGAAGATGAAAAATGGAATCGCGTTTGGAAAATCACAAAAGAAGAAGTGAAGAATCACATTGCCAATTTCTCAAGCCCTGAATATTTAATGCCAGAAGTTATTGCCAACTGGCCTGCATCGGGTGATATTGAAAAAGGACAATCACCTAACCTTGCTCCTTTTGCAGATGCAAACGGCAACGGAATTTACGACCCGCAAAACGGTGATTATCCTTCTATAAAAGGTGATGAAGCGGTGCTGTTTATCTTCAACGACCACCGTGGTGAGCACACCGAATCCAACACCTACAAAATGGGAATGGAAGTAATCGGTCTGGCTTATGCTTTTGATGAACGCGTGAAAGCCTACAACAACACCGTGTTTGTTGACTTCACCATTATCAACCGTTCGGGCTTTGACTATACAGATACAAAACTAGGAGTGTTTACCGACATTGACTTAGGCGCAAACGTATATGACGAGTATGCCGGAATTGATGTAAAACGTAATACCTATTATGGTTATAATGCTGATGAAAGCAAGGATGCAGAGGTGTTCGGCAAAACACAAACACCTTATATGTCGGTTACTTTATTGACCGAAAAATTTGACAACTACATGACCTATAACAATGATTGGTCGCTAAGCGGAAATCCTTATTTCCCTGAAGATTATTATCACTACCTGAACGGATATTGGAGAGACGGAATGATGATTACAGAAGGCGGACTTGCCAAAGGCGGAACAGAGCGTTGCACGTTTATGTATGACGGAAACCCTACAACCAAAACAGGATGGAATGAGAAATCATTAGAGAATATTGCAGGCGACAGAAGAGGTTTGGGCTTGGTTGGTCCGTTTGAATTTAAAGCAGGAGCAATTAAAAAGATCTCTGTTGCGTATCACCTTGCAGGAGGCTTTGACGAGATGCAGAAAGAGGTTGACCGCTACTCAAAAGACTTTACTGAGAATACAGGACCATTTGCTCCTGAAGCGCCTGCGTTTGCAAACAATACCGAGTTGAATACTTCTGCAACAATGGATATTATTCTTTATCCAAACCCTGCAAAGGATGATGCAACGTTGTTGTTCACAAACCCTGACAACGAGCAATTCAACGTTACAGTTTATGACATCACAGGACGCAATGTTTTCTCAGCAGCTAATGTAACAGGAACACGTTTTGAAATTCCGGCAACTAAATTTGAACGTGGTGTGTATGTTGTTGAATTGGCGTTTAAAGACAGAAGAAATAGTATGAGATTGGTAGTGCAGTAACACTAATCAAAGTTCTAAAAAAGCCCCGCAGAATTGCGGGGCTTTTTTATTTTACTTTTGTCCGACTTTATTAAATGTATATATGAAATTCGCAACCAAAGCAATACACGCAGGAATAGAACCCGACCCAACCACAGGAGCTATTATGACTCCTATTTACCAAACCTCAACCTATGTGCAGGCAGCTCCGGGTGATCACAAAGGCTATGAATATTCGCGCACACAAAATCCTACCCGCACAGCATTGCAAAACAATCTGGCAGCACTGGAAAATGCTAAACATGCTTTGTGTTTCAGCAGCGGCATGGGTGCGATTGATTGTGTTGTAAAATTACTGAAGCCTGGTGATGAGGTAATTTCTACCAATGATTTGTATGGCGGAACCTACCGCATCTTCACCAAAATATTTGAAGCTTATGGAATAAAATTTCATTTTGTTCCGATGACAGATATTGCAGTGGCAGAAAAACTGGTAAACAAAAACACCAAGCTTTTCTGGGTGGAGACCCCAACCAATCCTATGCTTAATGTGGTTGATATTGCTGCCTATTCTGCAATTGCAAAAAAACATAACATTCTGCTCGCGGTTGACAATACGTTTGCAACTCCGTATCTGCAAACACCAATGGATTTGGGTGCTGACATTGTGATGCACAGTGTTACAAAATACCTGGGCGGACACTCAGATGTGGTGATGGGCGCACTTTGTGTGAACGATGATGAACTGGCACAACGCTTAGCTTTTATTCAGAATTCTTGCGGTGCGGTTCCCGGTCCACAGGATTGTTTTCTGGTTTTGCGCGGAATAAAAACATTGCATCTACGCATGCAACGTCATTGCGAGAATGGAGAAATAATTGCCAACTGGTTAGTAAAACAACCGAAGGTTGATAAGGTATATTGGCCCGGTTTTCCAACTCATCCCGGACATGCAGTTGCCAAAAAACAAATGTGTGGTTTTGGCGGAATGGTTTCGTTTACACTAAAAGATAATAGCATTGAGGCAGCAACAAAAGTGCTGTCAGGAACAAAACTTTTCTCACTTGCTGAATCATTAGGTGGTGTTGAATCGTTAATCGGACATCCTGCAACAATGACACATGCATCCATTCCAAAAGCCGAGCGCGAAAAAACAGGAGTAGTGGATTCGTTGATACGTTTGAGTATAGGAATTGAAGATGCGGAAGACTTAATTGAGGACTTAAAAAACAGTCTTTCGTAATTTTTTTTACATTTGAACAAACAAACCAAAAAATAAAACCATGGGACTTCTAATTATTGCCGCACTTATTTTAGTACCAATCCTTATTTTCATTGTTATTTACAATGGATTAATTTCTAAGAAAAACAATGTTGAATATGCGTTCAGCAGCATTGATGTGATGCTGAAAAAACGCAGAGACTTAATTCCGAATTTGATTGAGTCGGTTAAGCAATATATGCAACACGAAAGTGGGTTGCTTACTAAGATAACTGAGCTGCGTAACTCAGTAATGAAGGCTCCGGACGGCAGCTCTGAGCGTTTTGATCTGGAAAATAAATTGGGTTCTGCATTAGGACAAATAAAAGTTGCCGTTGAGAATTATCCCGACCTGAAAGCGAACACCAATTTTCTTCAATTGCAAGCTGCATTGAATGAAGTGGAAGAACAGATTTCAGCTTCACGCAGAGCATTCAATGCTTCGGTGTTTGAGTACAACAATGGAGTGGAAATGTTTCCTTCAAATCTTGTTGCAGGAATGCTTGGTTATAAACGTAAAGCATCGTTTGAAATTCCTGAAGGCGAACGCGAGAATGTGAATGTAGGGGAGATGTTTAAGAAGTAATTTGTCACCCTGAGCGTAGTCGAAGGGCTAAATAATTAATGCTTCGACTACGCTCAGCATGACAACCATGTCTTCGCGTGAAACCATTCGAACAAATCTTTTCAGAACTTCTTCCGCAACTGGAAGAATTGGAATTATCGCGCCAAGAGCAATACAAAAGCGCGAAGAAGTGGCTCAATATTACTATCGGCTTAGGAATTGCAACTGTTGTAGTTTTGTTGTTTGTAAGGCATCCCGCCACCATTTTTATTGGCGGATTAATAACAGCGGCTTTTTATTTTCTGGGTTATTATCCCAAAGAGAAACGGTATAAAGATGAATTCAAGGACAAGGTTTTTCACAGGATTATTCAGGCTGTAAATCCAAATCTGGGTTACAATAAATCACAGTTTATTTCAAAAGAAAAGTTTTTTGAGAGCAAGATTTTTAACGAACGTGCAGACCGCTATTCAGGTGAAGACCATATCAGTGGTTTGGTTGATAAAACTGAAGTTGAATTTTCGGAATTGCACACACAGGAAAAGCGCACGGGAAACAAAGGCCGAACCTATTACGTTACCATTTTCAAAGGCCTTTTTATGATTGCCGATTTCCATAAAAATTTTCACGGACAAACAATAGTATTGCCTGATACAGCAGAAAAGCTGTTCGGTTTTCTGGGCAAAAAATTTCAGTCGTGGAATTTTACCCGCGAGCAGGTGGTGCACATGGAAAACGCAGAATTTGAAAAAGAATTTGTGGTGTACAGTAACGATCAGGTAGAGGCACGTTATATCCTCAGTACCTCAATGATCCAGCGTATTCTTGATTTGAAAAAGAAATACAACGCAAAGGTTTATTTGTCTTTCATAAACTCAAAAGTGTTTATTGCGCTGCAAAATGATAATAACCTGTTTGAACCAAAATTTAAGGAAAGCATCACCAATTCAGACTACATCCGCACCTTTTACAATGAGCTTGGCTCTTGCCTTAGTATTGTGGACGATTTGAATCTGAATACCCGTATCTGGTCAAAATAAAGGCAGAATTGTGCCTTTGCGCTTGCGCCATTACAGTTTTTCTCTATCTTCGCGTCCCTTTTCAAAGAAACATGCCGTTTGAAGTAAAAATATTTTCGTGCGAGTCCTCGCTTTACTTAGGTAAGCAAATAGTTGAATCCTATGGTATTCCATTGGGCAAATCATCTGTTGCCCGCTTTAAAGACGGGGAGTTTGAACCTGCTTTTGGAGAAAGTATCCGTGGTGAAGATGTTTTTATTGTTCAAAGCACCTTTCCGCCTGCGGATAACCTGTTTGAATTGTTGTTGATGGTAGATGCCGCTAAACGCGCTTCGGCCAAACAGATTGTAGCGGTTATCCCTTATTTCGGGTTTGCCCGTCAGGACAGAAAAGACAAGCCCCGTGTTTCGATTGGCGCAAAACTGGTTGCCGATTTATTAGGCACAGCAGGGGTTACCCGCATTATTACCATGGATTTGCATGCCGACCAGATACAAGGCTTTTTCAATGTTCCGGTTGACCATTTATACTCTTCATACCTTTTCCTGGATTACCTGAGAAACCTTAATCTGCCTAATCTGATTATGGCTACTCCTGATGTAGGAGGAACCCGCAGAGCCAATGCCTACGCTAAAAATCTGAACGTTGATTTAGCTATTTGCTACAAGCAGCGCAAGGTGGCTAACGAGGTACACAGTATGACCGTAATTGGAGATATTGTTGGCAAAGATGTGGTGCTGGTTGATGACATTATTGACACCGGAGGAACGCTTGTAAAAGCTGCCGATATGATGATGGAAAAAGGTGCTGCCAGCGTTCGCGCTTGTATCACTCACCCATTGCTTTCGGGCGATGCGTATGAGAAAATAGAGAATTCAAAAATTACGGAACTAATTGTTACCAATACCATTCCGCTGAAAAAACAAAGTGCTAAAATCAAGGCTTTATCGGTAGCTCCGCTATTTGCAGATGTTATCCGCAAGGTACATAACTACGAATCGATAAGCACGAACTTTATATTTTAACCCTTCGACTACGCTCAGGGTGACAACGAAAATCAATTCAAATCAATCAATAACTAAACAAAAACAAAAACAATGAAATCAGTATCTATTAGCGGTTCACCAAGAGTGAACGTAGGGAAGAAAGATGCAAAGGCTTCACGCAGAAACGGACTTATTCCGTGCGTGATCTATGGCGGAAAAGAACAAATCCACTTTGTGGTAGATGAAAAAGAGCTTAAAAAACTCGTTTACACTCCCGAAGTTTTCAAATCAGACATAAAAGTAGGAGACAATCAGTATTCTGCAATCATGCAGGAAATACAGATGCACCCTATTAAAGACAAAATCGTGCATATCGATTTCCGTGAATTGATTCCCGGAAAATTTATAACCATTGAACTTCCTGTGAAAATTACAGGAACATCACCGGGTGTGCGTGACGGAGGTTTGTTGAAACAAAACTTTCGCAAACTGAAAGTAAGTGCACAACCTGAAAATTTTCTTGAAAACATCACTGTTGATATTTCAGGATTAAAAGTTGGTCAGGGAATAAAAATCGCTGATTTGAATTATCCGGGGGTTAAATTTTTGGATAAAATTTCAAGCGAAGTGGTTGTGGTGAAACACAAGCGCGGAGTTGTAGAAGAAGACAAAGGATCGGCAGCAGCAGCACCAACCAAAGCAGCAGCAGCGGCACCGGCTAAAGCAGCAGCACCGGCAGCAGCTAAAGCACCAGCTAAGAAATAGTTTGGCTGTTTAAAGTTTAAAAGTTCAAAGTCCAATGTTGGAGGGTAACCTATAACATTGGACTTTTTAACATTAGACTTTTTAACTTTGGACTTTTCAACTTTGAACTTTAACCATGAAATACCTGATAGCCGGTCTTGGTAATATCGGAAGCGAGTATGCCGAGACCCGTCATAATATAGGTTTTAAAGTAGTGGATGCCCTTGCAAAGGCGTCCACTACTGCTTTTAAGCCCGACCGTTTGGCCGATGTTTGTGAAGTAAAACATAAAGGCCGCACTTTTATTCTTATAAAGCCCACCACGTATATGAACCTGAGTGGTAAGGCCATTAAATACTGGCTTACGGCTGAGAAGATTTCTGTCAGAAATCTGTTGGTGATTACCGATGACCTTGCCCTGCCCTGTGGCGAACTTCGCCTGCGCGCCAAAGGCAGCGATGGCGGACACAACGGCTTAAAAAGCATACAATTTGAACTGAATACGAATGAATATCCCCGCCTGCGCTTTGGCGTTGGAAATGATTTTGCCAAAGGCCGCCAGGTTGATTATGTCCTTGGAGAATGGACGGCAGAAGAAAAGCCCATTATCAGCGAAAGCATCCTTAAATCGGTGGAACTGATTAAAGATTTCGGTTCTATGGATATTGCTTTTGTGATGAATAAGTTCAATAAGAAGTAGCGAGCGTCATGCTGAACTTGTTTCAGCATCTCAATAAACAGACCCTGAAACGAGTTCAAGGTGACGTTATTTTATAATCTCCCAGGTAACGCTCGCATTACCCACCATACCATTTACAGGCGGATTGTATTTGGTAAGTTTTACCTCACACTTTTCTATTCGGGGGATTTCTGATGACAGTGCTTCACAAATTCTGCGGCAAACATGCTCAATCAGTTTGGAACGGATAGCCATTTCACGTTTTGCGATTTCATACACCTGCGTGTAGTCAACCGTTTTTGTGAGGTCGTCTGTTTGGGCAGCTTCGGAATAATCGGTGGTGATGTATACATCCACGCGGTAGTTCTGGCCTATCAGGGCTTCTTCTTCAAGGCAGCCGTGGTAGGCGTAGAGTTGGATATTTTCGAGGGTTACTTGCATATTTTTATTTACCACTAAGGGCACTAAGCACACTAGATTTTTCTAAGTGACCTTGTGTCCTTAGTGGTGAAAAATTATTTTTTCTGCTCCTTCGCCCAGGCATCTTTCAAGGTAACCGTTCTGTTAAAGACCAATTTATCAGGCGTTGAGCTTTTGTCTAAACAGAAATACCCCTTGCGCAAAAACTGGAAACGTTCATCTGCTTTTGCTTCTTTAATTACAGGTTCGGCATAGGCAACCGGAATTACAGTCAGACTATTTTCGTTGATATACTCTTTGAAATCGCCTTCTTCGCTTGCAGGATTCTCAACTTTAAACAGGCGGTCGTATTCCAGAACTTCCACCGGAACAGCATCGGCAATATTTACCCAATGCACAGTGCCTTTTACTTTTAATCCCGAGGTATCGCTTCCGCTGCGGCTTTCAGGAATGTAGGTGCAATGCAGTTCGGTGATGTTGCCGCTGGCATCTTTTACTGCATCGGTGCAGGTAATGATGTAAGCGCTTTTTAGTCTCACTTGTTTGCCAACGCTTAAGCGGAAAAACTTGCTTGGTGCGTTTTCCATGTAATCATCGCGCTCAATGTAAATCTCGCGGCTGAAAGGGATAGCATGTGTTCCTGAGTTTTCAATTTCAGGATTATTTTCTCCTGAAAGCTGTTCTGTTTGTCCTTCGGAATAATTGGTGATGACCACTTTCAGCGGGTCAAAAACAACCATTCTGCGTTGTGCGATTTTGTTCAGGTCTTCGCGCACAAAAAATTCAAGCAGCCCAATATCAATCAGGTTCTCGCGCTTTTGCACGCCCACACGTTCTGCAAAATCGCGGATAGCTTTTGCGGTATAACCTCTTCTGCGCATTCCTGAAATAGTGGGCATGCGCGGGTCGTCCCAGCCGTTCACAAAATTCTCGTTTACCAACTGCAAAAATTTGCGTTTGCTCATCACCGTGTAATTCACGTTCAGTCGCGCAAACTCATATTGTTTTGAAGGGAAAATTTCCAGTTTCTCAATGCACCAGTCATACAACGCACGATGGGGAACAAACTCCAACGTGCAAATGCTGTGTGTGATATTTTCAATGGAGTCGCTTTGTCCGTGCGCAAAATCATACATCGGATAAATGCACCATGTGTTGCCGGTGCGGTGATGATGCGCAAATTTTATGCGATACAAAAGCGGGTCGCGCAAAATCATGTTGGGCGAAGCCATGTCAATTTTTGCCCGCAATGTTTTTGAACCTTCTGGAAATTCTCCGTTTTTCATTTTCACGAAAAGCTCTTCATTCTCTTCTGGTGTGCGGTCGCGGTAAGGACTGTTTTTGCCGGGCTCAGTGGGTGTGCCTTTCATTGCGGCAATTTCTTCGGAAGTAGAATCGTCCACATAGGCCAATCCTTTGCGGATAAGTGTTAAAGCAAATTCATAAATCTGTGGAAAATAATCGCTGGCATAAAATTCATTTGCCCATTCGAATCCTAACCATTTGATGTCGGCCTTAATGCTGTCCACATATTCTACATCTTCGGTGGTTGGGTTGGTATCATCAAAACGCAGATTGGTTTTACCCCCGTATTTTTTTGCCAACCCAAAATTGATGCAAATAGATTTGCTGTGCCCGATGTGCAGATACCCATTCGGCTCAGGCGGGAAGCGCGTAAGAATGCTTGTATATTTTCCTGATTTTAAATCAGCCTCCACAATTTCCTCGAGGAAGTTGAGTGACTTTTCTTCTTCTTTCTTTAACTCTTCCATGTTGTTTTTACCACTAAGGGCACTAAGATTATTTTATTCCAAGTTTATTTAAAAAATCTATTAAATAATCATAATTTGGGTGAAGCTTCAAAATTAAATATCCCAGCCGTCTTATTGTTTCTTCTTTCCCCAGCAGCACCATCAAATCAGGAACGGCAGGACCACTAAGGTCACCAACAATACTGATGCGTGTGAATTTCATCAAATCACCTAATTTCACTTCGTTGCTTTCTGCAAATTGTTTCAATGAAGTTTCAATGTTTGCGGAAGAGAAATCTGAAATGGAATTGATAAACCCTACAAGGTCTTGTAATCCTTGCAGGTTTGGAGTTCCCAATTTCTTTAGTGCTTCAGCACTGTAATTTTCAGGTGCTTTGTAAATGTATTCGTTGCCGGCAACAATATCATTCATAAACGAAACACGGTCTTTCAACAATGCACACACATGCTTCAGAAATTTTATATCCGTTACGCCAAACTTCTCTTTTGCAAGCGGTAAAATCATCTCGGCTAAATTTTCATCGGGTGTAGCTTTGATGTAGTGCTCGTTAAACCATTTCGCTTTTTCAAAATTGAATTTTGCTCCGGCTTTGTGCACATGCTCCATGGAGAAAGCCTCTTCCAATTCTTCCAGAGAATAAATCTCTTGCTCCGTTCCCGGATTCCAGCCGAGGAAAGCAATAATGTTTATCACCGCCTCCGGCAAATATCCTTTTTCACGATAGCCGGATGAAATTTCTCCTGTCTTCGGGTCTTTAAATTCCAATGGAAAAACAGGAAATCCAAGTTTATCTCCATCACGTTTGCTTAGCTTTCCGTTGCCATCGGGTTTTAATAATAAAGGCAGATGCGCGAATTGCGGCATCTTGTTTTCCCAGCCTAAATAGCGATACAATAGCACATGTAAAGGAGCAGATGACAACCATTCCTCACCACGTATTACATGTGTAATCTGCATGGCATAATCATCTGCAACATTGGCAAGGTGATACGTTGGCATTCCATCACTCTTGAATAAAACTTTATCGTCCATAAGCGAAGTGCTGAACACCACTTCACCGCGAATTAAATCCTGAACTCTTACCTCTTCGTTTTCTGTGATCTTAATACGAATAACATACTGCTCACCTGCGCTGAGTTTTGCTGCAACTTCATCAGCAGAAAGCGTAAGCGAGTTTTTCATTTCCATTCGCACCGCTGAACCATAAGCAGTAACAGGTGCTTTATCAGCTTCCAGCTTTTTGCGTAACGCATCCAGTTCTTCCGAAGTATCAAATGCATAATAGGCATGACCACTTTTTACCAATTGCTCGGCAAACTGTTTGTAGCCTTCTTTCCGGTCGCTCTGGCGGTAAGGCGCATGAGGGCCATCCCCAAAACCAACTCCTTCATTAGGTTCAATGCCTACCCATTTCAATGATTGAATTATATAATCTTCTGCACCTTCAACATATCGTCCCTGGTCGGTATCTTCAATGCGGAGAATAAAATCACCGCCAAGTTTTTTTGCAAAAAGGTAATTGTATAAAGCAGTGCGCACACCGCCAATATGTAAAGGCCCTGTTGGACTGGGCGCAAATCGCACACGAACTTTTCTGTCAGACATTTTTATTGATTGAAGGCGCAAAGATATAACAAGCCCTTTAAGAGCTTCACTCAATCTTTGCAACTATTTGTTGAGGTACTAATCAACAACCGTCATCCTGATACTCTGCGTTCCCTGCGAAGTATTCAGACGGGCAAGATAGATTCCCTGTGCTAAGTTCAGCTCCTTTGACGAAAACTCGAACCGATGTTGCCCTGCGCCAAACTGCGCATTGGCAAGCGTGGTAATTTTTTCGCCCGCCATGTTAAATACATCTAACTGTATTCTGTCAGAAGCAGGAAGAGTAACAAAAATCTGAGTGCTTTCTCTCAATGGATTTGGGAAACTGATGAAAGAAACCGGGTTAGTATGTTCATTAACAGAAGAGGCCGTATCAGGAAGAGCTTCCTGGGTATATTGCACATAAAACAACATCATTTCATCCTGAGTAGTGTTGCCCCACCAAAGTGTATCAACTGTAAAATTCTGATAGGTTGCTTCCATGATTATCCCTGTTTGAATAGAAACTTCATACAGCGGATCAAAGATGCGGACTGCCGGGTGTTCCCAATCATAAAAACCCTGATTGAAAGAATAATCACGGTTATAAAACCCTTCATAAAACTGCTCGCCTTTTTCACCGTTTGCAGTGCTTTTATAGAGATCAAAATCTTTTCCGCGTGCATGCGTATGCCCCTGCAACGACCAGATATGCCATGTTGGAGCCTGAGGATAAAAAGGGAAGCCAAAACGGTATGTAAAAGTATGGTCAACCCCATCGTTAGGAATAATTAAATCCTGACCGTAATCTCCTGTTCCCAGAATAAACTCAACTCCGTTGATTGGAATTAGCACCGAAAACATTTCAATCTTATTTGTATCAGGTACGGCAGTATAGACATTGGTATATGATTCAGCTGCTATAATTGAATCTTCATCATAATTTACAATGTGATAATTCATGTCTAATACCTGATCGCCTTTCCATCTGAAAGCAGTGTTTCCGGGAAGATTGTATGCAAAGGCATCCTGCCAGGTAGCAACCATATTGTTCACGCCTAAAGAACTTCCTTCGGGGTCATTAATATTTCTCATCCCTGCAGGGTAATCTGCGTCTGTGCCATCAATAAATTTGTAAATGATGAAGTGATGCGATTCGTCATTAAACCAGGTTTCAAGTTTTCCTACAGCAACGCTGTCGGCAAACAAGGAGATGTCTTGTTTTTTGAAATATTCAACCTCTTGTTGTGGTGCCAGAAAGAATGGCCCCATGCGCAACTGAAAACCTTCGCCTTCAGCAGGCGCAGGTGGTGTTGCCTGACGCGGCTTTCCGTTCACATGGTAGTAGTCATACAAAAGTTGCGGGTCAACAGCCTGTCCCGTTTCTTTTGCTCCGAAAAGTATCCATTGGCGAATAAGTTCTACTTCTTCTTTTTCAAGTACAGGTTGACCATCAGGCATTGAATTTCCTTCAGCAACTTCAATCGGGTAATAATCATCCCATGCATTATAAGAGCATTTGCGTAATAAAAAACTTTTCTCGGGATGACCAGGATAAATGCGTTTGTAGCCCTTTGATAAAGCAGTTGGATTTACAGGATTTATACCTACAATATTATCATAAACTACAGCAGCATCACCACCTCCATAAAGGTCAAGATTTCCCGATGTTCCGCCATTTCCGTGGCATCCTACTGTGCAGTTTGCCTGAAAAAGTGAATACACTTGTTGATAGGTATCCTGTGCTGTTGCATTTAAGCTGATAAGCGCAATAGCGCCAACTACCATTTTTTTCATAAAAGCCTTAATCTATTTTTACAATTTGTTTTGAAATGCTTTCACCGTTTACACTCAGGCGAACATAATAGGTTCCGCTTGTCCAACCCGGGGCATTGGTATTAATCTGTGCGTATTTTTTGCCTGGTGTTTCTGTTTTGTTCATCAGGTTGGCAACTAACTTACCATTGATATCATAAATATCAATTGCCACGGTTGATTCTTCTTTGAGGTTATAAGAGAAGTTTAAAATATCTGCAACCGGGTTTGGATATGCCGAAATATTATCAGCTGCTGTGATTGCTTCGTTAATTCCTATTGGAGCGTTAACGGTGTATTGCATAAAAACAAGCATCATTTCATCGGCAGTTGTTAAACCAAAAGTGATAAGGAATGCCTGTTCATTCGGGTCGCTGATTTTATATTTTGCTTCGTGAACAATTCCTTTTGAAGCCTCAACTGTTTCCAGCGGATCAAAATATTTATTGGCAGGGTGTTGCCAATCGTAATAACCCTGATTGAAGGTATAGTCGGTATTGTAATTTCCGTCATAGATAATATCACCCTTACTGCCGTTAGCATTGCGTTTATAAATGTCGTAGGCTGTTCCGTACTTATGAGTATGGGTAGAAAGAAACCAAATGTTCCAGTCATCTTGTGAACCGGATTCAAATTTAGAACCTGTAAAGGTTTGTTCTTCTCCGTTATTAAAAATAAGAAGTGCTGTAGGATTATAAATAACCAGTTCTGATTTCATTTCACGCTCAGCAGTTCCAATTGGTTGAGTGTAAACATTGGCATATCCTTCGGCAGCCAAAACGGAATCTTCAGCATAGTTGATGATGTGATAATTCAAATCTATAACTGCGCTGTCGTTGAAATAATATGCTGTATTATCAGGCAGGTCGGTTGTTTCTGAATCTACCCAGCCCACAATGTACTTTGTCTGGTCGGGAAACACATTGGAAACATCAACGGTGCGCAACCCTTCTTCCAACTCGCTTTCAGCACCCGGTAAAAACCCAAAAAGCAGAAAGTGGTGCGAATCATCATCTATTGTGCAGCTAAGTTTGTTGGCTTCAAACGGAGTGGAATTGAAAACAGCTGCTTTTTTGTAGTACTCAATTTCCTGCAAGGGGTCAAGGAATACAGGTCCTATATGCAGCTGAAAACCTTCACCGGGTGCTGGTGCAGGAGGAACTGCAATTCTTGGTCTTCCATTTACATGGTAGTAATCGTAAAGCGTTTGAGTGCTAACCACCTGACCGCTTTGCGGTGCGCCATACATAATCCATTGACGAATTAATTCCACTTCTTCTTTCTCTAATGTTGGCTGATTATCCGGCATTGCTGCTCCTTCCGTTAAATCAAGACTGTAGGCAGCATCCCATGAAGATGTTGCGCATTTGCGCAGTAAAAAACTACGTTCAGGGTAGCCGGGTGCTATACGTTTATGTCCTTTTGCAGCAGCAGCAGGATTAACGGGTGTAACATTAACTATGTTGTTGTAAACGGTGCTTGCACTTCCTCCGCCATAAAGGTCAAGGTTTCCTGAGTTGCCGCCATTTCCATGGCAACCTATTGTGCAGTTGGCCTGAAAAATTGCATAAACACTTTGGTAAGTTGATTGTGCCGATGCGTTGAAAGCAGAAAAAGCCAGCGCAGTTAAAATGTAAAAATGCTTCATTGAAAGTGTATTGATAGTGGTGTAATCGCCTTTTTTTAAGGCGGATAAAGGTAATTAATCCATAATGCCACACAGCGCAATATCTTCCAGATGCCCCAAAAATAGACGAAACCTGCATTTATACCGACAAAGAAGAAGAATGTTTCGTCATAAATGAGTGTGCGAAAAAACGCTAGATTTTAAATCAAATTTTAATGTGATTACCTATACATTTGCGCGAAATTTAAAGAATAAGCTCATGAAAAAAGTTCTGTTTTTTGTTCTCGCTTTTGTTGGCATGCAGGTATATTATTCCTGTTCTTCGGGCGGAAATGATAACGTTGTTTCTACAGCCGAAATGAATATTACGCTTGACGGAATGACCTGTGCTGAAGGTTGCGCCAAAACCATTGAAAAGACAGTTGCTGAACTGGAAGGCGTTACCTACAGCAACGTAAATTTTGAAGAAAAGACAGCTACCTTTAAATTTGATGATACAAAGACTAACGAAAAAGATATTCTTGCTGCCATTGCAGCTTTAAACGAAGGACAATACAAAGTAACCCATGTAGAGGTGAAAATTGAAAAGAAAGCAACAGAAGGCGAACAAGACACTAAAGTAGAAGCAGTTGAAGAAGAATTAATGAAAGATACTGCCGTATAAACCAACCAATAACCAACCATAAAACCAAACCAACATGTTCAACATTAAAACCTATACCTTAATTCTGTTCTCTGCATTTTTTATGAATGCAATAACAGCCAGACCTGCTTTGTCGCAAAACAATGGTGACGACCAGTTTAAATTAACGGCTTTTCCTAACCCTTCCTCTTCTTCTATAACTATTAATTACCAACTTCCGCAAAACACACCAGTGAAACTGATGATTTTCAGTGTTGACGGCAGCGTGGGTAAAGTTTTATTTGCAGGCAACCGCACAGCAGGTGAGTACAACGAAACGTATGATATCTCAACCCTTGCACCCGGTCAGTATTTTTACCAGTTGCAAACAGATACTGATTTGGTAACTAAATCTATCAGTATGGTAAGCGGGGTTGTGAAGCAGAATTAATACCACACCAGTAAATCTTCAAGCAAGCCTGCACCCTCAAGCTTTTGCTAGAGCAAAACTCCTGCGGTTCATAAAAAATAATTTGCCCGAGGCAAAGGAATAGACGGCACGAGCGGGACGCTCGCGCCAGCATTCACGTTTCAAAATTAGTATAGGTAGAAAAAAGTGAACACGCTCGCGAGTGCGGTGCAGAATTAAATCGTTTAAATCATTATAAATAAAAAGCTCCCTCGCCTTAGGCGAGGGAGCTTTTTATTTACTTATAACCTTCTCTGTAAAAAGTTTACCGCTTGCGGTTACAATGCGCTTGTTTTACAAACTATCCGTTTCCAATACATACCACTCACCCTGCCAGTTAAATCCTACAACACCATACTGCTTATTGTAATACATCTCAGAAGCACAACCAACATCATCTGTTCTGTAGTAAACATCGTAAAATATTTTATCTAATAGTTGAATACTGTCTAAATCAGCAATATCTGTTTCAGTACTTATTTTAAAATTACTTAAACACCCAGATTGACTCGTAGAACCTATTTTAATAAATAAATTTTCAGGAAAATTTGGTTCAAAGTGAGGGAATAAGTAATAATTAATTGCTGAAATATTAGTTGTTGTTAAATACGCAGCCCCAAAATATTCAAAATCATTGCTGCAGTCACCAGAAAAAGAATTTGCTATTTCTGTTCTATCAAATAAGTAAAGAGAATTTAATGTTTTAAAATACCTTATGGTATCACCATAAATAAAAACTCCAAATGACAGGTCATCAGCAGAGAGGTAACGAGGAACGGGGTTACATCCTGAAGTGTCTGGAAGAGTATCTATTGGTGGAGGTTCATCGGGGCAATCTTTTTTACAACTTGCTAAGGATAATAGGAGAATAGAACCCAAGATAGCAAAAAAATAAATTAATTTCCTCATCTATTGAAGAATTAGTTTGTGATTACTTATACCAAAATTAGGAGAAATTAATGTAAGGGAATAAAAACCTTTTGCATGGTTGGACAAATCAATAGAAATAAGATTTTGTTTACTTGCTCCTTTAAAAATAATTTCACCTGTCATATTAAAGATCTCATAATTACATTCAGAATTTTCAGCAGTTAATTCTATTATAACTACGCCTGATGAAGGCACTGGATAAACATTTATTCCTCCATTTACAGCATAAAGTTTATCTGGCGTGCTTTCGGAAATATCAGTTTTATACTGTTGATGTTTTAACCTATTAAATTCACTGTAATTATAACTATATTTTTTCGATTCAATTTCAGCTGACGGCCTTTCACTGCAATTTTTTATAAAAATACGTGCAGTAAGTGTATCTCTATTGTGTCCATTTATACAAAGCATTATTTCACTCCATCCTGCACCGGCAGCTAAAAACGCTGCATCTGCACTTTGCCAGTTACCATTATAAAACCAGGCAAAAGCAGCCCCGCTATCGGTAAAATTTTTAAGTAAATGTTGCACTGTAAATAATGTACCGGGACAAACAGCTGTATCTTTAAGATACGCCTGGTGTAGTGAATTGCGGAAATCAATCCCTTCCCATATTTTAAAAGCCCAGTCAGGGTTTGTTTCGTCCATAAGAGGTCCAATAAAGTTTACCGTGCCATCAGATAAAACATACGCTATTTGATCCCAAGGTGAAGAGGTTAGTGGCGCTCCTGTATAAGTATCATAAAACTCTACGTTTAATTCTGTACCAGTAGTCATGTGTTCTATAAAATATGTTTCTTCTGAAACTTCTTCGATAGCGCCTGTGCAACTAATATCATCATCTGGGCAAAAAACAGGAACTTCTTGAGTGTTTGGATCATTATCATCATCTTCTGTAAAAAAACAATCAGGAGTAACATTTGCCCAATAAGCTGAACGGTTGTGTAGCCATCCCATGGCTTGCTTGCCTTCAAAATTTGTCATGTAAAATTGTTCAACATCTTCATTACTAGAGAGTGAATGATAAGGATTCCAGTCATTCCATTCAAAATCTACACCTTCAATAAATTCTTTTAGTGGGAGAAAATTCGCATGCCTGCCGTTTAGATAACCCTCTCTCCAGCCCCGCACCCGCGAGCGTATTGCGCATAGCAGACGCGAGGCTCTTGCCTCGTGTCGTCTATTATTTGTCGTCCCCGACAACACGCTGTTTCTATACATTAGCATCCAACACTTTTATTTCACTAAACTCATTTCCACTGCTGTATAACCAATGATGCGGTTCAGCAACAAATCCTGCTTTCACCGGATTGTTATGCAAGTAGGCTATTTTCTGTTTAATCACATCCTCACTCCACAACTCTATTGGATGGTTGTGTTGCTGCCAAAACTGAAACTCCTTATTCTGGTTATTGTATTTCCCGAAATAGCGGAACATATACATCAGCCATTCTCTGCGGCTTTCGCCCTGATGTTTGTCAACCATATCAATTAATACTTTAGCGGTATAGCTTTTAAAATCGCGTAATATTTCGCTCAATCTGCCTTCCTCAGCTCTTGCTATCCAATGAAGGTGATTTGGCATAATTACATATGCATACAATTCAAGACCTTTATTTTGTTGACAATATTGTATGTTTTTCATCAGTTCATATACATACTCTTTTCGGGTAAAAATATCAATCCAGCCAACCACCGTTAGTGTTACATAATATACACTGCCCTCGTAGGTTTTGTATTTTTCTGACATGTAGCAAAGCTAAAAAATATAATTTGCCCGAGGCAAAGCAATAAACGGCACGAGCGGGACGCTCGCGCCAGCTGCGCAAACCTTACCGTGGCGACCACAGTGGTAATCTCTTAATCCAAAGTCTCACCGTAACGGTTACGGAGGCAATCGGACAATGCAAAGTCATACCGTAACGGTTACGGAGGTAATGTCTTAATCCGAAGTCATGCCGTAACGGTTACGGTGCTAATCCTTTAATCCGAAGTCTTACCGTAACGGTTACGGAGGCAATCGGACAATACAAAGTCATACCGTAACGGTTACGGAGGTAATCGGACAATGCAAAGTCGTGCCGTAACAGTTACGGAGGCAATCGGACAATGCAAAGTGCTGCCGTAACGGTTACGGAGGCCCTTTTTCAATAGCAATTGTTAAAATCTGTTAAAATTTATGGAGTAGCACAATATGCAGTATCAAAATAGCGTTATCAGATTAATTAACGCTTCATTATTAACTAAAAAAACAAAAACAAAATGAGTACACAAACATGGTCGCCTACCGAAAATCAATTCGATAACGGCACCAAAAACAGCAAAAAGAAGATGAACATCATTTCTTCTGACCACGACAGCAAACTGCATGCGCAGATAGGCAATCCGCTTATAGCTGTATTATTCAGTTTCTTTCATGCGATAAGGCTGATGTATCTGGCAAAATACACGCAATGGAAAAGCACCGTTGCGGCTTACCACGGAGCTACCGTGAACTTTGAACAGCTTATTGCACAACTAAGCAGTACCATGATTGAGGATTTTGACATCCGCATTCAGGTGCTTTTTAAAAGGGGAACAGCACAATATGC